>DAOTTI010000028.1:0-18480 GCA_034437795.1 Chloroflexota bacterium | reverse complement strand
CTCGATCGCGCTGGTGCACGCCGGCGACAGCCGCGCCTATCTGGTCGGCGGTGGCTCCGTGCGCCGGCTCACGCGCGACCACACCTGGATCGCAGAAGAGATCGCGGCCGGCCGGCTGGACACCAGGGAGGCCGCGCAGCACCCGATGCGCCACGTGATCACGCGCTGCCTGGGGCTTCCGGGCGCGTGTGAGTTTGACGCCCTGACCACGGAACGGGACGTCGACGGCTGGCTGCTGCTCTGTACCGACGGCGTATCGAACGTCATTGACCCCGCAGAGTTCACGCGCCAGCTCCGGTCCGACGGGACTTCGACCCTGCCGGCGGTCGCCGTCCTGCGCTCGCTGATGGCCCGCCTCGACCACCTCCAGGCAAGCGACGACGCCACCATCGTCGTCTGCGCGCCGGACGGGACGGCCGGCGACCCATTCCACCTCCGGCGGGCGCTGGCCACGCCGCGCCGGCCGGTGCTCGTCCACGGGGCAGTGGGGGCGGGGGCGGTCGCCGCCGCGGCCGCGGCGGCATGGGCAGCGCCGCGGGCCTGGTCGCTTGCCACGTCCCTGGTCCGCCCGTCGCCCTTGCCCGTGGCCGAAGCGTACCTCCAGGCATGGGCGGCGGGCAGCTACGGCGAGCTGTACGCCTTCCTCACGCGTGGCGCGCAGCGCGCGATTGAGCAGGACGCCTTCGTCAAGCGCCACCAGGCCATCGCCGCCGAGATGACGCTGACCCGCTTTACCGCCACCCTGCGGGGGGCAGCGCCGCTGGCGCTCGGGGCCGGCGAGGCGAGCATCCCCTTTGAGGCCATCTACACCACGGCCCGCTTCGGCGAGCTGCGGCGCGAGAATGAGCTGCCGGTGCGCTGGGAGGACGGGCAGTGGCGGGTGGCCTGGACGCCCGCCGTCATCCTGCCGGAGCTGGCCGGCGGGCGGCTGGTGCGGGCCTTCGCCGAGCCGGCGCTGCGGGGCGCCATCCTGGACCAGCACGGCCGGCCGCTGGCGCTGAGCGACGCGGCAGACCCCACCGGCCCGCGCGCCTACCCGCAGGGCGCCACGGCGGGCCCAGTGGTCGGCTACACCGGCGAGGTGAGCGCGGAGGAGCTCCAGCAGCTGGCCGAGAAGGGCTACGTCGCCGGCGACCGGATCGGCAAGGCCGGAGTGGAGGCGGCCGCCGAGGGCGCGCTAGCCGGCCAGCGGGGCGGGCGCCTGACCGTCATCACCCCCAGCGGCGAGGTCGCGGCCACGCTCTCCACCGTGCCGGCGCGGCCAGGCGAGCATGTCGTGCTCACCCTCGACCTCGACCTGCAGGCAGAGGCCGAGGCGGCCCTGGGCAACCGGCCCGGCAGCGTGGTCGTGATCGATCCGCGTGACGGGGGGATCCGCGCCCTGGCCACCTACCCGCGCTACGACCCCACCGCCTTCGCCACCGCGCAGGGCGTTACCGCCATCCTGACCGATCCCGGCCAGCCCCTGCTGAACCGGCCGGCCCAGGGCCAGTACCCGCCCGGCTCGGTCTTCAAGGTCATCTCGATGGCCGCCGCCCTGGAGCGGGGCGCGTTCCCGCCCGACGCGACCTTCACCTGCACCGGCCGCTGGACGGGACTGCCCGGCGTGACGCAGGAGTGCTGGCTCAAGACCGGCCACGGCCGGATCGACCTCGTCTCCGGCCTGACCCAGTCCTGCGACGTCGTCTTCTACGAGGTGGGCAAGCGCCTGGACGAGATCGACGAGGACTACCTGCCCGCCTTCGCCGCCGGCTGCGGCTTCGGCTCGCCCACCGGCGCCCTGCCCGGCGGCGAGGCGCGCGGGCTCGTGCCTGGGCCGGCCTGGAAACGCCAGGCCCTGCGCCAGCCATGGACGCGGGGGGACGCGGTCAACCTCTCCATCGGCCAGGGCTACCTGCTGGTGACGCCGTTGCAGCTGGCCGGTCTCTACGCCGCCATCGCGGCGGGAGGCACGATCAAGGGGCCGCGCCTGTTGGATCGGGCCCAGCTCCCTGGCGGGAACGTGGAGCGCTCGCTCAGCGGCTCCCTGGAGCGGTCCTTGCCGTGGAGCGCAGCCACCTTGCAGGCCATTCGGACCGGCCTGCAGGGGGTGATCGGCTCGCCCAATGGGACGGCGGCGTTCGTCTTTCAGGGCTCTCCCCTGGCCTCGCTGGCCGCGGGCAAGACGGGGACCGCCGAGACCGCTCCTGGGCGCCCGCCCCACGCCTGGTTCGCCTGCTTTGCGCCGGTCGACGCGCCGGCGGCGGCGGTCGTGGTCATGATCGAGTACGGAGGCGAGGGCTCGCGGGTGGCCGCGCCCGTGGCGCGACGCGTGCTAGAGGCGGCCCTGCGGTGAGCGCATTACCTGCGCTGCCGTCCGGCGCCGGCCGCGTCGACTGTGGCCCCGCGCCCCCTGGTCACCGCTCTGCCGGCCCGCCGGCGCGCGCCAGGCCCGTCTGCCCTTCCTGGCCGGCCGGTACGGTTGTTGCACCGTACCGGCCGCGGACGGCGGTGCGGCACCTGAACGAAGGGCACGGTCCGCCCCGCGACGCTCCCCTGGTTGGGCCGTACCGGCGGAGGGCGGTGCGGCGAGCGTCGCCTGGCCTGCGGCCATGGCGGACGCCTATCGATCCAGGGCCGACGGACGTTGTGAAATGACGAGCGTGCCAGCCGATACGACACAGGTCCTCTCCATCGAGCCAGAGCGCAGCCGGCGCGGTGAGGACCACCTGCTCCTGGGGCGGTACCGGCTCGGGCCGGTGATCGGCCGCGGCGGGATGGCTAGGGTGCATCGGGGCACCGATGTCCAGACCGGGCAGCCGGTCGCCATCAAGCTCCTGGTGCCGCATCTGGCGGCCGACGCGCCGTCACGCCGCCGGCTCCTGGCCGAGGCGCGGGCCGTGGCGCGCCTGCCGCATCGCCACATCGTGCGCCTGCTGGATTCAGGGGTCACCACCGACGGCACGGTGGTGCTGGTGATAGAGCTGGTCCAGGGGGAGTCGCTGCAGCAGCGCCTGGCCCGCGGCCCGCTGTCCATCGCCGAGGCGGTATGCGTCGCCCTGCAGGTGGCGGAGGCGCTGGAGTTCGCCCATCGGCAGGGGATCATCCATCGCGACGTCAAGCCGCACAACATCCTGCTCTACTCGCCTTCGGCCACCCCCACCCCTGGCCAGCAGCCGGCGGCCACGGACGGCGCCCCCGCCGGCCCGTTACCAATCCACGCCAAGCTGGCCGACTTCGGGATCGCCCGAAGCCACGACGCCACCGGCACCTACACCGCGACCGGCCTGGTCATGGGGTCGGCGGCATACGTCGCGCCGGAGCTGCTGTCGGGGCAGCCGGCCACCCCCCGCACCGACATCTATAGCCTGGGCGTCAGCCTGTTCCAGATGCTCACCGGCCGCCTGCCCTTCGAGGGGGCGACGCCGGCAGCGGCGCTCTCCCGCCGCCTAGTGGAAGAGGCCCCGCCGGTGCGGGCTTACCGCGCGGACGTGCCGCCCTGGCTGGATGCGCTCGTGGCGCGGATGCTGCGCCGTGATCCGGCCCAGCGCCTGGCCGACGTTGCTTGCGTGGCGGAAGCGCTGCGCGCCGGGCTGCACGCTGCCGGCAGTCCTACGGCCGCCCTCCCTGCGGCGCGGGCGGCCATGCCCGCTATCACGCGGCCCCTCACGCGTGGGGCGCAGAATGGCCGAGCCGATCAGGGGCCAGCGGCCGTAGTCGCGCCATGGCTTCGTCACGCCCTTGCCCGCACGCTCCCGGCCGCCGTGCTGCGCCGGGCTCAAGGTTCCGCGTTCAAGGTCCGAGGCGAGGGAGCGCTGGGGCTCCAGCCTGGCTCCCTGACCACCGCGCTGCGTTCGCGCGTTGGGGACGTCCGGCGTCTGGCGCGCGCCGCGGTGGAACGTCTGGGCTGGGTCCCGGCCGGCGCCCGGCCGCCAGCGCGGGAGAGGGCCGGCCGGCGGCCCGCGCCGCTGCTGGCCGCAGTGGCGGCAATTCCGTTCGTCGTGCTCGCCATCCGCGGCATTGCAGAGGGGACGCTGAGCAGCGGAGCCAGGGCCGGCCCCGCCCCCACGACCACTGTGGCCGCCTCGACCATCCAGCAACCACCCACCGCCGTACCGGCCCCCACGCCGGTACCCACGGCGACGGCGGCGCCGACCGCCACCGCCATCGCCACGGCGCCGGTGCGCCTGATCCAGGCGCCGGTCCGCGGCAAGCCGGACGACAAGGGAGAGCGCGATGACCGTGATGACCGCGACGATCGGGATGAGCGCCGCGGCCGCGGGCGCGGCAAGCACTGATGGTGGGACCCGCCGCGAGGCTACACGGGGGCCTGGGCGATGAACAGAAGCGCCTTGGCAATGATCTCGCCGGCCAGGACAGCGCCCAGGGCGACGTAGAGCAGGCCGGTAGCCGACATCATCGAACGCACGCGGGCCGTGCGCCAGACCATCACGCTGAGGGCCAGCGGGAAGGCGATGCCGACCCCTACCCGCAACCAGAAGGGCCATGTCGCCGTGGCCCGCGCCAGGCCGGCAGCGCCAGCTACGGCCGCCAGGGCCAGCGCCCCCGCCTGGATGATGAGGGCGGCGGCCAAGCCGGCATTCAGACGCAAGAGCGGTCTGGTAGACAGAAGGGGCGTAACCAGGTACCAGTGCCCCAGCATCATGCCGCTCCAGACCGTGCCCAGGGCCAGGGCCGCCGCCAGAAAGGAGCCGGCGACGACGGGCGCCGGCACGTCCGGTGGCCGGTAGGCGCCGGCGCTCAGCGCCAGCCCCACCACCCCCGCCAGCCCGGCCAGCAGCCCGAACACCCGGCCGGCGGCGCGGCGATCGAGCTTGAGCCAGACCAGATGGCCGGCGGCCAGGCCGGTAAAGGTCCCCCAGACGGCCGGCTCCAGGCTCATCAGGGCGGCGTCGGCGGGATAGGGCACCAGCGCCGGCGCCGGCAGCAGGACGCGCAGCCAGACGCCGGCAGCGGCGAAGGCCACCAGGAAGACGCCGTTGAGCAGCAGAAAGCCGGGGCTCACCTCGCCTTCCCAGTCCAGCAGCACCGAGACGAGCACCCCACCGGCAGCCAGCTCAACCAGGAACAGGTAAAACCCGAGCGGAACGGCCTGCATCCACCTGGAGGGTACAAAACCGAACCGGCTGAGCTACATGGGGCAGACCTGATCCAGCGTCGAGCCCGCTCAAGCGGTCGGCGCGAGCGCCGCCCTACTTCATGCGCGTCCCACCAGGACCGTCGCACCAGACCGGCACCGGCTGATCTGGCACGGCCCTTGCTCGTATACTCACAAGTGAGTGATTGTCAATCACCTGCTGGTAACACATCCTGCGCCTGGAGCTGGCCGCCGGCGCGCCGGGGGAGCGCAGCCGGAGCCGGCTGCCAGGTTGAACAATAGCGGCCACCAAACAGTAGGCCACAGCAGGCCATGGAGGAAACGCCAATGGAAGCCAAGCCTTTAGGGCGGGAGACTGCCGGCGCGGGGCTTACGCGGCGCCGCGTGATCCTCGGCACCGCCGCCGGCCTCACGGTCACTGGCCTCACGACGCACTGCCGGCCAACGCTACCCGGCGGCCCGGGCACATCGGCGGGGACCCCTGCAGCGCAGGGCCCGCCGGCTGAGCAGCAGGTGCTCCACCTCAATCTGGGGAGTGAGCCGGACACGATCGATCCGCAGAAGGCCTCCTTCGTGCGCGAGATCACGGTGATCATGCGCGTCTTCTCCAACCTGCTCACCTTCAACGAGAAGGGGGAGCTGGTGCCCGAGATGGCCGAGCGCATGCCCACCGTCTCGCAGGACGGCAAGGTCCTGACCGTGACGCTCAAGCCGGGCCTCAAGTATTCCGACGGACGGCCGCTTACGGCGCAGGACTTCGAGTACGGCTGGAAGCGCCACCTCGACCCGCGCACCAAGGGCGAGTACGCCTTTACCGGCTTCATCATCGAAGGGGCGGAAGAGTTCAACACCTCCAAAGAGACCGATGACGCCAGGCTCAACCGGCTCCGCGACGCCGTGGGCGTGAAGGCCAAGGACGAGCGGACGCTCGAGTTCCGGCTCAAGGCCCCCGCGCCGTGGTTCCTGAGCGTGCTGGCGACGTGGAACGGCCTGCCCACACGCCGCGACATGGTGGAGAAGGGCGGCGAACGGTGGACGGAGCCGGCGACCTACATCGGCAACGGCCCGTACGTGCTCCAATCCTGGGATCACCAGAACCGGATGGTGTTCCAGGCCAACACCAACTATCATCGGGGCGCTCCCCCGCTGACCACCGTGGAGTACGCAATGATCAGCGAGCCGGCGGTGGAGTTCGCCGCCTACCGTAACGGGGAGCTGGACGTGGCCGGCGTGCAGCGCGAGGACCTGCCCGCGGTCCAGAATGATCCGGAGCTGCGCCAGCAGTATCAGAAGTACCCCGGCAGCTGCACCTTCTACGTCGGCTTCAACAACAAGGTGGCGCCCTTCGACAAGCCCCAGGTGCGCCGGGCCTTCTCGGCGGCCCTGGACCGCAACGAGTTCGTCAACAACATCCTGGGCGGGATCGGCGAGCCCGCCGACCAGTTTGTGCCGCCCAGGTTCCCCGGCCATTATGACGACCTGAGAGGGCAGAAGCTAGACGCCGCGCAGGCCAAGCGCCTGCTCGCCGACGCCGGCTTCCCCGAGGGGCGCGGCTTCCCCGAGGTCAAGTTCACCTACGCCTCGAATGCGCGCAACAAGACCCGCGTCGAGGCCCTGATCGACCAGTTCCAGCGCACGCTCAACGTCTCGCTGCGAGCCGATCCGGTCGAGTCCCGCGCCTACACCGCACTGCTCAAGGCGCAGGAGACGACGCCGCCCATCTTCCTGCTGGGCTGGTGCCAGGACTACGCCGACCCGCAGAACTGGTACACCACCGTCTTCCACTCCAAGGCGACGGTGAGCCACACTGGCTGGGCCAACGCCGAGTTCGACCGGCTCACCGAGCAGGCGGACGCCGAGCCGGACCGGCGCCGGCGCGACGACCTCTACAAGCGAGCGGCGCAGATCCTGCTCGACGAGGCGCCGGTGGCCTTCCTGTACTACTCCGTCGTCTCGCGGCTGGTGAAGCCGTACGTCGTGGGCCTGCCCCAGAACCCGCTGGAGTACTTCGAAGGGCAGTCCAATCTGTACGGCCTCAAGGTCCTCAAGCACTAAAACATGCGTCAATCCGTCCCCTCTCCCTCTGGGAGCGGGTCAGGGTGAGGGCTCCTAAGGGAGCATTCCCTCTCCCACAGGAAGAGGGCCAGAGCGGGGGCTCCTCTTGACGGAGCATTCCCTCTCCCTCCAGGAGAGGGCTAGGGAGAGGGCTCGTCAAGGGAGAACCCCCTCTCCCTTTGGGAGAGGATTAGGGTGAAGGCTCCTCTGGCCGCCCGCTTCCAGCGGGGACCCTGGGCCAGGGCTCGCTACTCGCTACTCATTACTCGCCACTCGCTCGGCCAGGGCTCCGCTGGTGCAGAAGCCCAGCCCTATCTTCGGGGCTTACGTTGCGTTATGCAAGGTGAGCGCGCCGGATCGCCCTGGAAAGGCGAGGCGCACCACCCTGCTGCAGTGGCTCGGTCCAGTACGCCCCAGTAGGCCCAGTACGAGGCGCGGACCGGTCGGCAGCAGATCACTCTGCTGTCAAGGAGGATAGTCGCCGTGGATGAGACAACGACGAGGCGAGCCGGCCTCGGATCAGGGTTAAAGCTGGCCTTCACCGCGCCGGCCGTGCTGGCGGCCCTGCCGCTCGGCGTCGCCGCCGCCGACTCGGAGACCGGGAAGCAGCGCGGTCGGGGCCGCGACAACCTGCCCAGCCCCGCAGCCGCGGCTGTGGCGCAGGCGCAGGCCCATGGTCCTAGCAGCACGCCATTTACCAGCACCCATCCCCGCCGCCACGTCTCCTTCGTCGCCGCCCTGGTCAGCGCCCGCGACGTCGATAGCTCCGATTTCGCGCCAAACGCAAACGCCGATACCGGCGACGGCCGCCTGCGGGTCATCAGCTCGTCCGGGGAGTCGAACGGCCGCGTCCAGCTCAAGCTGCGCAGCTCGGCCAAGAACACCACCTACGACGTGGTCTTTCGCGCCCTGAACGGGAGCGACTCGACGCTCGGTCAGATCACGACCGACGGAGACGGCCGGTTCAACGGCCGCCTGACCAACCCCTTGCCGGGGAAGAACCGCGCTGGCGTCTTCCTCCTGCGCCGCCAGGGCAGCGCCGACGTGCAGTTCTTGAGCGTCGCGCACGGCAAGGACTTTGCGTAGCACCCTATCCACCTCCCCCAGCGCGTCCCTCAAGGAGCCGCCGTCGGGAGGGCCAGACGGAGGACGGAGGACGAACGACGAAAGCGCACCCGTCCTTCGTCTCTCCGCGCAGGCAGGATGGCAGCGCCTGTTGCCGCGCTGCCTCCGGCGTCTGTCCCGGATTAATCATGGCCAGCGAGGGGGTCCGCTCTCCCTTTGGGAGAGGGTGAGGGCTCCGCCGATGGATAATCCAGGGTAGGAGCCGTGAGGTCCTGAGGCGCCACTGAGGGGCATCAGACGCACGTGTCAGCGGTCATCCTTTCTTCGGCGCCGGCAGATGCCGGCCCTGCGGTTACGTCCGTGACCGGCCTCGCCTACCGGTCGCACTATGACCTGCTCGGCTTTCGGGCGGAGATCGCGTCGAACTCGCCTGACTTCATCGCCACCCTGGACCGGCTCAACGCCGCCTTTCGCGTCTCGCCCGAGGTCTGGGGCCGGCGCCCCGATGGGCGCTACCAGGTGTGGGTAGACGCGGACGGCGAGTGCTGGGACGTGACGTGCCAGGGCCAGGACCTGGACTGGTGCGACGATCTGATCGAAGCCGTGAGCTACGTGGAGTGGCACCTCTGCGACCAGGCCATCGCCCGCCGGCACGACCTGCTGCACGTCCACGGGGCGGTGCTGTCTGGCCCGCGCGGGTCCCTCCTGCTGCCGGGCGCATCCGGCATCGGCAAGACCACCTTTGCCCTGGCGCTGGCCCTGCGCGGCCTGCGCCTGCTCTCGGACGACGTAGTCTTCCTGCGTCCGGACACCTGGGAGGTGGAGCCCTTCCCCCGCGCCTTCCACGTCCACGACGACGCCCTGCCCCGCCTGGAGCCCCTTGGCCTGCGCTACCGTCCGGAGGACCACATCGGCCCGTTCCTGTGCTCCACCGTGCTGGGCCCGTGGGAGCGCACGCCTGGCCCGCCGCTGCGGTACGTCGTCTTGCCTCGCCTCGAGCCCGGCGGCCCGCTGGAGCTCCAGCCGCTATCGCAGGCGGAGGCCACCCTGGAGCTCACGCGCTGCTCCAAGAACCTGCGCGCCTTCCCCCGCTTCGGCTTGGAGCTGATCGCCCGCCTCATGGAAGGCGTGGAGTGCTACCTGCTGCGGCGCAACGACGACCTCGCTGCGGCGGCCGGCCTGGTGTACGCGCTGCTCGCCTGACGCCGCCGCGGGGCTTTCCCCCCTGATCTCCCCCGCCTCAACGCGGGGAGGCGGAGACACGGCGACGCGGGGCGGGATCTCACCCCCTTTGGTCGGGGCGGGGACGTACCTGCCCCTTCTTTGTGCACTCCGCACAAATGCAGGCGTCTACATTCGGCTGATCTGCACGTACCGCCGGCGCAAGGGGCGCCGGTATGCTCCTTCCCGATAACGGCCGCCGCGGGACGGGGACCAGGCCGGGCTGCGGCGGCGCAGTCGAGAGGAGCAGCAGTGACATGACCGTACAGGAGCTACTCGCGGCAGAGCCCTTGCCGGCGGCGCGTCGCGCCCCCGAGCCCACGCCCAAGGGCGTCATTCAATGGGCCCGCGCCCAGGGCCTGCAGATCGTCGATCTGAAGTTCGTCGACCTCCCCGGGCTATGGCAGCACTTCTCGGTCCCCATCACGGAGCTCAACGAGGCGTTGTTCAGCGACGGGATCGGGTTCGATGGCTCGAGCATTCGGGGCTTTCAGAAGATCCATGAGAGCGACATGCTCCTGATCCCCGACCCGAGCACGGCCGTGGCCGACCCGGCCTGCACCGTGCCCACGCTCAGCCTGATCTGCAACGTGATCGATCCCGTCACCCGCGAGCCGTATACGCGGGATCCGCGCTACGTGGCCCAGAAGGCGGAGCAGTACCTCGTCCGCACCGGCATCGCCGATACGAGCTACTGGGGGCCGGAGTGCGAGTTCTACATCTTCAACGACATCCGCTTCCACCAGGACAGCCACAGCGGCTACTACTTCATCGACTCCGACGAAGGCATCTGGAACAGCGGGCAGGGCGGCGTGACGCCGAGCCTGAACGGGCGCAACCTGGGCTACCGGCCCCGCTACAAGGAAGGCTACTTCCCCGTGCCGCCGATGGACAAGCTGCAGGACCTGCGCTCCAAGATGATCCTGAAGCTGATCGAGTGCGGCGTCGACGTGGAGGTGCAGCATCACGAGGTGGGCACCGCCGGCCAGGCCGAGATCGACATGCGGTTCGACACCCTGGTCAAGATGGCCGACAAGGTGATGCTCTACAAGTACGTCGTCAAGAACGTCGCCTACCAGAACGGCTATACCGTGACCTTCATGCCCAAGCCGCTGTTCGGCGATAACGGCTCCGGCATGCACACCCACCAGAGCCTGTG
The DNA here is from genome assembly GCA_034437795.1 of Chloroflexota bacterium. GTDB lineage: Bacteria > Chloroflexota > UBA11872 > UBA12225 > UBA12225 > DAOTTI01. Next base: position 7,882 of record DAOTTI010000028.1, on the reverse strand, counting down.
GAAGAACGGCGTCAACCTCTTCTACGACGAGAAGAGCAGCTACGCCCTGATGAGCGACCTGATGCGCTGGTACATCGGGGGCCTGCTCAAGCACACGCCGGCCATTCTGGCCTTCGCCGCCCCTTCCACCAACAGCTATCGCCGGCTGGTGCCCGGCTATGAGGCCCCGATCAACCTGGTCTACTCGCAGCGCAACCGCTCGGCCTGCGTCCGTATCCCCGTCTACTTCAAGAGCCCGGCGGCCAAGCGCCTCGAGTACCGCATTCCGGACCCGTCCTGCAATCCGTACCTCTCCTTCGCCGCCTGCCTGATGGCGGGGCTGGATGGGATCCAGAACAAGATCGAGCCCCCGCCACCGGTCGACGAGGACATCTACGAGCTGCCGCCGCACGAGGCCGCCAGGATCCAGTCCGCGCCGGGGAGCCTTGGCGAGGTGCTGGACGCCCTGGAGAGCGACCACGAGTTCCTGCTCCGCGGGGACGTCTTCACCAAGGATCTGATCGAGACCTGGCTGGACTACAAGCGCACTCGCGAGCTGGAGCAGGTGGCCCTCCGGCCCCATCCGTACGAGTTCCACCTGTACTTCGACATCTAAGCGCGACCCCGCTGCTCTGGGAGGGGGTCGATCCGGCGCCGGCAGGAAGACGGCGGCGAGCGGCGCAGGCCGCGGTGCCACGCGCGCTCGCCGTCCGTCCTCCATGCGCCTGCTGAGCGTGCTTCATGCCCTGATGCCGGCGCTGGCATCGACCCGCCTGCCCTCGCGCACCATCCAGGAAGCCCGATCGTGGCGCGGTCGAAGTCCGACCTCGAATCCCTGCTGGCCACCCTTGGCCCGGCCGACCGGCTGCAGTCGTTTGTGGACGCGCGCCTCGGGCCGGTGCGCGAGTACGACCAGGCCCACAAGGGCCGCCTGATCGAGACGCTCACCGCCTACTTCGCGTCAGGGCGGAGCCTGGCGGGGACGGCCCAGCGCCTGCGCACCCATCGCAACACCGTCCTCTACCGGCTGCGCCGTGTGGAGCAGCTGGCCGGCATCGACCTGAGCGATCCCCAGACGGAGCTGGAGCTGCAGGTGGCCCTGCACATCGCCGCGGCTCTCAGCCGCTAGCCTGGATGCCATCTATCGTCCCCTCTCCTTCTGGGAGAGAGTTAGGGTGAGGGCGCCATCTACTGTAGTTCCTTCTTCCTGTGGGGGAGCGGGAGCCCGCGGAGCGGGCGGCGGTGAGGGCTCCACTGGTAGGATCATCCAGTCCAGGGCCGGCGCCAGACGAAGGGCGGACTTTCGGGCCAGCGGGGAGGCGGCCCCGTGCCGCGGGCCGTTTTCCCAATTGGTGGTTCATCCGTTGATGGTCCGTCCAGCGGTGGCCGGCGCCGGCCTCGACCGCCTGCGTTCGGTCGCCACGGCAGGCATTTCGGGGGGGACAGTCTCGCCGACTGTGACAGCCATTGGCCTGGTCCGACTGCATCGGGCGACCACCGCCTGGATGGGGAGAGGCGCCCGCCTCCACGCTCAGGTACTGGCACTTCTGTGACGGGCATCTCCTTCAACGTCGCCGGCATCGCCGGCGGGCACGGCACGTTTTTTGCTTTGTGATCGACGGAACCCGGCGAGACGAAAGGGACAACATGGGTCAGCTCGCTTCGATCTCCGGCCAGGAGCGTTGGGCCCGTTTATGGCGGTGGCTGCAGCCTGGCCTTGGGATCAAGCGCTGGATCATCGTCTATCTGTTCTCGCTCACCTTGATCGCGCTCGGCCTGGGCCTCATCCTGACGCACCTCTACCGGACGGCCCCTTTCCCAAGCCCGGTCTACTACCTGACCTTGCAGTTCATCCCCCGTCTGGAGCGCGGGCTGCTTCTCTTTGGCGCCGGCGCCGCCCTCATGGTGCTTTCCACCGTCCACCTGCTGGCCACCTTTCTGGGGCTGCTGGTGCCCCACTACCGCGGCCGCGTGGGCGAGGCGCTCTATGAGCAGCGCGTGCTGCGGCGCGGGATCAAGGTGGTGGCCATCGGAGGCGGGACCGGCCTGTCCACGCTGCTGCGGGGAATGAAAGAGCACACCAGCAACATCACCGCCGTGGTCACCGTCTGCGACGACGGCGGCTCGTCCGGCCGGCTGCGGCGCGACCTGCGCCTGCTACCGCCTGGGGATTTCCGGCAGTGCATTGCGGCCCTGGCTGACGCCGATCCCCTCGTCACGCGGCTCTTCGAGCACCGCTTCCAGGCCGCCGGCAGCGACCTCAAGGGACACTCGTTCGGCAACCTGTTCATCGCGGCCCTGGCCCAGATCACCGGCAGCTTCGAGCACGCCCTGGAGGAGTCCAGCCGCGTGCTGGCCGTGCGCGGGCGGATCCTGCCGTCCACACTGGAAGACGTGACCCTTTGCGCCGAGCTGGCCGACCAGTCCGTGGTGCATGGGGAAAGCCTGATCCCGGCCGTCGTCTCGGGCCAGAGCCACCAGGGGCAGTCCGGCCACCAGACGGCAGGGCACAACGCCACGGCCGAGCACGACGCTGGCGCAGCGCCACGGCCGGCGCAATCTTCTCTGCCCGCGTTCGGCGCGCCGGCACCTCCGCAGACGATCGAGGCAGGAACGAACGGCGCAGCAGGAGAGGCCGGCCCGCTGCGGTGCGAGGATGGATCGCCGGCAGAGATGACGGATGGCGGTAATCCCATCCAGCGCGTGTTCCTGCGGCCGGAGCACCCCGCCGTCTACCCCGAGGTGGTGCGCAGCCTGCTCGACGCCGACCTGATCGTGATCGGCCCCGGCAGCCTGTACACGAGCATCCTGCCCAATCTGCTGGTGGACGACCTGGCCCGCGCGCTGTGCTGGTCACGCGCGGTCAAGATCTACGTCTGTAACGTCGCCACCCAGCCGGGCGAGACGGATGGCTACGACGTGGTGGACCACGTGCGGGCCATTCACCAGCATCTGGAGGAGCGCCTGGCGGTACCGGTCGGCCGTACCGAAGGGAACCGGGCGGCGCTCGTCCCGTTCACCCATGTGCTGGTGAACAGCAATCTCCAGCCCGAGATCCCATCCGAGTGGGGCGTCACCCGCCCTTCCGACGGCGCCGCCGCCCTCGCACCCCTGGGCATCCAGGTCATCGAGGCCGACGTGGTCGATGAGTCGCGCCCGACGCGGCACGATCCGGCCAAGCTGGCGCGGGCCCTGATGCAGGCCTATGCGGAGCTGCGCGCGGCCCAGTCGCCGTCTCCGCTGCGCTGGATCACCTGCTGGGCCAGGAGCGTGCGCCCGCCGGCCCGCGGGCCGGCCCCCGCCCTGCAGCCGGCGCACACTGCAGTGACGTCTATCACCAGATAGGACGCCTCCAGTTGCGCCGCCGGCGCGCCGTGCTGGGCGGCGGGGCCTGATCGCCGGAGACGCCTTCGTGGGGCCGCCGGCGGTCTCGTACGGTCTCGTAAGATGAATCGCGGAGATGCGGCTGCAAGACGTGCTGCGGGCCGTCCCCGGCGTGGAGAAGCGGTTCGTCCACTACCTCGAGTCTCAGGGCTACATCCACCCGGCGAAGCTGCAGAAGGCCCGCATCGCGCGGCGCGACTATTCCGAGCAGGACCTCCGCACCATCCGCGCCATCTGGCGCTATTATCAGCGCGGCATCTCAGTGCAGCGCGCCCACGAGCTGCTGACGCGGGGCGCTCGGGAGGGCGCGTACGTCTTCTTCCCTGCGCCCGTCCGCCGGTGGGCGGATGCCCTGCGCCTCCTGCGCGAGGATGAGCACGTCCTGGAGGTGGCCGCGGTCTACGGTGAGACGGCCGACATCCTGGCGCGGCTGAGCGCGCCGCACGACTCGGACATCCACGCCATTCTCGACCGGCTGTTCGAGGCGCGCATCATCACGGGGCTGCCCCGGGTGCACCGCTTCCGGCTGGACGCAGGCGCCGTCCCGCGGGGGACGCACGGCCGCCCCGCGGAGCCAGCGCCAGCGCGGGGCGGCACCGTGCAGCACGCGGGGCAGGAGAGGAGAGGCAAGTCTGTGAAGCGACCGATGAGAGCGTGGGTGCTGATCAAGGTACCGGCCAAGCAGATTGGGGGCCTGGTGGAGGAGCTCCGCTCCTATCCGGGGGTGGTGGAGGCCTCCGCCATCTACGGCGAGACCGACGTCATCGCCAAGGTGGAGGTTCCCGACCAGGATGCGCTGGACGAACTGGTCTTCCACCGCATTCAGGGGATTGAGGCGGTCGAATCAACGCGCACCTTCATCGCCGTCGGCACGATGCAGTGGCAGCGCTGAGCGGACACGGCCGGCGCCTGTCCGGATGCCAGTGGTGAGGGCTACGCCTCCTCCTCAGCCAGGGCATCGAGGACGGCCTCCCGCAGCTCGCGCTCATCGAGGATCCCGCCGCTCAGGATGCGGTAGAGGCGGACCAGCGCCACCAGGTATGAGAGGGGGACGCCCTCGCTCTCGTCCTGCTCGTAACGGATGGCGCTCACGATCTCGTTCGCGATCCAGGCCAGCGGGTCGTTCAGGAAGGTGACGTCCACCTCGTCCTCCAGCGTGCCGATCACGCCCAGCAGCCGGCACGCCTCGTCGTTGCCCGCCAGCATGACCAGGCCGGACACAATCCGGGACGCCTGGGCTTCCAGCGATTCTGCTGCTTCGTCGTTCCATTCATCCGGCATGATCCCCACCTTGCGCGCGTTGTGCCCTTACCCATTGTGCCGGAGCAGCCAGCGCGAGACCAACCGCCGCAGCGTGCGGTAGAGACGGAGCGGGGGCAGGCGGTGCAGGCGCCGCAGCTCCGCCTCCAGGGCCGCAATGCGCGCGTCCTTTTCTTGCACGACGAGTGCCAGATGCTCGTCGCGCTGGCGCACCTCCTGCTCCAGCGCGCGGGCGCGCTCCCGCCAGGCGCGGATGGTGGAAGCCTGCCGGACGGCCCAGTGGGCGAGCCAGCCCTCGAACTGGCTCCGCAGCTCCGCGCCGGTGATCGCCCCCGCGCGGGCGCGCTCCATCAGCCCATCCTCCACGCCGAGCACGAAGGCGTAGCGGAGCAGCGCGGTGTAGAACTGCTCGCGCAGCGCCACATCCGCGACATCCCCCACGCCCACGAGCTCGAACAGCTCGGGATGGCGCTGCGCCACCTGCACCGCGGCCTGCCCCGCCTTCCGCTGGCGCTCAAGGTAGGACGCCAGCGCCACGGCATGCGTGTGGTAGACCAGGGCCTGCGGCCGGTATACGATGCGGACGCCGCACTGCGTCAGGCGGTAGGCGAACTCGGTGTCCTCCATGAACGGGGGCAGCGTGGCGTCGAACCAGCCGGCCGCGTCCAGATCGGCGCGCGACAGGGAGCAGTTCGCCGTGTAGAAGCAGCTAAACGGGACGCGCTCGGGGTCGGCGATCGCGTCGAAGTGGAACTGCGCCCCACGCGCCACGAGCTCCATGAACGGGGTGACGCGCAGTGCAGGGTCCCAGGCCACGTGGCCCACCACCGCCAGCCGTTCCCCGCGGCGATGCGCCTGCCAGTGCGCCGCCAGCCATCCCGGCGCGGGCAAGCAATCGTCGTCCAGGAACGCAAGCAGCGGGCCGCGGGCAGCCCGCGCGCCGGCGTTGCGGGCGGCCGCCGGCCCCCTGTGCCCCTCCGCCACCACCGTCACCGGCACGGCGTGGCCGGCGCGCACCGCCGCAGCCGCCGCCCTGGCCTGCTCCACCTGCTCCGGTGGCGAGCCATCGTCGCAGACGACCACCTCCCACGGCACCTCCAGCTCCTGCTTGGCCAGCGCCTGCAGCGTGCGCGCCAGCGCCTCCGGACGGCAGTAGGTAGGGATGACCACAGAGAGGAGCGGCTCGGTCACGATGCGCCCTCCGGCAGACGCCGCAGGGCGCCCATGCCACCCCGCGGCGCGGCCCTTGCGCCCCTGCCCCGCCGCCACATCTCGATGTAACAGCGGACGGCCTCCGAGGCCGGCGGCCCGCCTTCCCAGGTAAAGAGCCAGTCGTGCAGGAGCGCTCGCGCGCGGCCGACGAAGCGTGCGGCATGAGACGCCGCGTCGTCAGCCGGCGACGCCTCCATTGGCGGCGCCTCCGGCCAGACGCGGCCTAGCGCGGCCGGTCGCTCGTCGAAGCGCGCCGTATACGCCCGCCGCGCAATGAGGAGCGCGCCGGCCGCGCGCTGCACCGCCAGGTCAGGCCAGCCGGCAGCAAGCTCTGCCTCGGCCCCGTCAAGCTCGTCCAGCGCCAGGCGGGGGTCGAGCTGGTCGGGGCGCCAGCTTGGGATCACGCGCAGTGCAGCGGGATCCCCCCAGAGCAGGACGCCCCCGGCCAGCAGGGACTGCTGCGTGACCGATGGCGGCAGCCACCCCAGGCGGTGCGCCTCGATGGCCATCAGCGAGACGCGGGCCGGGGCCAGCAGCCGCTCCAGCCCCTGCTGAGCACGCGCCAGCGCGCCCCCCTCTACGGGGAGGTAGGTCACCGCCAGCAGCTCCACCGGCGCACCGCGCACGTCTTCGTCGCGGCCAGCCGCGCCGTGCGCGATGAGGGCCAGCATTCCGGGCAGGTGGCGGGGGAGCCAGCGCGCGGCCCGCTGCCACGCCCGGCCGGCCATGCCCGACGGATCAGTGCCCGAGAGATCACCTGCTGCGCTACGAGCCAACGGCAGCCGGATTCTACCCGTGCGGCGCCTTCTGGTAGAGCAGCCCCTACCTCGTATGCCGGCGCCAGCCTCGATCATTCATGGCCAGCGAGGCGTTGCCTCTTCCCGTGGGAGAGCGGGGGCTCGCGCAGCGGGCGGCGGTGAGGGCCCCGCTCCTTGACCCAGGCTAGGAACAGCCGGATCTCGCCCCGGCGACGCTCCTGACTCGCTTCGGCGCAGCGCACCGTGAGCCTGAGGCCCCCCGGCTCAGGCTCACGGTGCCTCTCTCACTCAGGCCACTTCCGCTACCGATAGGCCAGCAGCCTGACGCCCCCGGCTCAGGCTCGCGACGCCCCTGCCGCCCGATATCGGCGATTACTTCAGGTAGAGGGAGTCGACCGAGGCCGTGAACTCCTTGGCGCAGCGCGGGCAGTACATGGTGACACCCGTGATCTCGCCACCGTGCTCGCGCACGATCCGCCGGATGCCGGCCGACTGGCCGCAGCTCGGGCAATCGGCGTACATCGAGCGATGGTAGCCGGTAGAGGTATCGGGGACGGTGAGCTGCCCAGCGTGAAGCGCGTTCTTGATCGCTTCCGTGTCTCTGACGATTGTCACCATAGCGCACCTCCTCGACATTGAGGATACTCCGGATTCGGCCGGCTGCAAGAGGCGCATTGCCGGGGGCGTGCGCCCCTGGCCCCAGTAGCGCCAGGCCATGCCCGTGGTTCCCCTCGCCGCGCCCCCGAGCCGCCCCATCGGAGAGGGGGCCACGGGGTGAGGCCTTCTCCCCGCGTCGCCGCGTCCCCGCGTCGGCGCGGGGGCGGCGCGGGGGACCGACCGGCCGCTTCACTCCTCCTGTCGTGGCCGGTACTGGAGGGCCTCGGCCACGTGCGGCGCCCCGATCGTCTCCGCTCCAGCCAGATCGGCAATCGTGCGCGCCAGCTTGAGCACGCGGTGATAGGCCCGTGCCGACAGGTGCAGGCGCTGCATCGCCACCCGCAGCAGCCCCTCCGCCTCGGGCGCGGTGCGACAGAAGCGCCGCACCTCGGCCGGGCCCAATTCCGCGTTGCAGGCCAGCCCCGTGCCGGCCAGGCGCCCCCGCTGGCGCTCCCGCGCCCGCAGCACCCGCGCCCGCACCATGGCCGAGGTCTCCACCCCCGGGGCGCGCGCCTGCCCCGCCGGACGCGCCGTCCCTGGGCGGCTGGCATCGGCGCTGGTGGCCCCCGGCCCGTCGGCGCCCACGGTGGGCACGGCGATCTGGTGGTAGGGCACGCGCGGCACCTCCAGAT
>DAOTTI010000027.1:0-12767 GCA_034437795.1 Chloroflexota bacterium | reverse complement strand
ACGACCTGCCCCCTGGCCTGCGACGACGAACGCCTGCCCCAGACGCCTGCTGGCCTGCATGTCCTTGCCTTCGCCCTCCTGTTGCTCACCCGTTTCGCCGCCGTCTTCTCCGAACGTGCCTAACAGGCTCTAGCCGGCAGGCAGTCTTCACCGCCGGCAATCGGCCTCCGTTCCCCTCTCCCGTCCTGCCTCCGGCAGGATCCCTGAGCGCGCGAGACGGCCCACCCTACTCGCTCCCCACTCCCCGCGGGAGCCTCACTACCCGCTACTCGCTACTTGGCCCTGGGGGAATGGGGCACTGGGGCCAGCTACGGCTTGACCAGCAGCAAGGGATCGACCGGCCGGTTGTCCACCCGTACCTCGAAGTGCAGGTGCGGCCCCGTGCTATACCCCGAGAGCCCGACGTAGCCGATCACCTGGCCTGCCTGCACGCGGTCTCCTACCTGCACAGCCAGGCCATGGGCCCGGTCATCGAGGTGCGCGTAGAGCGTCGTCACGTGCTCGTTGTGGCGGATCATGACCACCAGGCCGTACGACGCCAGCCGGTTGCCTGGCGCAGCCAGGCCGGCAAACTCCACGACGCCCTCGGCCGCAGCCACCACCGGGGCGTAGAGACGCGTGCCGATGTCAATGGCATAATGGGCGGCCTGGTAGGGAGTGGCATCGCCAAACGGCGTCGTGACGATGCCTTTTACCGGCACCGTCCACTCCTGCGCGCCGTCCAGCCCGCCGGCCGCAGCCAATTGCTGCCGATCCACGAACCACGGGCTGCCGGCAATCAGGCGCGCCTCCGCCCGTCCGCTGGGCAGGACGTAGCTGGGCGCCGTCGCCGGCCAGCTGACGGGCTCCGGCACCGGCATCGGCCCCCCTGCGATCCGCGCCACACTGACCGGATACCCCGCGGCGACCAGGGCGTCGAGCTGCTGCCGGACGGTGGCGGCCAGCTCGTCTCCTTGCGCCTGGATCCGCGCCAGCTCGGCGCTGGCGCTCAAGGCGCGGGCCCGAGCCGTCCCCACCTGGCCGGCTAGCGCCTCCGCCTGCCGCCGCCAGTGCGCGATCTCCGTATTGGCCGCGCCCAGCAGGTTGATCGTCTCCTGCTGCCGCTGCCGCAGCGCCTCAAGCTGAGCGTGCGCTGTCTCATAGGCAGCCCCCAGCGCGCCGAGCTCCGCGGCCGCGTCCTGGTACCCCCGCACGTTGGTGGCCAGCGGCGCTGGCGCGTCGCCCGCCAGCCAGACCTCGAAGGCAGATACGCGCCGCTCCAGCCGCGCCTGCGTCTCCGCCAGCGGCGCCTGCGCCGCTTCCGCCGCCCCGATCGCCTCCGCCAGCCTCGGCTGCTCCTGCACCAGCCCCGCCTGCTGGCCAAGCAACGCGTGCAGGCGGTCCTCCACTGCGCTCAGCTCCGCCAGCGACGCTTGCTCCGCGGCAACCCACTGCTGCAACGCGGCCTCCGCCGCTCGGCGCTGCGCCAGTAGCTGCTCCAGCAGGGCGTTATTCTGGAGATAGTCGGACAACGTATCAGCCCGCGCTGGCGCGGCGCCCGCCTGGAACAGCGCCAGCGCTACGAGTACGACCAGGCACAGCCGCCCGATGCTCGACCGCACAATCTCGCGCCGGACCCTCGCCCCCTGCCCCGCTGCGCCACGCGCCGGCCGCCCCGCAGCAAGCCCATCCTGTCCACCTCCCCTGCCGGCCTTTGCTCCCTCCCCCACTCCTTCGTCCTCCCTCCCCGCGCCGGAGCGCACGACGCATGGCCGCGTCGCACCGGCGCCCTCCCGAGTCCTACCGTGCCGCTCAGATCCGGCCGCGGGCGGTGAGAACCGTCCCCCCGTCTCCGTGTCCCCCCGTCTCCATGTCCCCGCGTCTCCACGTCGGGGCGGGAGCGGGGCGAAAGGGGGTGCGGTCTGCCCCGTCACAACCAGATCAGAGGCGTGTGCCGTGAGCGACAGGCGCATCGGTCCGCGAAGTATGGCAAAGGGAAGAAGATGGCGCCAAGCCCCTAGTGCTGACGTACTATTCCTTGCCGCCACATGCGCCTGAGCGCCATCTCGTTCCGCGCCGCCGTCATTCTCATCGTCGTGGTCTCCTTCGCCATCCTCTTTGCGCGGGGCCGGCCCATCGGTGGCGGCGGCGCGGTGGAACCGCTCCTCTTTGCGTCCGCGCTGCATCAGCCGCGCGGGCTCGCTGCTGGGGCCGACGGCTTGATTTACGTCGCCGAGGCCGGCGTGGCCGGCGCTGCTCGCGGCCGGATCTCACGTCTCGATCCGGCGGCCCGCCCCGCAGCGTCTCCCGTTCCCCTGGTGGAAGGCTTGCCGGCGGCCGAGGCCGGCCTGCCGCTCTTTGCCCAGCCCGGCCCGTCCGCCGCCGTCCCCAATCCCGTCACCGTCCCGAGCGCGCCGGCGCCGGCCATCGTGTTCCTTGGTCCGGCGTCTGGCTCCCCCGCCGGCTCCGTACAGCGCTTGATTGGCGAAGCCGGCGAGTGGCGGCTGGACCCGCCTGTATCGTTGGCCGAGGCGCTTGCGCCGGACGGTGCGGCCTCGACCGCGCCCGGCGAGTGGCCGCCATCGGCCCCCTGGGGCGCCGCTGTGGGCCGCGACGGCGCCGTCTATCTCGCCCTTCCTGCAGCCAACCGGCTCATTCGCCTCACCTTGTCCGCCCCAGACGCTGCGCCGCCAGTGCAGGCGTCCGTCGTCACCGGGTTCGTCGGCGAGGGGCAGCGCAATCCGCATCCCACCGGCGCCGCCGTCGCGCCCGACGGTACGCTATACGTCGCCCTGTTCGGGACCGAGCCATTCCCTGCCGGCACCGGTCGCATCGTTAAGGTCGATGCTGATGGGCGCTGGCAGCCGCTCTACGATGCGCTCAACTTCCCCATCGCCCTCGCTGTGGCGCCTGATGGCCAGCTCTTCGTCCTCGAGTTCGCTTCCCGCTACGACCAGCGAACCGGTCGCTTTGCGCCCGGCAGCGGGCGCTTGCTCGCCGTCGGGCCCTCGCCTGCCCGCCGGCGCGTCGTCGTCCGCGACCTTAGCTATCCCACGGCGCTGGTCTTCTCGCCCGCCGGTGACGCCTACTTCACCGAGCACGGCGCACTCAGTGGGGCCGGAGAAGGGCGCGTCCTGCGCGTGCCGGCTCAGACCATGCGCCTCTACCGCTAAAGCTGGGCCAGCCGCGCCACGGACACCATCCCCGCTTCACCATGTGCCCCACGCCGGTGAGTCTCCTGCACGCATGTGCAGTTCCGGCCTCCCAGTCCGGCCCGCGCTCCCATCCGGCGCCGAACGTAGGCCGTACTGCCCGATGGCGCCGGGTCCTGGCTGTCATCTTGTGTCTCCGATGGGAGAGGCGACGAGGCCAGGCCACACGGCGGGGCCAAGCAGGAAGCGGTGGAGGCGCAGCCGCCGTGGGGCAAGCCCTCCCGTTATGGCCGTCGTTCTCCCTCTCCGTGTCTGGGCGTCCCCGCGTCGGAGCGGGGTGCTGGGGATCTGGAGGTTTGGGTCTCTACCCGACCTGAGCGTGGGCGGCACGCGCATTACGCCACTGGCCCGGAGAAGGGCTTGCCTGGGTTGAGGCGCAGCGCGGGATCGAAGGCCCGCTTGATGGCGCGCTGGGCGTCCTGGTCGGCGGGGGCAAAGACCCAGTCCAGATACATCTGCTTTTCCAGGCCCACGCCGTGCTCGCCGGAGAGCGTCCCCCCGGCGGCGACGCAGGCCCGCAGGATCTCCGCGCCGGCCGCCACCACCCGCTCGGTCATGCCGGGCGCACGCGCATCGTACAGAATAGTCGGGTGGAGGTTGCCGTCACCGGCGTGGAAGACGTTGACGATCAGCAGGCCCTGGCGCGCCGCGATCGCCTCAATCTGGGCTAGCACGTCCGCCAGTCGCGAGCGGGGCACCACGCCGTCCTGGATGTAGTAGTTGGGGGCCAACCGCCCGAAGGCGCCGAGCGCGCCCTTGCGCCCCGCCCACAGCCGCGCCCGCTCGGCTGCCGACGACGCCAGGCGGACCTCGGTGGCGCCAGATGCCAGCAGCAGGCCCTGCACCTGGCCCGCCTCGCCGGCTACCTGCTCCTCCAGCCCTTCCACCTCGACGAGCAGCACGGCCTCGGCCGCGTCGGGGTAGTCGTGAAAGCCGGCCTGGCGCAGGGCGTCGATGACGCGCCGGTCCAGGTACTCCAACGCCGCCGGAATGATCCCCGCCCCGATGATGGCCGACGCGGCCGCCCCCGCCGCCGGCGCCGAGGCAAAGAGCGCCAGCAGCGTGCGGACGCTTTCCGGCCGAGGCAGCAGGCGCACCGTGATCGCCGTGACGAAGGCCAGGGCGCCTTCGGAGCCGGTGACCAGCCCGCACAGGTCGTATCCGGGGGCGTCGGCCGTACCGGCGTGCACCACCCGGCCATCGGCCAGCACCAGCTCCAGGCCCAGCACGTGGTTACTGGTGACGCCGTACTTCAGGCAGTGCGCCCCGCCGGCATTCTCCGCCACGTTGCCGCCGATGGTCGAGACGGCCTGGCTGGACGGGTCCGGCGCATAGTAGAGCCCGTAGCGGGCGGCCGCCTGGCTCAGGTCCAGGTTCACCACGCCCGGCTGCACCACCGCCCGCAGGTTCTCGGGGTCAAGACGGAGGATGCGGTTCATCCGGCTGGTGCCGATCACCAGCCCGCCACCCACCGGCGTCGCGCCGCCGGAGAGCCCCGTCCCCGCGCCGCGGGGCGTCACCGGCAGCCCGCGGCGCGCCGCCAGGCGCAGGAGCGCCACGACCTGCTCCGTGCTTGCCGGCAGGCAGACCGCCAGGGGACGCGCCCGCGCCAGGAACCCGTCGCTCTCGTAGGTAGCGAGCGCCCCCGGGTCCGTCAGCAGCCCCTCCCACCCGACGATCGCCGCCAGTTCTCGGTACAGGGGGTCCGTCGTCCGGGCCATCGGCTCTGCGCCGGAGAGGATAGCGCGCTCGCCCGCCTGGCGCATCCTGTACGCGCCACGTTTCTCTTGGCTCGCAACGGGACCGGCAAGTACCGTTCTCCCTGCTCCCGTACGGCCCATCACGCGCCCCGCGCGCCTGGCCGCAGCGAACGCAACACCAGGGCGACGCGCGCTGGCGCTTCACTAGCCTTCACGCGCCAGCGCTCGCGCCCGCGTCCGCCGCGCGGCGTCCACCGGCGCGAGCGCGCCGGCCGTCGAGCAGCGTGGCGGCGCCGCTCAGCTTGAACTCCGGCGATTCGTAGTAGGCGAAGTCGCGCCCGCCAGTGCGCTGCCACCAGGCGTCCACGCGGGCCTCAAGCTCGGCCCGCCACGCGGCCAGCGTCCGATCGGACGCCAGGTTGCGCACCTCGTGGGGATCGGCCGACAGGTGGTAGAGCTCCACCTCGCCTTCATCGGGGCCGTAGTATCTGGCCAGCTTCCACTCGCCGCGGGTGGCGTCGCGCACGCGGATCACGCGGAAGGGGTGCAGTCCCCAGTAGGCGCCATAGTGCTCGAAGCAGATCTCCTCCTGAGCGGGCCGCGCGGGGCGGTACAGCGCGGGCAGGAGCGAACCACCGCGGAACTCGGGGGGCACGGGGAGCCCCGCCGCCTCGACCAGCGTTCCCGGCTGGGCGACGTTGACCGCCAGGTCATCCACCACGCGGCGCGCCGGCGGCGGCGCCCCGGCGGGGAGTTTCAGGACGAACGGGATACGAAAGATCTCATCATAGGGCACGGTGCCCTTGAGGCGCATGCGGTGGGCGCCCATCATGTCCCCGTGGTCGGAGGTGAAGGCGACCACCGCGCGCTCCCACATCCCCCTGGCCTCCAGGGCTGCCCGCACCTCGCCGAAGAGCTGATCCACGTGGGCGATCATGGTGTAATAGCGCCGCAGCTCTTCCCGCAGCTTGGGCTCGTCGCCGCGGCCGGCGTATCCGTGGCGGCCGTCGAGCGCGTGCTCGCGCTGGAAGGCCGGCTTGCCGCTGAGGTCGTCCGCATAGAAGCTGGTCGGCACCGGCATGCGGTCCAGCGGGAAGCGATTGGCATAGGCCTCCACCAGCTCGAAGGGCGGGTGGGGCTCGTGGACGGAGACGGTCAGGAAGAGCGGCTGCGCTGGGTCGTGCCGGCGCAGGAAGTCCAGCGCCTGGTCCACGATGGCGCGATCGGTGCGGCTGTTGCGCCGGTGGGCGCGGTCCACCGCCGCCCCCCGCGGCCCTTCCTGCTCGTCGGCCCCCGCCGCGCGCGGTCCCTCGCTCCCGTGCGTGTAGCCCAGGCTGTCCAGTGACGTGCCGAAGTGGGTCTTGCCAAAGTAGGCCGTGACGTACCCCGCGTCGCGGAAGACGTGGCCCACGGTGCGCTGCGCGCCGGTGAGGTGGGCGGTGTGGCCGTGGAAGCCGTAGATGATCATGACCTGGGCCTCGTGAGGGTAGAGGCCGGTCTGCATCGATACGCGGGAGGGGACGCACTGCCCGTTCGAGGCGTGCACGTGCGTGAAAAAGACCCCTTCGGCGGCGAGGCGGTCCACATTGGGGGTGAAGGCGATGGGGTCGACCGTTCCCTGGCGCTGGTACTGCATCTGATCGCAGATGAACAGCACGACGTGAGGGGGCGCTGGCGCAGTCGCGGGCATGTCTGGTTGGTCCTCCGGATGGCGTCACTCGTTCTCGATCTGGCCTCGACCACCTCTCGACCCACCTCGCGACCCACCTCGCGACCACAGAGCCACATATAATGGGCGGCCGGGGCCAGGAGGAGCGTAGCACGCGGGCAACCGGAAGAAGACGGGGAGGCCATCGTTCATGATCGAGCAGGTTCGAGGGGCAGGGACGCGCCGGTGGACGCGGCGCGCGGCGTTGGCGGCGGGTGGAGCGCTCACGGCGGCGCTGGCCGTGGCGTGCGGTCCGCTGGCGCGCCGTGACGGCGCGGGGCAGCAGACGCCCACCGGCCCGCAGCGGCTGGTAGTGTGGGTACCGGGCGCGGGCAATCCATCCTATCCACCGGCGTTTGAGGAGTTCCTCAAGCGCAACCCCGGCTGGACGGGCGAGCTCGTCGAGAGCGTCAACTTCCAGAAGTTCCAGACGTCGATCGCCGGCGGCGACGTGCCGGACGCCTATTTCGCGCAGTTCGACACCATCCAGGTCGCCGCCCATAAGGGGATGTTCGCGCCGCTGGACAAGTACATCTCGCGTGACAAGGTGAACATGGAGAGCTACTTCTTCGGCTCTCGCGCGGGCGCCGTCTACAAAGGCAAGTATTACGGCATGCCGCACCACTCGAACGTGCGCTCGGTGTACGTCAACCAGCGCCTGCTACGCAACTCCGGCATGAACCCCGACGCCGCGCCGGCGAGCTGGGACGATTTCCGCAACGCCATCCAGCGTCTGGGCAAGGTTGATGCGGGCGGCGCCATCGAGCGCGTCGGCTACAACCCCATCTGGGCCATCGGCGGCACGACGATGCTCTTCTACTTCCAGGCCAACGGCGTGCCCCTGGTCAACAACGACGGCACGCAGCCGGGCTTCGCCACGCCCGCCGGTATCGAGGCGCTGAAGTGGCTGCAGGACACGGTCAATGCCATCGGCGGTGTTGGTGCGTACGCCGAGTTCCAGAAGAAGTTCAGGAACGTGGGCGAGGCGATCGCCAAGGACGCCATCGGCATGTCGCTGCTCGGCGTCTGGATCCTGGGGCAGCAGATCTTCCCCGCCGATCCCACCGTTCCGATCGCCCAGTGGCCCATGCCGGGCGGGCCGAGCGCCAAAGGCAAGCAGTTCGGCTTCTTCAACGCCACGTGCTGCACAGTGCCGACCGAGGCCCCGCGTCCGGAGGCCGGCTGGCAGTTCGCCAAGTACCAGGCGTCTGCGGAAGGGCAGCGCTTCATCCAGGAGCCGGAAGGGTCGTTCGATCAGGCCTGTCTGCCGGACGTCGCCAATAACCCGGTGGTGCTGGCCAGGCAGCCGTGGCGCCGGCGGGCGAATGAGCTGATGGCCCAGGCCAAGCATTACGCCTACTTCCCCGCCACCGGCACCGCCGACATCCAGGCGGCGATCACCGCCGTGACCGAGAAGCTGCTGGCCAACCAGGTGGGGCCAGACGCCGCCATGCAGGAGATGAGGCAGCAGGTCCAGAATGTGATGGATCGATATCGCTGAACCGTACGGAAGCGTGCGCTGGCGTGGCGTCCAACGCCGTAAGATGGATGGGAAGGAGTGTGCAATGGCGCCACGCATGCAACGGACAACGGACGTCTCAGGGCAGCGCAGCCGCCCCACCGCAGCCCCCGCGCCGGTGGAAGTCGGCGGCCCGCCGGCGCCGGAGATCGTGGCGGCGCCCCAGGAGATCGTGCGCCCGGTCCAGGTCTCCCAGCCACAGGCAGGGGGCGACTTCCTGCCCATCCTGGGCGTTGACTACGTCGAGTTCTGGGTGGGGAACGCCTTCCAGGCCGCCGCCTTTTACCGCACGCACTTCGGCTTCGACGTGATCGCCTACGCCGGGCCGGAGACCGGCGTGCGGGACCGCGCCAGCTATGTGCTGCGCCAGGGCGATGTGACCTTCGTCTTCACCGCCGCCCCGTCGCCGGAGAGCGAGATCGCGCAGCACGTGCACCGGCACGGCGACGGCGTCCGCGACATCGCCCTGCGCGTGCCAGAGGTGGACGCGGCCTTCGCTGAGACGACCCGCCGCGGGGCGGTCGCGGCGCAGGAGCCGGTGGCGATCAAGGGCCAGAAGGGCGTCATCCGGCGGGCGGCGATCGCCATCTACGGCGACACGATCCACTCGTTCATTGACCGCAGCGGATACCAGGGCGTCTGGATGCCCGGGTATCGGCGCGTCGAGAACCTGCGCGCTGAGCCGGTCGGCATCACGGAGATCGACCACATCGTCGGCAACGTGGAGCTGGGCCAGATGGACCGCTGGGCCGGCTTCTACCGTGACGTGCTGGGCTTCACCCAGCTGGTGCACTTCACCGACGAGCAGGTCAGCACCGAGTACACCGCCCTCATGTCCAAGGTGATGCAGAACGGGGGCGGGCGGGTGAAGTTCCCCATCAACGAGCCGGCCAAAGGCAAGCGCAAGAGCCAGATCGACGAGTTCCTGGAGTTCTATCGCGGCCCGGGCGTGCAGCACATCGCCCTGCTCACCGAGGACATCATCGCCACAGTGCGCCGCCTGCGCCAGCGAGGCGTGCGCTTCCTGCGCGTCCCCGATACCTATTACGACCTGATGCGCGAGCGCGCCGGCCCCATCGACGAGGACTTCGAGGCCATCCGCGAGCTAGGCATCTTGGTCGATCGCGACGACGAGGGCTACCTGCTGCAGATCTTCACCAAGCCGGTGCAGGACCGGCCGACGCTGTTCTACGAGATCATCCAGCGCAAGGGGGCGCGGGGCTTCGGCCTGGGCAACTTCAAGGCCCTCTTCGAAGCCCTGGAGCGCGAGCAGGCGGCCCGAGGCAACCTCTAAGCCACGGCGGGGAGGGAATGACGTGAGGCTGCCAGTGCCCCGCCCGCGCACGATCCGCGACTTCTACGCCTTCGAGGCGCACGTCAAGGCGGCGCGGGCCCGCCGGGGCCTGGACATGGTCCCCGAGTGGTACGAAATGCCTGTCTTCTACTTCAGCAACCCGAACGCCATCTACGGCCACGAGGCGGAGATCCCCTATCCGGCGGCCACGAATGCGCTCGACTTCGAGCTGGAGGTGGCGGTGGTGCTTGGCCGCGGCGGGCGCGACATTCCGGTCGACGAGGCGGACGAGTACATCGCCGGCTTCACCATCATGAACGACTGGAGCGCCCGCGACATCCAGCGCCGCGAGATGGCGGTCGGGCTGGGCCCGGCCAAGGGGAAGGACTTCGCCACCTCGCTGGGTCCGTGGCTGGTCACGCCGGACGAGCTGGCCGACCGCCGCGAGCCCGCGCCGCCCCGCGCCTCACCCGCCGGGCTCCCTGCCGCGCAGGGGAAGGGCGGCGGGGCACCGCGGGGCTATCACTACTGGCTGGAGATGGTGGCGCGGATCGACGGGCGCGAGGTCTCGCGGGGCAACCTCGCCGACCTCTACTGGACCTTCGCCGAGATGATCGCCTACGCCAGCCGCAACTGCGATCTGCATCCCAACGAGGTGCTCGGCTCGGGCACCGTCGGCACAGGGTGCCTCCTGGAGCTGGGCCTCCCGTGGCTCCAGCCGGGCCAGGTCGTCGAGCTGGAGGTCGAACGGCTGGGAGTGTTGCGCAATACCATCGGACGACGAAAGACGAACGACGAAGGACGGGAGGCAAGGCGCCGGCCCGATCCGTCGTTCGCCCTCCGCCCTCCGACAAAGCCGGCCGAACGGCCCATGCAGTGAAGGAGCAATGGCACATGCCGTTCTACGTGCGTCTGGGAGAGGTACCGCCGAAGCGCCACATCCAGTTCCGCAAGCCGGACGGCGGGCTGTACCGCGAGGAGGTGATGGGCGTCAGGGGCTTTTCCGGCATCCAGTCGATCCTCTACCACATCAATCCGCCGCCGGCCGTGCGGCGCGCCGAGGACCGCGGGGAGATCAGTCGCGCCTGGGAGGCGCCGGGCCCGCTGCGCCATCGCCTGGTCAAGACCGCCGGCCTTCCCGCCGCCGGCGACGTGGTCACAGGGCGGGTCCCGCTCTTCGGCAACGCCGACGTCACCCTGTGCATCGCGCGCCCGAGCGAGCCGATGGACTACTACTACCGCAACGGCGAGGGCGACGAAGTGCTCTTCATCCATCAGGGGCGCGGGCAGCTGGAGACCATCTTCGGCACCCTCCCCTATCGTGAGGGCGACTACCTGGTCATCCCCACCGGCACCACCTGGCGCGTGGTCCCCGAGGCCGGCGTCGAGCACCGGGTGCTGGTGTTCGAGGCGGCCGGCCTAGTGGAGACGCCCCGCCGCTACCGGAACGAGCACGGGCAGCTTCTTGAGCATTCGCCGTATTGCGAGCGCGACCTCCGCCCGCCCCAGCGCCTGGCCACGCACGACGAGCGGGGCCAGTTCGAGGTGCGCGTGCGGGCCCACGGCCGCCTCACGTCCTTGTTCTACGACCATCACCCACTGGACGTGGTCGGCTGGGACGGCTACCTCTACCCCTGGGCCTTCAACATCGGCGACTTCGAGCCGATCACGGGGCGCATCCACCAGCCCCCGCCGGTGCACCAGACCTTCCAGGGCCCCAACTTCGTCATCTGCTCCTTCGTGCCCCGCCTGTTCGACTACCACCCGCTGGCCATCCCCGTCCCTTACAGCCACAGCAACGTGGAAAGCGACGAGGTGATCTACTACGTGCACGGCACCTTCATGAGCCGCGGGGGCGTGGAGATCGGCTCGCTCACGCTCCATCCCAGCGGTATCCCCCACGGCCCGCACCCTGGCGCGGTGGAGAATAGCATCGGCAGGGACCGCACCGAGGAGCTGGCTGTGATGATAGATACCTTCCGTCCGCTCCGCGTCTCCACTCGCGCCGCCGAGCTAGAAGACCCCGGCTACATGTACTCCTGGCTGGCGCACTGACGGCGCCAGCCAGGCTGCCCCTTACGGCAACGCCCAGCGGCGGACGCATCGGGGCCGGCCCGACGGCAGCGCGCGGCGGCAGCCAGGCTGCCCGCTACGGCGGCGCCCACTGGATGATCACGCCCAGGTAGTCCTGCGGGCGCTCGGCCAGGGCCGCGAAAACCCCCAGCGCCTCGTCCGCCGGCACGCGGTGGCTGACCAGGCCGTCGGTCTGGAGACGCCCCTGCCGGAGCAGCTCCACCGCCAGGCGGACGTGCTCGGCCGAGGTCCAGCGATAGTATGCGTTCGGGGCGGCGGCCGCCGTGCCGGCGTGGGCGCCGATGACGGAGACCCCCTTGCGGTGGATGTCGCTGTACGGATCGATCTCCACGCGCCCCCGCGGGCTTCCCAGGAGGATGACCCGCCCCAGCAGGGCCGCGGCCTGCAGCGCATCGTTGATCACCGCCGGGTTCCCTGTGGCCTCGATAGCCACGTCCACGCCCTGCCCATCGGTGGCCGCGCCAATCGCCGCCCGCACGTCATCGCGCGCGGGGTTGATCACATGCGTCGCCCCGTGGCGCTGCGCCAGCTCCAGGCGCCGGTCGATCAGGTCGATGGCCAGCGTTACGGCCGCGCCGTCGATGGCCGCCAGCTGGCGAGCGAACTGGCCAATCAAGCCCTGGCCAAAGACGGCCACCCGTTCGCCGAGGCGCACCCCGGCCAGGCGCACGCCCTGCATGGAGATGGCCGCCAGGCGGGCCAGGCAGGCCTGCTCGAACGACACCCCATCAGGTATGCGCCACAGCTGGCTGCGCGTTGTGTCCACGACCGCCCAGTCCGTGTGGTGCAGGCTCCCCGCCACGCGGTCGCCAGGGCGCAGGCTGGCTACAGCGCTGCCTACCGCCTCGACAGCGCCGGCGAAGGCGTAGCCGGGGCGGTGCGGCAGGCGCGGATAGGTGGCGCCGGGGATGGTGTAGCCGATGTGCGCCCCGCTGTAGATGGCGATCTCCGTGCCGGCGCTGACCAGCGTGCAGTGCGCCCGCACCAGCGCCTCCGCCGGACCAAGCTGGTCAGGCGCCGGCAGCGGCACCCGCTCCCATTCCGCCTGGCGGATCTGTGGAAAAACGATCCGGCGCGCTTCGACCGGTGGCATGGCTGGTTCCCTCCCTGGTTCCTGGCGCGAGCCAGTAGCTCCCCTGCCGGCCTGGCGATACGGGCGAGGCGCTCGCCCGCAGCCGGACGGCAGGGTACCATCTGCCGGCTATGGTAACGCCCCACCGTATCGCGCGGTTCCTCCTCTCCGGCGGGGCCTCACTGCTCG
>DAOTTI010000026.1:0-4536 GCA_034437795.1 Chloroflexota bacterium | reverse complement strand
CCCCAAGCCGCCCTCCCGTGCGGCTTGGGGCAGGGTTGCGGCGCGGCTCCGTCTCGCACGCGGCAGAGGGGCATGAGGCCCACGGAGAGGGGATCTCGCCCACGGTGGCCCCGCCCCCCGTCTCGCACGCGGCAGAGGGGGAATGTGGGCCTTGGCCTGGCGCCATCTGAACCCCGAGCGCATGCCGGGCGGGAGGCTGCGCTGTGCGGCGGCCCGCCACCGGTGCTACAGTGGCAGTGAAGAGGCCGGTGGCCGGGAGCGCCCGTACGCGGGCGGGCAGCTGGCTCATGCAAGGGGGCGCACGTCCACCTTGTCGCCCTACCCGCGCGGGAGCGGGCTTCTGGACACCGGCGGCAGCTTGGTCCATGGTTTGATCAGGAGGTCTGGCGATGATCGCTCCCCATCAAGAGCAGGTGGTACCGGTGCGTCTTTACCAGGGTGAGGGCCGGCTGATGCTAGCGGCCCCGATGCCCGGCCTGGAGCCGGACGACATCTCGGTCACGGTCCGCCGCGATACGGTGGTGATCCGGGGTGAGTACCGCGGGCCGCACCAGGAGGAGCGCGACCTGCTCATCGCCGAGTGGGCGATTGGCCCCTACTACCGCGAGGTGCGCCTGCCGCAGCCGGTGGACGGGGCGCGCACCAATGCGACCTACGGCAATGGGGTGCTGGTGCTGGTGATGCCCAAGCTCCCGGCCGGCGAGCAGGGCAGCGACGCCGAGTTTCGCCTGGAGGTCCTGGAGGCGACGCGGGGCGAACGGGTGGGCCACGCTGGGCGCGACCTGCACCAGACGACCACGGCCGAGCACCTCCGGCAGGTGGAGCAGGTGCTCCGTAGCGCCACGCGGCGTACGCCATAGCCCGCACGCTTCGCCGGCACCCCACTCCCCCAGGGCGGGGTAGCCCACAGCGAGTGACGAGTAGCCAGCAGAGAGTGGCGGGCCTGGGCGTCTCCTGAAGGGAGGGTTGCTTCTGCTCTGTGAGCGCTCATCGATGGCGCGCTACCTGCACGGGGCGCACAGGCCAGCTTTGATCAGCCAATGGGTATCAGTGAATGCGATGGAGGCTGATGAGGTCGAAGCCGGAAGCGGCGGACAGGACTGCAGACACCCGTGATCGACGACAGCAGGCGTAGCAGCGCGGCGGGCCGGCCGGTCGTCCCTTCGCCGGCAGAAGAGCATGGCGATCAGGCGTCGGCCGGCCCGCTACACGCCGGGCAGCCGGCAGGGCCCGCTTCGCTCCCTTCTCTGCCGGAGGCGCACGGGGGCCAGCAGGTTGGCCCGCCGGTGGCCGTCGCGCGCGGGACGCAGATCGAGCGCCAGGTCCCTAGCGCCGGCCCCGGCGGCGCGGCGGGTCACCGCTGGCGGGCGGCTCACCTGGCGCTGGGCAGCCTGGCACTGGCCGGCGTGGTGCTGGGGACGGAGCGTCTGCCGGCCTGGAGCTGCCAGATGGCCGGGGTCTACGCTGAGGTGGGCCCTGGCCGGCGCGTGACCGCCGCCGGTGAGCCGGCGCTCCGCGCGCCGGAAGCTGGACCAGCGGTCGATACGGCCGGCCCGCCGGCCAGCGGGGCCACGCGCTACACCTTCGCCACGTACGCCGAGGCGGAGGAGTTCGCCGGCAAGGCCGGCGCGCACGTGCGGGCGCCCCAATGGGTGCCGCCTGGCTTTGTCCCCGAGCCGTTGACGGTTGCGCTCGGACAGCTGCCTCCCGAGGCAGCCGCCGTGACCGGCCGGCGCCAGCGGGTGGCTGTCACCCAGCGCTACGTGGCGGCCGACGGCAGCGGCCAATTCACCATTGTGCAGTCGCTCCCGCCGCCCTTGTTCGATCTGCTGGACCCGTTGCGGCCGGACGAGGAGGTGGCGCTGGCCGGCGGCGGATACGCCCGCTACGGCGAGTTCCCGCAAGGCGTGATCCTCTACTGGCGGGAGCGAGGCGATACGCGCAGCATCGGCATCATCGCCGACCAGGCCGCGGCCGCTCGCGTCACTCGCGCCGAATGGCTCCGGCTGGCGGAGTCGATGCAGTAGAAGGCCGGCGGGTGGGCAATCATCGCCGGTCGTGGCTCAGGCCGGGGAGCGCCGGAAGGTACTACTTCTTGCCCAGCCGCCGGACCAGCTCCTCGGTGCAGATGCGCTGCAGCTCCAGCAGCATCGACTTGGGGCTGATCTTCCCCGCCAGCAGCTCGTTCATCTGGCTATTCCACTGCTGCCCGAAGAAGCCATCGATCGGGTTGACGGGGGCCTCCCACATCTCGTCGGCCTGCGCCACTGACTTGATGTAGAAGTCGAGCCCGCGATACCGGCTGGCGTTCACCCGCGCCAGGTAGGACTTGCGCGCCGTCAGCCAGCCGGTGCCCTCAAAGATGATCTCGTGCGCCTGGTCGCCCCACAGGAACTCGATGAACTCGAAGCCCTGGTCGGGGTGGGGCGAGCCCTTGGGCAGATTGGCGAAGTGGCCGCCGGTGGACTGGATCTTCTTTCCCTTGCGCTTGGCCGGCACGGGGACCCAGGTGTAGGCGTAGCGCTTATCGGGGGCGTTCTTGGCCAGCTCACCTGGCGTCCACGGCCCATTGATCTGCATCGCCTGCGTCCCTGCCCCGATCCCAGAGTTGGCACCGCTCCACTTGCCGTAGTTGCGCCGGAACTCGCTCATCGCCGCCAGCCCGCCGGCCTGGTCGTAGAACAGCTTGATCACCGCCAGCGCCTCCTCCAGCGCCGGGTTGGTGAGATCGAACCGCTCCTTCTCTTCGTCGTAGAAGCGGATCCCCCAGGACGGGCCCCAGATCAGGGGATCTGGGCCGCCGGTGCCCCCGCCCATCGCATCCAGGGGATCGAGGCCGAGCTGCCGGAGCTGGCCCCCTTCCAGGATAGTGAGCTGCCGGTGCCAGATGAGGAGCTCATCCCAGACTGTGGGGATCCTGGCGGGGTCAAGCCCCTTCTGCCCCAGCAGCTCCTCATTGGCCACTAGCCCCCAGCGGATGAAGCCCTCCACCGCCGGTACGCCGTACGTCTTGCCCTTGTAGCTGCCGAACTTCCAGGCCGCCGGAGGCAGGTCATCGCGCTTGATGATCTTGCTCTTGCTGATGCGCTGGTCCAGCGGCTCGGCGTAGCCCTGCACCCAGAACTCGGCGTAGGGCAGATTGCCCGTCTCCACGTCCGGCGGGCTGCCGGCGACGATGGCCTCGGCCAGCTTGGTGGCCACTCCTGAGACGCGCGTGTGCCGGACCTCGTAGGTCTTGGACTGGGCGTTGGCCGCCTCCTCGATCTTCTTGAAGCTCTCATTGGCCGGCACCCCGCCCCAACCGGTCCACCATTCGATGGTCTGCTTGACAGCCGGCTGGGTGCCCGCGGCCGGCGCCTGGGCCTGCGGGCCGCAGGCGCCGAGCAGGCCGGCGACGGCGGCCGGGGCTGCGGCGACGACGGTGCGGCGGCTGAGCGAGCGACGCGGGTCTCCCATACGATGCGCCTCCTTCCTGCTGGTGGCCCTGCCTGGCCGGGTGGCCCTGCCTGGCCGGGTGGCCCTGCCTGGCCGGCCAGGCCCGGCGCAGACCTGCTGGTCCGCGTGACCACCGGAGCGGTGCACTCCAGATCAACAGCCAGGCGAGCGCCGGCCACTCCTGCTGTACGCCACCATCGTAATCCGCAGGCAGTCCGGCCGTCAATCCATGGCCGTTGGCGTGCAACCGTTCTGACCGGCGCCAGGCCATCGCCACCCACCCCTCTCCGTCTCGGAACGGGGGAACGCCGGCTATGGGGAGAGGATCTCTACCATGGTGGCGGCGCCGCGCCCCCTCCGACACGGAGACGGGACGACGCGGCTGAACTGCACGGAGGGCGGCACGGGGCAGGAGTGCGGCGCGGACGCGGCCGGAGGGGGTGAGGTTCTCCCCCTCTCCCGCGTGCGGGACAGGGGGCAAGAAGGTGAGGGCTCTTCTCCCCTTCCGGCCCTGGCCGAAGGAGGGTGAGGTCCGCCACGGCGCCTGATCTAGAGGTCTTGCCGGATGCTCGGCGGTGTGCCCTTGTGCTGGTAGAACCGATGTTCTATGATGGGGCAGATCAGCAGCACGCCGGCGGCGGCCGCGTGCCGGCGCGCAGTCGCAGCCGGTGGTACTGGAGGAGCCGAATGGCGCAGGTCACGTATCGGGAGATCGAGTGCAAGTCGGCGCTGAACCGAGTGCAGGGCATGCCCTTCCGCTGGTCGCTCAATCCGTATCGGGGGTGCGTGCATCATTGCCACTATTGCTACGCCAGCGCGACGCACCGGTTCTACGACCTGGCCGGCGCCGAGGACTTCTTCCGCATCATCTTGGTCAAGACCAACCTCCCCGAGGTGCTCGCCGAGGAGCTGTCCCGCCGGAGCTGGCGTCGGGAGCAGGTGGCCGTCGGCACGGCCACGGACCCCTACCAGCCAGGCGAGGGCCGCTATCGGCTCACCCGCCGCTGCCTGGAGCTCTTGGCCCGCTTTCGCACTCCCATCTCCCTGGTGACCAAGGGCACGATGGTCCTGCGCGACCTCGACGTGCTGCAGGACCTGACC
>DAOTTI010000025.1:0-45689 GCA_034437795.1 Chloroflexota bacterium | reverse complement strand
GCCACCCGCTGGCCCGCGCGCCGGTGGGGACGGAGGCGACGGTGAGCGCGCTGACCGTCGAGGACGTGCGCGCCTACTGGCGCCAGTACTACGCGCCGGAGCGCGCCGTGGTTGCGGTGGCGGGGGACGTGAGACACGAGGAGGTGCGGGCGCTGGTGGAGCGCCTGGCGGCCGGCTGGCCCGCGGCCCCGCCGCGCGACACGCCCGTGGTTCCCGTCCCCGATGAGCCGGCGGAGCCTGATCTGGAGGCGCGCTACGCCAGCGGGCAGACCGCCTACGTCTATGCGGGGGTGCGCGGGCTGGCGGCAACCCATCCGGACCGGCCGGCGCTGGAGCTCCTCAGCTGCGCCCTGGGGGAGCTGGCGTCATCGCGCCTGTGGGCCGACCTGCGCGACGCCCGCGGCCTGGCCTACGACGTCGGGTCGGAGGTGACCGCCTTCTCGGATAGCGGGGCGGCGCGCATGTGGGCCGGCGTGCCCCCACGCCGGCAGGCCGAGGCGGTGGAGCGGATGCTGGCGCAGGCGGCGCAGCTCCAGGCCGGGCTCACCCCGGAAGAGTTCACCCGCGCCAAGAACTACGTCGTCGGGGAGCTGATCATGTCCTGCGAGACGACGGAGGAGATGGCGCACTGGCTGCTGTGGAGCGAGCTGGCGCACCGCCGGCTGATCGCGCCGGGCGCCGCCCGCGCCACGTACGAGCGCCTCACGCCGGAAGACGTGCAGCGGGTGGCGGCGCTGTGGGCGCCCCACCGTATCCAGGTGGCCGTTGCCGGCCCATCGCCGCGGCGGGCGGCGCGCCTGCGGGAGGTGGTGAAAGGGATCCGGCCCGCGAAGGCGGCGCGCCCGCGCCCGCGGCGCAGCTGAGGCGGCCTGCTCCTCACCGACGCCGCCGGCAGGCCGCGGCCAGGCCGAGCCGATCAAACTCGCGCTCCGGTCGCCGGCGGCGGGTCCGCCGCCGGTGCCCCCGGCAGGCCAGAAGCACCCGGGGCGGACCCGCGGCGGGCCGCAGGAGCCGCGGATACCTGTCCGACCCGTCCCCGCGGGGCATACTCAGCAGCTTGGAATGCAGCCGGGCCATCGCCGTCGTTTCCCTTCTCTGCGTCGGCAAGGGGACGGCGGGGCCACCATGGATGCAATCCTCTCCCCGTGGCCGTCGTTCCCCCTCCCCGACGCGGAGAGGGCGCTAGGGGCCAAGCCGCACGGTGGGGCCGAGGGGAGCGGGGCTGCGGCGCAGACGCGACCGAAGGGGTGAGGTCCGTCCTGCTCGGCCGCGTCCCCAGCGCGGCGCGCCGGCCATGTTCGCCCTCGCCCTGCCATACTTGCCATACTTGGATTTGGCTCATGGCCAGTGGTCAATCTGTCTTACGGCGCGGTGGCGCCGGAGGAGACCCATTCGCCCGCGCTCTCACGCGGCGCGCCGCCAGCCGGCGCTCGCTGCTCCAGCAGGCGCCCACGCTGATGGCGGGGGGGCTGGCCGCGGGGGCGTGTCTGCCGGGCCGCGGCGGCGGTGAAAAGATCGCGCGGGGGCAGAGCACCCGTGAGGTGACCATACGCTGGAGCACCTGGGGCGACGAGAAGAACACGTTCAACACCCAGGCGGCGCCGCAGGGAGTCCGTCTTTTCAACGAGGCCTTCCCGCAGATCAAGGTGGTCATCGAGCCGCAGCTGGCCGACTGGCAGCTCAAGAACCAGACCGAGTGGGTGGCGGGGACGGGACCGGACATCTCCGGCCATTTCGGCTACTGGGGGGTGCAGTGGGCGCGGGACGGCCTGTTCTGGAACATGGAGCAGGCGGTGAAGCGGGATATCCCGCAGCGGATCCGCGACGACTACGTGGAGTGGCTGATCAAGTTCTTCGCCGCGCCGGAGACCGGCCAGTTCGCCCTGCCGATGTACTCCGGCACGATCGCCCTCTTCTTCAACAAGCAGATCTTCCAGCGCAAGGGCGTGCCTTTCCCCGACGACGGTTGGGACTGGGCCAGATATCGCGACGCCGCCATCAAGCTCAACGAGGCTAAGCCCGACTTCTCGCCGGACGGGGCGCGCGGGGGCGAGGCCCAGCCGGTCGTCTTTGGCCTGCGACAGGTACGCACCTACGACCGCATCCAGCAGCGCCTGCACCAGTCCGGCGGCCACTACGTCGACCCCAAAGATGACCGACGCTGCGTCCTGGAGACCCCGAACGCCCTGCGGGCCCTGCAGTTCGAGCGAGACGCCAATCTGAAGGACAAGTACACCGGCCACGAGGACGGCTATACCAGCCTGCGGGGCCTGGACTACTGGCGGGCGCTCTCGGCCCAGCGCTTTGCCATGTGGGAGGAAGGCTCGTTCGCTCTGGTGCGGCTGGTGACGCTGGTCGAACGGGACGTGGTGCCGAACTGGGACGTGGCGCCCTTGCCCCGCGGGCCGGCCGGCCGCGCCACGCTGGCCACCAACGACGGCTGGAGCATCTGGAAGGGGAGCAAGGCGATCGACGAGGCCTGGGAGTTCGTCAAATTCTTGCAGGGCGATGAGTGGACGGCGATCAATGCTCGGGCCACCGGCCAGCAGCCGGCGCGGAAGAGCTTCCAGGAGCGATGGGTCAGGTTCGTCAAGGAAGGCAATCCGCTCCTGGCGGATAAGAACCTGCGCCCGTTCACCGATGCCATTCACCAGAACTACGCCCGCCCGGTGGAGGTCTTCCGCCGCCACCGGCAGTCGGTGGCGATCATCGACACCCTGCTCCACGAGGCAGTCTACGGCGCGGAGAGCAGCAGCGCAATCAAGAACGGGGCCAAGGCCCTGGACGCGGCGGTGGCGGATGCCGTGCGCCGGATCAACGACCTGAACAGCAGGGCGTAAGCCCGCGCCGCCTACTCCTTGTTCTTGCTTTCCGCTGCTCCATGCCCAATAATGCCCCTGGTCGTTCTCGCCGCTCAGGCAGGGGGCGCGGGCCACTGGAAATGCGGGCGCCAGTGCGCCTCGGCGTTCTCATCGCTCAGGCAGGGGGCGCGCCTAGTCCACCATCTCATAGCGCAGGAGGCATGATGACCCTGACAGGCAGGCAGCAGGCGGAAATCGAAGGTGGCGCAACGACGCGGCGCATGGTGCTTTCGCGCGGGGCGGCGCTGCTGGGCGGCGGCGGGGCCCTGGCGGCGTGCGGCCCCGCCCGCGGCGGGGAGCGGCCGGTGGAGGTGAAAGGGCCGGTGACGCTGCGCTGGAGCACCTGGGGCGGTGATCAGCACCCGTTCAACACCGACGCGGCTCCGAAGACGCTGGCGCTCTTCAACAAGAAGTTCCCCAACATCAAGGTGGAGGTGGAGCCGCAGAACGGCGACTGGGTGGCTAAGAACAACACGGAATGGATCGCCGGCACTGGCCCCGACCTCTCCGGCCACTGCTGCGACAACGGCCCGAACTGGGGCCGCCAGGGCATGTTCCTCAACCTGGACCCGTACATCAAGCGCGACTCCAGGGCGGTGCCCCTGGGCGATTACGTGGAGTGGCTGATGAAGCTGTTCGCCACGCCGCCCGAAGCCGGGCAGTGGGCGTTGCCGATGTACACGGGGGTAGTGGCGCTCTTCTACAACAAGGACCTCTTCAAGAAGAAGGGCGTGGCCTTCCCCGACGACACCTGGGACTGGAACAAGTACCGCGACGTCTCCGTCAAGGTGGCCGACGTGCCGAACAACGTCTGGGCCAGGCGGGAGATCGGCGCAGGGGCGATGTACAAGCGCCTGCACCAGAACGGGGCCAACATCGTCGACCCGAAGGACGACACCAAAGCGGCCTTCGCCTCCGAGAAGGCGATCGCCGCCTTCACCTATGAGCGGGACCTGGTGCACAAGGACCGCACCGTCGCCCCCAGCGGCGGCCCGAAGGAGCCGGACGCCTTCAGGAGCCTGGTCGGCCAGTACGGGGGCCATGCGGCCATCCGCCTGGGGCGCGTGGCCATGTGGGAGGGTGGCTCGTTCACGATCATCCAGTATCTGCGCTTCGTCGAGGACGAGGTGGACTGGGACATCGCGCCCCTGCCCAAGGGCCCTGCCGGACGTTTCACGCTGGCCACGAGCGACGGCTGGAGCATCTGGAAGGGAACCAAGAACCGCGACGCCGCCTGGGAGTTTCTGAAGTATCTCCAGAGCGACGAGCACACGGACATCGCCACGAGGTACGCCGGCCAGCAGAGCGCGCGCAAGAGCCACCAGCAGCAGTGGGTGAAGGCCTTCCGCGAGACCAATCCCAAGCTGGCGGACAAGGCGCTGAAGTGGTGCGCCGACGCCGTGGAGAAGAACTATGCGCGCCCGATCGAGTTCTTCCGCAAGGACGCCGATTCCAAGAAGATCTACACCGAGGCGTACAACAAGGCGGTGCGCGACGGGGATGAGGAGGTGGCCCCCGCGATGCGGGCCGCGGCCGAGCTGATCAACCAGCTCAATAAGAGCTAGTGAGTAGCGAGTAGCGAGGGACGAGGAGCGAGCCCGCCTCCGGCAGGCACCCTGCCGGGGGCGGCACGATCAGAGGGTGAGGGAACGCCATGGCGCGCTATCCGGCATGACTGGATGCGCCGTGGTGGGACGGTGACTTGAAATGCATCCGTTCCTGCCTAATAATGGCCAGTAGGGCCTGCAGCGCTCCGTCGCTCCCGCGCTGGCGCGGGGACGCGAGGGGATGCAGGGACCGCCAGAGCATGCAGGAGGTAAAGGCCATGTCCATTGCGGAACACGCGTCTCAGGCTCGTGGAGTGGTTCGCCGCTCGGTGCTGCTGCGTGGGGGCGCCCTTCTCGGTGGGGGCGCCGTGCTGGCCGCCTGCGGCCCCGGGGGCGGTGCAGGCGACCGGATTGCGATGGGCAGGTCGACCCGCGAGGTGACGGTGCGCTGGAGCACGTGGGGTGACAGCCAGAACCCCTTCAACCTGTTCGCCGCGCCCCAGGGCGTGAAGGTCTTCAACGAGAAGTTCCCCAAGATCAAGATCGAGATCGAGCCTCAGATCGGCGATTGGCCGACCAAGAACCAGACGGAGTGGATCGCGGGCAACGGGCCGGACATCTCCGGCCACTGCTGCCAGTGGGGGCCGGTGTGGGCGCGGATGGGCCTGCTCTACAACATGGAGCCCGACCTGAAACGAGACGTGCCCGAGGCGGTGCGGAAGGACTTCGTCGAGTGGCTGATGAAGCTCTTCTGGTCGCAGGAGGCGGGGCAGTTCGCGCTCCCGATGTACACGGGGACGATCGCCCTCTACTACAACAAGGACGTCTTCGAGAAGCGGGGGGTCCCCTTTCCCGACGAGACCTGGGACTGGAACAAGTACCGTGAGATGTCGGTGCGCCTGACGAAGTCGGCGGAAAACGTGTACGGGCGGCGCCTGATCACGAGCTACGACCGGACGATGCAGCGCATCCACTCCAACGGCGGGAACTGGGTGGATCCCAAGGATGACACCAAGCCGGCCTTCGACCAGCCCAAGGCCGTGGAGGCGCTGCGTTATGAGTGGGAGGCGGGGCACAAGGACAAGAGCGCCATCCGCGAGGGGACGCCGGACACCTTCCCGGCCGGCGCCGGCAAGAACTTCTACCAGGCCTTCTCCGATGGCACCTTCGCCATGATGGAAGAAGGGTCGTGGATCCTCACGCGCATGATCCAGACGAGCAACGTGCCGGAGAACGTCAACTGGGACGTGGCCCCCATTCCGCGGGGACCGGTGATGCGGGCCAGCCTGGCGACCAACGACGGCTGGTCAATCTGGAAGGGGAGCAAGGTCATTCCTGAGGCCTGGGAGTTCATCAAGTTCCTGATGGGCGACGAGTGGAATGACATCAACAGCCGGATCTCCGGCCAGCAGTCGGGCCGCAAGTCGTTCCAGGACCGGTGGGAGAAGCTGATCAAAGAGGCGAACCCCAAGCTGGCCAACAAGAACCTGAAGCCGTTCAAGGACGCCATCATCAAGAATGAGGCGCGCCCGATCGAGCTCTTCCGCAAGCACGCCGAGGCGGCCCGCGACATCATCAACCCCAAGATCATCAACGACTGCCTGCGCGACGGCAAGACGACGGTCGACGCGGCGGTCAAAGAGGCGGCTGAGCTGATCCGCCAGCTTCACCGATAAGAGGGGATAGCGGGGCTCCCATCCGGCCAGGGCGGACAGTGCGCGTGGCGCGGTAGCGCCGCCGCCCTGCCCCGCAGCGAGACACTGCCATCGCCAGCCTGGCCGGCAGCGCCATCGACGCGCTGGCCTGCCCCGCAGCGAGACACTGCCACCGGCAGGCGCCTTGGGGGTGGCTCGCTCATCGCTCCGGTTCTCCCGCCTCCGGCGGGCACCCTGGGCGGGGGATAGCTCGCTACTCGCTACTGGGCAGCGCAGCCCTCACCCCTAGCCCTCTCCCTTTGGGAGAGGGAACGCCTCGGTGGGCCGTGCATCATCCAGGCTAGCGCGCTTCCTGGAGTTCGATGACGTTGCCGAACGGGTCCTGGAAGAAGACCTGCTCCGCACCGACCGCGCCGGTCTGGACGTAATAGCGGATGCCGTGGCGGTCAAGCTCTTGCTTGGCCTCCTCCAGGTCCACGACGGCCAGGGCCACGTGGTCGCGCCGCGCCACGTGCAGCGCTGCGGCTCGCTCAGCGGAGATCGACTCGTCGGGGGTGTCCGTGGGGCGTGCGCCGATGAGGTGGATCTGTCGCAGGGCCACGGGGGGCGGGCCCTGCGGGCGCTCCTGCACGGTGCCCGGGCGCTCGACAGGTTTATCCGGGACGTTGAACCACCAGCCCGGCGTGCCCGGAATGTCCGGCCGGCCGCCGTCGAGGGGGAGGCCCAGGATCTCGCCATAGAAGCGCCGCGCTTCAGCCACGCCCTCGGCGCTGCCGTCGATCTGCACCGCGTGGTGGAGCAGCCCGACAATCTTCAGCATCTCAGTGGCCAGAACCAGAAACCAGAAATCGGTAGCCTGCGATCAGTATTACCGCCTGGAGACGGCCGACCGGCGCTCCCTCCGGCCGGAGACTGACTGCTGGCTACCGACTATTCGTGGTGGGCACGCAGGGACTCGAACCCCGGACCTCTACCATGTCAAGGTAGCGCTCTAACCAACTGAGCTACGTGCCCGGAGGGGGAGGTGGCAGTTCAAAGTTCAAAATGGAGAGGCCTGGGCGGCCCTGGATGGTGCTGAACCTGGAACGTGGCGCTCGTCTGCGGAGCGGGCAACGGGACTCGAACCCGTGGTCTCAACCTTGGGAAGGTCGCGTGTTACCACTACACCATGCCCGCCTATGGGCTCCTACTCATTGCAAGTCTAGCAGAAAAATGGCGGAGATGGGGAGTGGGCGGGGCGCACGCCAAGTACGACAGAGCATTGTGGGTGGGCCGCGCCTCGCAGCCGTGGCTCGGGCGCGGACAGGCGGACAGAACGAGGCGCGCGCCAAACGGGGCGGCATGGCAAACCATTGCGGGCTCCGGCCGTCTAAACTAATCGGACCGCGCCGCCGGCGGCAGCCGCGCGGGGCCGGCAGGTCACGTCCATGATCCACAGACGACCTCCCGCTGTACCACCCATGTCCGTTGAACCCCCGCCCTCGCCCGGCTCGCGCCGGCAACCGATCACCCGCCGGCAGCTCCTGGCGAGCGCCATCGGGGCCGGTGGCGCGGCGCTCGCCGCGTGCGGACTGGGCCACCAAGGAGATGGCGGGCCGGTGGCCGGCCGGCCCGATGGCGTGCTCGTCGTACCCGGCAACGGGCAAGGGGCGGCGCCTCCCGGCCGGCTGCTCTTTGTCGGCGACGCCAACATCTGGCTCTGGGAGAAGGGCGGCGTGCGCCGCCTGACTGGAGATCGCCTCAGCCGGCAGCCGGCCTGGTCGCCCGATGGGAAGCGCATCGCCCACGTGAAGATCGACACCAGCTCGTCCGAGGTCTGGGTCATGGACGCCGACGGGGCCAACTCGCGCCAGCTGACGCAGAATACGCACGAGCGCGTGCTGGCCCGGAACAACTGGGCGTTTCGTCCCGTCTGGTGGCCGGATGGCAGCCGACTGCTCTATCTCTCCGACGAGACGACGCGCGACCTGATGCTGTGGCAGATCGGGCTTGACGGAAAGAACCGGCGCCCGTTCCTCACCATCCCCGACCTGGAGGGCGGGATGGACATGCCCAGCCTCTCGCCGGACGGGCGGCGGATCGCCGTGGTGCTGTACCGCGGGCCGGGGGTGCGGTCTCAGGTGTGGACCTACACCTTCGCCACCCGCCAGTGGCAGCAGCTCACGGAGACGCCGGAGGGGGCCTACGATCCCGCCTGGTCGCCCGACGGGACGCGGATCGCCTACACCGTGCGGAGCAAGGGCCGGCATGACATCTGGCTGATGGATGCCGACGGCCTGAACGCTCAGCCGGTGACTGACTCAGGCGCCTGCCGCGCGCCGTGCTGGTCGCCGGACGGCCAGTATCTGGCCTACATCTCGGCCGAAGGCGGATCGTTTGACCTGTGGGTCTTGCCCGCGCCTGCCCCGGCCGCCGCATCAGCCGCTCAGGCCGGCCAGGCGGGCTCGCCCCCAGCGCGGCGTGAGGCGCGCCCGCTGACCAAGGGCGCCCAGCTCGACGCCGTCTCGGGTCTGTCCTGGGCGCGCTGAGCGATCCATCACTATGGGTGACGGACCTCACCCCCTGGCCCCTGTCCGACGCGGGGACACGGGGACACGGAGACGCGGGGAGGCGGCCGGCCGGGGACTGGCGCTATCCGGAGATGGCGCGCTGGCCCTGCGGCGTGCGGGGGCTCGACACGGCGTATGGCAGGCGGTAACGTTGGAATGGCCGGCTGCGGTGAACGCGTGAACGCGGCT
Organism: Chloroflexota bacterium; assembly: GCA_034437795.1. Taxonomy (GTDB): domain Bacteria; phylum Chloroflexota; class UBA11872; order UBA12225; family UBA12225; genus DAOTTI01. Next base: position 36,888 of record DAOTTI010000025.1, on the reverse strand, counting down.
GGAGCGCCATGGTGATGGAGGCACGCGGGGCCACCTGGCCGGTGAGCACGGCCGCGGCGAGAGCAGGAGGCTGGAGCGTGATGGTGATCAAGGAGCGGGACCGGTCACCTAGAGGGAGCCTGAGGGCGATGACGTCAGGGCTTCGGGAGGCGCGCGCATGAGTCGGGGGCCGGCTGATCCGCCGCCGGCGGCGCTGGGCGCGCCGGTCCCGCCCGCGCGGCGCCTGGCGCCGGCGCAGCTGACCCTGCTGGTCGTCTGCGTCGTCTCCGTCTACTTTCTGGTCGGCTTCTATGGGAAGAGCCTGGACAGCTACCGCATCGGCCAGCGAGCGGCGCAGATCCGGCGCGAGGTGGCGGCGCTGGAGGCGAAGAACAAGCTGCTTCAGGAACGGGTGGCCTATCTCGCTACCGACGCCTACGTGGAGATGGCCGCGCGCGACAAGCTGAGCCTGGTCAAGCCCGGCGATCGGCTGCTCATCGTGGTGGCTGACGGGCAGGACGCGGGCTGGGTGGAGAGCCCGCCGCCCGGTGATGAGCCGGCTCGCCCGGCGCTGGAGTTCGGCCACCTGGCCGACTGGCTGGACCTCTTCTTCGGACCGCGATAGGACCACGACGCGACCGCGGTCGGGCGGAGGCGGGAGCCGTCGGGGGCAAGGGATTGCCGGCTACACTGGTGCGTTGGGGCACTGTCTGTGCGGGTCTGGAGCCGCTGCCGGAGAGGCGTCGCTCGGCAATGCCCAGGAAGCACTGTCTGTGCGGGTCTGGAGCCGCTCTCCTTCCGTTCCTCGCGGAAGGTCTCCCCGCGCCGGCGCGAGGTACCGCTCGTGCGGGTCGGGGACCGCTCGATCCAGGAGGGGCAGCGATGACCGGCTACGCTGGTGTGCGGCGGCTGGCCCGGCAGGCGCTCGCTCTGTGCGTCGTGATGCCGGCCGGGTCAGATGAACGTCGCGCGTCCGCCATCACGTGAAGGGGCCTGGCGCCGTTGAGTGCGTCGTGATGCCAGCCAGACCGGTTTCAAAGCACCCGCTGGTGCGGGCCGTCGAGCGGGCGCTTCGCCAGAATGGGCTGGTGGAGCGGGGAAGCGTGGTCGTGGCGGGCGTCTCGGGCGGGGCCGACTCCGTGTTCCTGCTGGTCAGCCTGCACGCCCTGGCGGCACCGTTCCGGTTGACACTGCACGTGGCGCACCTGGACCATGGCTGGCGCGGACGGGCCGCGGCGGCCGACGCCGCCTTCGTCCAGTCGCTGGGCGAGCGGTTGGGCGTCCCCGTCCACCTGGGGCGGGTGGACGCGCCCGCCCTGGCCCGCGCCGAGCGCCTCTCGCCCGAGGAGGCGGCGCGGACCCTGCGCTATCGGTTCTTCGCACAGGTCTGCCGGCAGGTGGGAGCCAACGTGGTGGCCACGGGGCATACCCAGGATGACCAGGTGGAGACAGTCCTGCTGGCCTGGCTGCGGGGCAGCGGCCTGGCCGGCCTGGCCGGCATGGAGGAGCGAACGGCGCTCCCAGGGGCGCCGGAGATCACGCTCATCCGGCCCCTGCTGGCCATCTCGCGGGAGGCTATCCGCCAGGCCCTGGGGGAGCTGGGCTACCAATGGCGCGAGGACGCCACGAACCTGGACGTGCGCCTGCTGCGCAACCGCGTCCGGCTGCAGGTGATGCCCTTCCTGGAGCACCTCTTCCCCAGCTTTCGCGCCACCACGCTCCGCACCGCGCGGCTGGCGGGGCAGGCCTACGCCTTCGTGCGGCAGGCAGCGGCGGAACGCGCCGCCAGCCTCTTCGTCCGTGATGGTGAGCGCCTGCGCGCCCCGCGCCCGGCCTTCCTGGGCCTGCCGGCCGCCCTGCGCGGGGAGGCCATCCGCTGGGCCGGCGCTCAGCTCCAGGGTGACGTCCGCGATCTGGAATGGGCGCACGTGGACGGCGCGCTCCGCGCCATCGAACGGGGGCGGGGTGGGGCGACCGTCCGGCTGACGAGGCAGCTCCAGGTGCGCCTGGAACGCGGCACGATTGTGGTAGAGCGCGCCGCCCAGCCAGGCGGGGCCAGGCCTCGCGGCGCGGAGGCTCCTACCCTGAATTCCTGTGGGACATAGCGGGTGAATGGCCAGCCTCTTACGTGCCCCGCTGGTGCTCCACAGGAGCATGGCCGGTTGCTCATGAGTGGAGCCCTCACCCTCGCTCTCTCCCTTTGGGAGAGGGAACTCTTCCCAAGCGGAGCCCTCACCCTCTCCGAGAGGCAGACGGGGCTGTTCCCAAGCGGAGTGCTCGCCCTGGCCCTCTCCCTTTGGGAGAGGGCCAGGGCCACAGGGAGAGGGAACAGTTTGCCGGCCAACTCGGCTACACTCTTGTCACGCGCGGCGAGGCGTTGGGCCCGCGTGGTCACGCACCTCGATGGGGCGCTGGGTCCGCGTGGTCATGCGCCTCGACGGGAGAGGCGGTCGCCAACGCTACACTGTTGTCACACGCGGCGAGGCGGCGCGGGCGCGCCGGGCGTTCGGCCTGAGGACATGCTAAGCCTGCACGACGACATTGAGACCATCCTCATCTCTGAGGAGGAGCTGGATCGCCGGATCGGCGAGCTAGCCGACGAGGTGCGAGCGGACTACGTGGGCAAGGACCTCATGCTGATCGGAGTGCTGAAGGGGGCGGTCATGTTCATGACCGACCTGGCGCGGCGCCTGCGCCTGCCCCTGGAGATGGACTTCATGGCCGTATCCAGCTACGGCAACGCCACCCAATCCAGCGGGGTCGTCCGCATCACCAAGGACCTGGACAGCTCGATCGAGGGGCGGAACGTGCTGCTGGTGGAAGACATTGTGGACAGCGGGCTGACCTTGCGCTATCTGCTTGAATATCTGCGGAACCGCAATCCGCAGAGCCTGCGTGTCTGCGCCCTGCTCAACAAGCGCGTGCTGCGCAAGGCCGACGTGCGTGTGGACTATGTGGGCTTTGAGATCCCGAACCGGTTCGTCGTCGGCTACGGGCTGGACTACGCGGAAAACTACCGTAATCTCCCCTACATCGGCGTGCTCAAGGCGTCGGTGTACGCCCAGTACGCCGCTCCGGCGCCGCTCCCCAGCTAGGGCGGTCAGGTCCAGGGGGAACGCGCCAGCGGCGTATAATCAACAGAAGCTGACTGGGGTGCCTCCGCCGTGAAGATGGATACGCGCTGGCTGCGCAATAGTTTTGTCTACCTGGTGATCATGGTCGCCGTGCTGGCGATCTTCTTCACGCTGTTCAGCCCCCCGGCCAAAGAGTCGCAGGTCCCGATCAGCGACCTGCTGGCCATCGTCGTGCGGGACGCGAAGCAGAACCGCGTGGACACGGTGATCGTCCAGGGCAACCGCGTCATCGCCGAGACCAGCGAGGGCAAGAAGGTCGCCATCAAGCAGGACCGCACGGACGTGCTGGACGAGCTGTTCAAGCGCGGCGTGCGCGAGGAGCAGGTCAAGGTCGAGGTGCGTGAGCCCAGCCAGTTCACGTCCTGGCTCGGCATCATCGGCTCCTTCCTGCCGGTGATCATCTTTGGCGCGCTGCTCCTGTTCATGATGCGCCAGGCGCAGGGCTCCAACAACCAGGCGCTGTCCTTCGGCAAGAGCCGCGCGCGCATGTTCATGGGCAACAAGCCGACCATCACCTTTGCCGACGTGGCCGGCGTGGAGGAGGCCAAGCAGGAGCTGGCGGAGGTGGTGGAGTTCCTCAAGTACCCCGAGAAGTTCGCGGCCCTGGGGGCGCGCATTCCGCGGGGCGTGCTGCTGGTCGGCCCGCCGGGCACGGGGAAGACCTACCTCTCGCGGGCGGTGGCCGGCGAGGCCGGCGTGCCCTTCTTCTCCATCTCCGGCTCGGAGTTCGTGGAGATGTTCGTCGGCGTCGGGGCCAGCCGCGTGCGGGACCTGTTCGACCAGGCCAAGCGCAATGCGCCGTGCATCGTCTTCGTGGACGAGATCGACGCCGTGGGGCGCCAGCGCGGGGCCGGCCTGGGCGGAAGCCACGATGAGCGCGAGCAGACCCTGAACCAGATCCTGGTGGAGATGGACGGGTTTGACACCAACACCAACGTGATCGTGCTGGCCGCCACCAACCGGCCGGACGTGCTCGACCCCGCGCTGCTGCGTCCCGGGCGCTTCGACCGGCGGGTGGTGCTGGACAACCCCGACATCCGCGGGCGCAAGGCCATCCTGGAGGTGCACAGCCGGGGCAAACCCCTGGACCCCGAGGTGGACCTGAACGTGCTGGCGAAGCAGACCCCCGGGTTCTCTGGGGCCGACCTGGCCAACCTTCTGAACGAGGCCGCCATCCTGGCCGCGCGGCGGAACAAGAAGACGATCACCATGGCGGAGCTGGAGGAGGCGATCGACCGCGTGATCGCCGGCCCCGAGCGGAAGAGCCGCGTGATCAGCGAGCGGGAGAAGACGATCGCCGCCTACCACGAGGTCGGGCACGCGCTGGTGGCGAAGATGCTGCCCAACACCTATCCGGTGCACAAGCTCTCCATCGTGGCGCGGGGGATGATGGGGGGCTACACCCGCTACCTGCCGCCGGAAGACGAGTACATGCAGACGCGCTCGCAGTTTGAGGACCAGCTCTGCGCCATGCTGGGCGGGTACGCGGCTGAGGAGATCGTCTTCCAGGAGATCACGACGGGGGCGAGCAACGACCTGGAGAAGGCAACGGAGCTTGCCCGCCGGATGGTGACGCAGTACGGCATGAGCCGCAAGCTGGGGCCGCGCACGTTTGGCAAGAAGGAAGAGCTGATCTTCCTGGGTCGCGACATCTCCGAGACGCGCAACTACTCCGACGCCACGGCGCACATGATCGACGAAGAGGTGAGCGACATCATCAACAAGGCGCACCGCACGGCGAAGGAGATCCTGACCAAGCACCGCGCCAAGCTGGATGAGATCGCGCGCCTGCTGATCCGCGAAGAGACGATCGACGCCGATACGTTCCACGCGCTGTTCGACGAGCCGCCGGCGGAGGCCGTGGAGGAGCCGTCGAGCGACGGCCGGCCCCAGACCATCGTGGCCTGAGCCGGCGCTCTTCAGAACCAGCGGACCGGTCCACATCTGTGGAACTGGTGAGCCAGTCTAGGCTCTCAGAGCCGGCGGGCCCGTTCCCGGCCGCAGCTCCAGCCCCGGGGTGTGATCCCCGACTGGCGCAACGCAGTCACCCAACCTTTACTGCGCGTTTGCCGGCGTCGTTGCGGCTGCAATCCTGTCCGCCGTTGCCGAAACTCGTCGCGCTGTCGTTGAAGGCGTGACCGAACAACGCTGTCGTCCTTCCGCCAGATGGGTGCCATTGGCAGGCACGCCGGAGCAGCGCCACCGAGCTATTGTCGAAGTCGAGGGTGCCGTTGCCACGCGTCGGGCAGCCGCTCGGGGCGCAGAGTTTGTACGCCGTTCGCACGCCTATGAACCGTGGCCTGGTCCGTACCGGTGGGGCGCCAACCAATCACGCCGGCTCGAACGGTACAGCCCGCAGTCTGTCAGCCCGGATCCATGTGGAAAGAGCCGGTCTTTCCATCCGTCGCTGGTGCTCCGGAGGATGACCGATTATTCCCGAGGCGGAGCCCTCACCCTACCCCTCTCCCACAGGGAGAGCGGGGAATACAATGCACGCTCCCGCGCTGCCGCTTCGCCTACCCCCACTCCCACAGGGAGAGCGGACCTGTCGCTGGCCGTGAACAGTCCGGGTTAACACCTGCACCAGGAGCGGAAGTGTCACAGGAACCCTGATCACCTACTTACGCTCGCAGCCGGTGGGCACTTGTCCAGCTTGATGCGGGGTGTGCCTCTGGGATTATCGCCACGTCCACCCTGATCCACCGTCCGCCGCCCCATCTCGGAGGAGGCGCGTGAGCAGCCGGAACCCCTTCTCCAGCCGGCCGAGCGCCGCCACCGCCTGCGCGCGGGCCAGCAGCGGCTCCGGCGTGTACGCCATGGTGCCGCCATCGCCGCCACGCTCCCAGTCCGTCAGCACCACGGGCGCGCCGATCTGCTCCAGGATCCCACGCACCCACGCATAGTCCGACGGATCATAGCTGTGCGCAACCGAGTACAGGCCACCGAACGCTTCCCGCAGCACCGCTTCGGGCCACTGCACCGCGAGCAGGTCGTCCGGCAGGACCGGCAGGGCAACCGGATGCTCGTCCACCGGCGCTGGGCCGAATGGCCAGATGTCCAGGCCCGAGGTGTCGGTCTCCCAGAGCACGCAGTGCGCGCAGCCACGTCCGGCCAGCCAGTCGGCCAAGTGGCGCCGCGGGCAGAACGGGCATATCGGCTCCTCACACCCGCAGATGAAGTTCTCCGCGAGGCCCACCGTCATGTCGCAGAAGTCGCAGGTCACGCGCTGCTGCACGGCATAGCCTCGCGCGATCAGGTCCTGCACCGTCACCAGGGTCATTCGCTTGCTCCTTCGTCTCTGGCTGACCAGGCTGGGACTTCGGTTCGGCGATACAATGGGCTGAGATCGATGGTCAGGAGCCGTCGAGGTGGTCTTGGAGTGACGCCCCCGAGAGCCAGGAAAGCCTCACACCCATACCCCCGCTTCGCACAAGCCGTCAATCTCAAGCTCATGGCAGACGCCCGTTACGGCCGATCGTAGATCCTGAACCGCGACGTGGTCGTATTCCCGCGGTTGTCGCTCACGCTGGTCGTGCCGTAGTACGTATCGCCAATCCAGTAGCCGCTAGAACGCGTGGTAATGCTGTCCCCCGACTCTGTCGTGTACCGGCCATTGCTGTAGTAGAAGTCTCCAAGGCTATAGCCACTCGAATAGCCAGAGTACGAGCCACTCGAGGTGTATGGATATCGCCCCGAGTATGTCGTATCGTAACTTCCTCGGGTGTACCCGTAGTCATAGCTGCCGACGCTGTACACGCTGCTTGATGAACGCCACGTGCCGGAGTACGAGTCGCCGTAGCCCGTCATGCCGGAATAACGCCCGCGCGTGGTCGAATAGGTGGCGTCGCCCAGGGAATAGCTGGACGACGAGCTCGATCCTGAGTAGGACCAGCCGGATGAGCTAGAGCCATAGGAAGACGAACTAGAGCTGTACGAACAGGAGTAACACTGTGCACCGACGGTGTTCGGCAACAGCGTCAATAGCAATGCCACAAAACCGCTAACCGCCACAAGCGACCGCCTCACTGTGCCCGTACCTCCGCTGAGCGCGTGTTCGTGTGCATGCACTGGCCGGCTGGTGCATCCGCTAGGCTGCTGACCGCCCAAACCTCTTCTGGCCAGAAGCGGGGCGGGGTTGTCGGCTGCACCACTCACTGGTCCGTTTCAATTATAACATAATGGCCTTAACGTTTCGATGACATTCGGACAACCTCGATAGGTGCAAACGTTCCGGATCCGCCGACACGGCGGATCTCTCCTTTGCAGGCGCGCCTTGCCGGCACACTGCTGGTGCTGCTGCAGTGGGTGAGGGCGGGTCACGCCGGTATACTTTGAACGCCACGGGCCTGTAGCTCAGCGGTAGAGCGACTCCCTCATAAGGAGCTGGTCCCAGGTTCGAATCCTGGCAGGCCCACCTTCCTGCTCTCCCGGCGTGCTCGCCCGGCGCACTGTCCCCCGCGCCAGCGCCTGCGGTCGAGCTCGGCAAGCGCTGCCCGTATCTCGTCTGCCGATCGCGCGGCCATTCTCACCCTGCCAGTGTGGCTCGTTCAATCGGTTCTGGCCGCTCGTTCCGGTGAGCAACCGGCCATCCCGACGCCCCGCACCCGCGCCGGCCATGCCGGTCGCCCAGGGCACGACGAAGGAGAGAGGCGGGAGGCCATCGACGGTCGTGGGTCAGGCGACGCCGATGAGCGCGGTTTGTGGGCACGTTGCAGCGAGGCCATCGCCAGTCGTGGATCAGGCAGGTTCGCCGGCGTGGCACGCCTGTTGCAGGCGGGGCGTCGCTGAGGAAGAGCGCATGCGAGTGAGTGCAGCCAACACCGGCGCGCCGCTGGCCATCGTGGCGGGCCTTGCGTCGTTCTGGATGTCCTTGACGATGGCCGAGATCACCGCCTGCCGGACAAGCCACCCACCGAGCCGGCGACTGGCTCGGGCGAGGACCGTCTCCGCGTGAGCGCGGCGCTGCGCCGGCACGAACGAGAGCGCGTAACGCTGGATCCGTTCGCGGTCCGCCAGGAGGTAGAGCGCCACCACCAGCACGAAGAGCGCCGAGACCAGCGCGCCGGCCAGGCCGGCGACTGCGCGGGCGATGGTCCGCGGCTGCGCCGCGCGCTCACCGGCGGCCGCCAGCAGCTCCTGGGTCGCGGCGGCAATGAAGGCGTCGATCGGGGGCAGAAACGGCCACCGCTCGCGGATCTCGCGCAGGGCCTGCAGCAGCGAATTTCGGTAGGACGGCACGTTTTCGAGGAGGGCGCCGAATTGGTCCACCACCGCGATGGCGATGCCGCTGCCGGCGACAGCGACGCTGGCCAGCACGGCGGCGCCAGCCGTGCCGGTGGCCAGGGTGCGAGGCATGCCGGCGGCCTCCAGCCGGCCGGTGAGGCGGGCCAGGCCGGCCGCCAGCACCAGCGCCGTGGCCAGGAGCAATAGCAGGTTTTCCAGTGAGACGACGAGCCACACCGCCGTCGCGCCGGCCGCGGCGGCCATCGCCGTCCGGCGCACCGCCGGATCGACCTGCCGTTCGGCGCGACTGGGGCCGTGTGGCGCCGTAGCCATCAGCCGTTGACCCGGGTCGATCCCCGTCGCGCCTCGTTCGCCGTGACTGGGGCCGTGTGACGCAGTCGCCATGCCGGTGAGACGGTGGGCCCCGGCCTCCCCGAGAACCTGTCTTGGGGCTCTCCCCGCCGGCGGGCGGGCCGGGGCGGCTTCCTACGAGGCAGGATCGATGCCGCTGCAGCTCAGCGCCTGTGGCGGCACACATATTGCAGCCCGGAATACGGTCGCGCGCAGTACACGTCTGCGTTTGCGGCCCGTCATCGCATTCAGAACACTAGGCCAGATGAAGGGGGAAGAGATCAGGACGAAGAGTGAGCCACGGCGACATCGCCGTCGTTCCGCGCTGCCCCTTCGCGACGGCGAAGGGAGCTGCACGGACAGAGACGGGAGGAGGCCGGTGGAGGGAGGCGTGTCTTGACACGCGGCCGCGCGGCGGGAGCGGCGACGCCGCGGGCATAGACGTCTTGCCAGCCGCAGATCACACGCACAACCCCATGGCAAGGAGGCTTCACACGTCACGATGAAGACGACGAAGCGACGCTCCTCGGTGTTTCTTGCGCTTATCCTGGGAGGCCTGCTGGCGCTGACCGCCTGCGCCGGCGGTGGCGGTGGGACCACCGGCACCACCGGCGGCACGTACGGCGGTACCACTGGCGGCACCACTGGCCAGGGCGGCGCAACTGCGGGCACTCCTGTTGCACGAACGCCGACGCCGACGCCGCTGCGCTAGCGCCGGCGGCGGGATGTGTCGCCGGTTTCCCGCGATGGCGCGCGGCGCCGGCGGCACATCAGCCCAGGCTAGCAGGGCAGGGCCTTGGCCCTGCCCTGCTTTTTCTGCCGCCATTACTTTGGCGCGCCTTCCTGGCGGACTTGAACCTTGAACTTCGGACGGGAGTGGCGCGGCCGGGCATGACCCTCTAGTCCCGCTGGCGTGCGTCCTCCGGCGCCGTTTGCCAGACTGTTGTTGCCGCGGCGGCTGCGGTCGTAGGTTCCGGCGGGCTGCCCGCGAGGCAGTCTTCTTCGGGCAACGCACCTGTGGACCGGCGAGTGGCGGACGGCGGCCTGGCCACCGTCGGCCGCTTGCTGCCGGCCGTGACCCGGCGCTGCCTGGCGGCTCTTGCTGTGGTGGGGGTTGGGGCTTTCTTGCTCGCATCCGCCTTACCGGCTGCTCGTTCCCTGGTCGCCTACCGCCAGGAACACGCGGCCCTGGCGACCCTGCTGGCGGAGCGGCGCACCCTGGCGGCCACGCTGGAGGCGGCGATCGCGCGAGAGCAGGGCACCCTGGCGCGGCTGGACGCGGTGGAGGCGCTGCTGGCGGACCACCTGGCGGAGCGCGAGGCGCTGCTGGCCGGAGACGCTGAGCCGCCGGCCGATCGTTCACGACTGGACGGCTTGGACGTCGAGATCGCGCGCCTGCGGCGGGAGGCGGACCAGCTTGCCGGCGATGCGGGAAGGGCACGGGCGCAGGCGCTCCGTGTGAGCCGGCGCCTCGCTGACCTGCACAGCCACGGCAGCGCGCTGGCCGCCGTCATCGCCGCTCTCCTTGCCCCGCCCCTCGATCCGCCCTGGCCGCAGCGGACGCTGGAATACCGCTTGCCTGCCGGTACAGTCGCGTTCGAGGCCGGAGCGCCGGAGCCGCTGGCGCTTTCGTCGGAGGCGGCCGTGGCCGCGCGCCGCCTGAGCCCTGATCCGATCTGGTCATGGCCCGTGGCTGGCACGATCACGACAGCCTTTGGCCAGGCGACGCCGTACCAGCCAGCGCACTTTGCGATCGACATCGGCGCCCCGCTGTACGCCCCCGTGCTCGCCGCCGCCGGTGGACAGGTGGAGTTCGCTGGCCTGGCCGCTCCGGACAACCGGCTGGCCTCTTACGGCGCGGTCGTCGTCGTGCGCCACAGCGAGCGCCTGGCGAGCATCTACGCGCACCTGGACGATCGCGCCTATGGTCTGGCCGTGCGACGCGGGGAGGAGGTACGGCAGGGACAGCTGCTGGGCTACGTGGGGCTCACCGGCTACACCACGGGACCGCACCTGCACTTCGAGGCCCGGCTGGATGGGCGGCCGATCGATCCATTGCTGCTGGTGGGCAGCCCGCCGCCTTCGCTCCCGTCTGGGTGAAGGCTCCGCCAGCGAAACGTCTTCCTAAGTAGGTGCTGGTACGTTCGTGCGGGACAGGACGGCCGGGCATCGATGGACAGGGCGGCGCGAACATACCAGCGGATACTTAGCTTTGGTTGCTTTCTGAGCGGAGCCCTCACCGTCGCCCGCGGAGCAGGCCCCCGCACTCCCACAGGGAGAGGGAACGCCTCGCGGGCCGTGAGGAAGTGAGGAACCCAGGCTAGCCCCCGTCCTGGGCGTAGGCGAGCACCTCGGCCAGTGCCATCGCCTGGCCGTCGCGCCAGGCCGCGTCAAACGCTGACTGGTCGAGGCCGGCGCGGGCGGCGCTGAGGTGGCGGGCATGCCAGGAACGCTGGCTGGGCGGCAGGGGCGCGCCGGTGGCGTCCCGCACGGCCGCGGCCGCACCGAAGAGGCGCGCCGCTCGCGCGCAGTCGCCCCGCGCCGCGGCGACGGCGGCCAGTCCCTCCAGGCACCAGGCCATACGTGGCCGGTCGCCGTAGTCGGCGGCCACGGCCAGGGCCTCCGCATGCCGGCGGGCTGCGGTAGCGGTATCCCCCTGCGCGTGAGCGACGCGTCCCAGCGCGTCCAGGGCCAGCGCCGTCTCGCGCCGGTCGCCGAGCGCGCGAGCGATGGCCAGCGCCTCTTCATGGTGGGCACGGGCGGTGGCCAAGTCGCCCTGGCGCCAGGCAAGGCGCCCGAGATCGTTGAGCGCGGCCGCGACGATGTGGCGCACGCCGTACTGGCGGGCCAGGGCCAGGGCTTCCTGGTGCAGGGCGCGGGCGGTCGCGTCGTCGCCCTGCTCCTGGGCGACACGCCCCAGGTGCGTCAGCGAGGCGCACAAATAGCGGCGGCCCCACGTGCGCCGGCGGGCGAGCGCCTCCTCATGGCAGGCGCGGGCGGTCCCGAGGTCCCCTTGCTCAAAGGCCAGGGCGCCAAGGCTCTGCAGGGAGAAGGCGATCATGGCCTGCTGGTTGGTGGCGCGCCGGAGCGCCAGCCCCGCCTCATAGAGCGACCGCGCCCCCGCGAAGTCGCCCTGGCGCCAGGCGAGATGGCCGGCCTTGGTCAGCACGGTGGCACGGGCCCAGGAATAGGTGGCGGACGGTGCCTCCGGCGCCGGCTGCTCCAGGAGCCAGGCCAGCGCCCGCCGGCCCTCGGTCAGATGTCCGCGGACCTCCCACAGGTGGGCCAGCGCGGCGCCGATGAGCAGGCCCCATTCGGCGCAGGGGCCGCCCGCTCCGCTGCCCTGGGCCATGCACCACCGCATCGCCGTTCGCAGGTTGGCCTGCTCGCGCTCCACGGCGTCGAACCAGGCCGGCGTGCGGGCCGCGTCGTCGGTGTTGGCGAGGGTCAAGTAGAAGGCGGCGTGTCGCCGGCGCAGGGCATCCAGCTCACCGCTGGCTCCGAGCTGCTCCAGCGCGTACTCGCGGATGGTCTCCAGCATGACGAGGCGGGGGGTGCCATCAGGCTGCGACCGCTGCTGGAGCATGGACTGCGCCGCCAGGGCCTCCAGCCCGTTCAGCACTGCCCCTGCGTCGTCGTCCGGCTCCCCGCACACCGCTTCCGCAGCGTCCAGGGTGCAGCCGCCGGCGAATACGGCCAGGCGGCGGAACAGGCGCTGCTGCGCTGGCGCGAGCAAGCCGTAGCTCCAGGCGATGGCCGCCTGAAGCGTTTGGTGGCGCGGCGGCACGTCCTGCGGGCCGCCGGCCAGCAAGCGCAGCGCGCCCCAGTGTTCTGCGCCGGCCAAGGCGCTGGAGGTACCGGAGGCGGCCCCCGAAGCCGCGGCCGCCGGCGCTTCCAGCCGGCTGAGCAGGACGGGCGGCGGCAGGAGCCGGACGCGCGCGGCGGCGAGCTCGATGGCCAGCGGCAGCCCGTCCAGCCGGCGGCAGATTTCGGCCACGGCCGGCGCGATGGCCGGCGTCAGGATAAAGGCGGGGACGATCGCCCGCACGCGATCGACAAAGAGCTGCACGGCCTCGATGCCGGCAAGCTGCTCCGTGGGCGCCGTCTCCAGCGCTGGAGGGACAGCGAGCGGGGGCACGGGAACCTCCTGCTCGCCCGAGACCCGCAGGGCGGCGCGGCTGGTGACCAGCACGGCCAGGCGCTCGCTCATGGCGACCAGATCGCGTACCAGGGGCGCCGCCCCCAGCACGTGCTCAAAGTTGTCGAGCACCAGGAGCATGGCCCTGTCCCGAAGAAAGGCAAGCACCGCGTCCGGCAGGGTGGTCGTGGCCGGCTCGCGCACATCCAGGGCGCGGGCGATGGCGGGGAGCACCTGATCGGCCCTGGCCAGGGGCGCCAGCGGGACGAAGACCACCCCGTCGGGGAACGCCTCTGCCTGGCGCTGCGCGACGTGCAGCGCCAGGCGGGTCTTGCCGACGCCGGCCGGGCCGGTGAGGGTCAGCAGTCGGGCGCGCCCTCACAGGCGCGCCACCTCGGCGGCCTCGCGTTCCCGCCCGACGAAGCTGGTCAGCGGCAGCGGCAGGCCGGCAGCCCTGGCCCGCTCGGCCGTGGCCGGCGGGACATCTGCCGGTGCGCGGCTGCCCCCATGCTGGGGAGGGCCCTGGCCCACGGCGGCCTGGCCAACGCTCGGCGGGGGGAGCGGTGCGCGGCCTTCTGCCTCCGGTGCGCGGGGTTCCTCCCAGCGCCGGCGCAGCAGGGCGGCGATGGCGTCGATGCCCTGCTTGTGCTCGCGCTCGTATTCGCGCCGGCTAATGGCGAGCTGCCGGCAGATGGCCGGAATGTCGAGCCCTTCCACGTACCGGAGGACGAGCAGCCGGTGGCGGCGGCGCACCCGCTCGCCTCCGCCGGCGCCGGGCCCAGCCGCGGCCGGCAGGGCCGGCTCCAGGGCAGCGATGGCATCCAGCAGGTCACGCCGGAGGGCGGCGCCGGCGCTGATGGGGACGGACGGGTTCGCGCGGGGCAGAGCGAGTGCCGGCGCCGCGCCGCCGGCACTCGCACGGGCGGTAGGCCGGCCGTGAGCCGACGCAAGCGAGGCGGGGCCGCTCCCATCCACCTGCGCGTAGGGCGCCAGCGCGTGGGTCTCCAGATACACCGGATCGTAGAGGTGGCGCAGGGCGTCGCGGATGAGGCGGGCCAGGGCGCCAGGCGCGAGGGCGGAGAGCGGTAACGGGGAGGCCATCCCCTGCCTTCCCGTTCCCGGGGCGCGGCTCGGAAATGGGATCAGCGCCACCCGCACCTCCTGGGCCAGCGTGCGGCGCCCGGTGGAGCGAGGTCCCGCACCGGCCCGCTGCCCTGCCCATCAACGACCGGCAAGCGTCAGCGGGCCACACCGGCCGCACTGGCCGCGCCGATTGTACCCCAGCCCCCGCCCGAGGGGGCGGGCGAGGTGATGGCGGAATGGCGGCGGAATTGTGGCGGAAAGGTGCTGGCGCGACCGCGGGCGTGGGTCCAGACTGGAGGGCGGGCCACCGCAGGCGGTTGGAAGGGGCGCGGCCGAGGGTGGCAGCGCAGCACTACATTTTTGGCACAGATAGACAGATGGGAGGCAGGCGATGGGCAAGCAAGGTTGGCTACGTGCCGGCATCGCCGGCGCCATTGCCGGCGCCGCCATGGCGCTGGCGGCGCTCACCGGCGGCGTGGCTGAGGCGACGCACGGCGTAGCGCTGGACCACTTCAAGTGCTATCTGACGCAGGACCAGACGCCCTGGAACCAGCAGGTGATCCTGGCCGACCAGTTCATCCAGGCGGGGTTCCCCGCCACCGTGCTGAACGCGATGCGCTTCTGTAACCCCACCCGCAAGTTTCATGCGGGCGCGGTGACACCGATCAAGGATCCAGACGCTCACCTCACGATGTACGGGCTGGGGCCCCTACCGGGGCCGATCCAGCGCCAGGTGCTGGTCGGCAATCAGTTTGGGCCGCAGCAGGCATGGGTGGTCAACGGGCCGTACTGGCTCGCGGTGCCGACGCAGAAGCAGGGTCATCCCGAGGGTCCGCACCATCTCGACCACTTCGTCTGCTACCGCGCTTCCGGCCCCGCGGTGAACCAGGCGGTAGGGCTGCGGGACGAGTTCCTGGGGGAGATCGTGGGGGTGACCATGCCGGCGCTCTTCTGCAACCCGGCCAAGAAGGAGCACAACGGAGTGGTCACGCCGGTTGAGCACCCAGACGCCCATCTGGCCTGCTACACGATCCTGGGCCAGCAGGGGATGCGGGCGCGGTGGGTGCGCAACCAGTTTGGGATTGAGCAGCTCGCCATTGCCGGCGCCAGGATGCTCTGCGTGCCGTCGTCCAAGCAGGTGATTGACTGAGGAGTGTTCGTCGCCGGCGAACAGTTGCCTTTCCCTGTGGGAGAGGGTAAAGGGGGGAACCACGCCGCCGCCCCGTGCTGCCAGGACTGCCTTTCCCTGTAAGAGAGGGTAAGGGTGGAGGTCCATGAGCCGATCCGGTGGCGCGCCCTGCCCTTCCCTGTGGGAGAGGGCAAGGGTTTGGAGTACCGCAACAAAGGGCCAGACCTACTGCCCTCCCCTGTGGGAGAGATAAGGGGGCATATGGGACCGCCCGAATTGGCCTGGGGCTCCCTCTCGCTGGGGCAGAGGGTACGGGGCCGCGAGGCGGGCGGCCCTCGCCGCCCTGCAGTTCCTTCTCCCACAGGGAGTGGGTGAGGGTCCGGCTGGTGAGTAATCGGTTGGCTCGTCCGAGGCACGAGCGCCGCATGATCATGGCTGGCCACGACCATGAATCCGTGCTGCGCGGTCCACCCTGGCGTGGGATGAGAACACTCGTGCAACTCGGCGGAGACGGACGCCCACACCCATTCCGCCCTGGCGTGGGGTGAGACTTGCCATGCCTGCTCACGCGGGCTTGACCGGGCCGTGTGGCGGCTGCCGGCTTGGCGGGCGCCGCCGTGTGGGGCCCGCTCCCACGGCCGGCGTACCTGCGATGGGACACAGCCCCTCTCGAGTGTCGCCGCCTTTCCAGCGGCGCCTGTCTGATAGAATTTCAGGGCTGAGGCCAGGGAGGCCGGCGCAGGAGCCGGAGCGCCAATTGCGTCTCGAAAGCGCGCCTTGTGGCCGCCAGGGTAGCTCAGTGGTAGAGCAGGGGACTCATAAGCCCTTGGTCGTCGGTTCGAATCCGACCCCTGGCACCCTCTTCCCCAGAGAAGAAACGGCCCATCCCCCGCCCGGGATGGGCCGTTGGTCATCTTCTGTCAGCGTATCTGCTAACGTATCGTCCCTGTGCCAGCCGGCTGGGCCTCGGGATAGGCCGCATGGCGCCGTCGGGCGCAAAGCCAGTACGATGATGGTATGGGACGGGAGGCAGAGCAAGAACTGGAACGCTTGCGGCGTGAGTTTGCCGCCATGCGGGGCAAGGTGCTGCGGCTTGGGACGCGCCGGCCGCCGAGCGTGCGGACGCAACGGCGCCTGCGCGAGCGCCTTGACAGCTTGCGCGAGGAGCTGACCGAGCTACGGCGGGAGGCGCGCGGGCGTCCCTAGCTTGGGCTCGTCGCCAGTGGGGCCCTCACCCTCGGCCTCTGGGAGAGGGCATGCTCTCTCCCAGAGCGGTCGTCTGGGACAGCGCCAAGTATCCGTCGGGACATTCGTGTTGGCGCGCCCTCTCGTCGATCGTCGAAGAAGCCGTGGCCTGCCCTGCACGGGCTCACCAGCACGCACTCAAGACCAGAACAAGACGAGAAATGGGCCCTTCTTTCAGCGTTTTAACGCCCATCTTACGATCGCCAGCTATCGTAAGGAGTGCAAGGGAAAGGAGGTGAAGGCCTCCGAGCAGCCTTGAGGACCGGGGTCGCAAGATGATCCGTAGTGCGTGGGCTGCGTGGCCAAGAAAGCGTCCTCACCTGCTCTTTGGGGTCCTGCAGGTTGACAGGCAGGCGCCCAGGGGGCCTTGCCTCCCTGGGCGCGGGACGACCGCAGGCGAGCCCTCGTGAGCGGGGCCAGGAAACGGTCCGCCTGATGGTGCCGGCGGACGGCCCCGGGTGTACGGCGTATGCCGGAGGGCGGGAGTCCTGGATCAGACACATTGCGACGGAGCCCCGGCTCAGGCCGGGGCTCCGTCCGTTTCCATCGGTCTTCCGTGTCCCTTATTCACTTCGAGGGCAGGGGGACGCGCGTACGCTCTGGATCGCACCAGGCGCTGGCCCACGGGCCCCTCGCTGCGCCGGAGCAGGGGCGGCTGCATCCGGTACCCTTCAGCAGCGCATGGCGGCGGGTGGCTGCCCCAGAGACGGGGCCGCACGCTCCGCGAGCAGCGCGCTTCCCGCTTGCTTCGGCGCACCGATGAGCTCATTTCGCCTCTTGTCGCGTCTCCTAGCGCCGGCGCGCGACCTGCGGCGCCCGATCTGGGCCGATCGCTGGTCGGTCATGCTGGCTGTGCTGGCCCTCGGCCTGAACGGCGCGCTGGCCTTCGCGCTCTGGAGCCGCTTCGAGACCCTGCCGGACCTGATCGCCATCCACTTCAATCCTTATGGCGAGGTCGATCTCATCGGCAGCAAGTCGGAGATCTTCAAGCTGCCCCTGATCGGCGTGCTGATCTGGGCCATGAATGCGCTCGTCGCCACCCTGACCAGCCCGCACGACCGCGTCCTGGCGCGCCTCGTCCTGGCCGTGAGTGTGCTGGCGCAGGTGCTGTTTGCGCTGGCGGCCTGGCGGATCCTGAGCTAACGGTGTGAGTAGCGAGTGGCGAGTAGCGAGTGGCGAGTAGCGAGTGAGGAGCCCTCACCCTAGCCCTCTCCCACAGGGAGAGGGAACGCTTCCACGGGGAGAGGGACGCTTTCAGACGGAGACGGAACGGGTCCCTAGGGAGAGAGGACCTTCCGCTTGGGGGCGGTTAGCCGAAGACCTCTCGCACCAGGGCCCGCAGCGCGGCGCGGTCGGGCACCTCGACCTGCGCGCCGGCCGGCGTGACCCAGTGGGTGGTCATCGTTTCGTCTACTACCCGATTGACGACCTGCGAGGCGTCGATGTCCTTCGCAATCCTGGCCAGGGCCAGTATCTCCGCCGGGCGGAGGTCGGTCTTCACCGCGTCGGCCAGGCTGGCCAGGAGACTGGGGGCCTTGGGCAGCAGATCGAGCTGGAGGGCCTGCCGGCGCAGGGCCAGCAGGAACTGCTGCTGCCGGCGCGCGCGCCCGAAATCGCTGTCGGCGTGGCGTGTGCGGACGTACCAGAGCGCCGTCTCGCCGTCCAGACGCTGCAGCCCCGGCTGGAAGAAGATGCGGCGCACGCTGTAGTTCTGGTCGGGGTACTCGTCGTCTTTGATCGGACGCTCAATGTCCACGATGACCCCGCCCACCTGGTTGACCAGCCGCTCGAACCCGGCAAAGCCAATCAGCACGTAGTGGTGGATCGGCACGCCGAGCAACTCCTCCACCGTGCGCCGGACCAGCTCCGGTCCCCCTCCTCGCTTGGTGGCCTCGCCCAGCTCAAAGGCGGCGTTGATGCGGTCGTTGCCGTAGCCGGGGATGGTGACCCAGAGGTCGCGGGGCAGGGACAGCAGCCCCGCAGTGCGCTTGTCGGGGTCGATGGTGGCGACGATGATGGTGTCGGTCCGCGGCAGGCTGGTCTCGCCGTCCCGCTGGTCAGAGCCAAGGAGCAGGAAGTTGATCCTCCCCTTGGGCGCCCACTCCGGCACCTCGATCGTCGTCGGGGGGAGGGGCGCCGCGCTCATCGACGACAGGGCGCCGTTGACGACGTCGCCGAGCGCGAGATAGAGCGCGACGCCGGCGCCGGCAGGCAGCACCAGCAGGCCAAGGAACAGGATCAAGGCCAGGATGGTCCGGCGGGCGAAGGAAGCCATCGTGCGGCGCGCTACAGCTTGACGATCTCGGCGCGGGGGGCCCTGACGTGGCGAAGGGCGTTGCGCGTGTCAACGATTAAACGGCTGCAGGACGCGATGGTCTCCCAGTCGTAGGCCGTGTGGTCGGTCGCAATGACGACACAGTCGGCTTCGGCCAGCGCCTCCATCAGGGCGGCGCGCTCCAGGCGGTGAATGACCCCGCCCACGTCCGCGTGGATGGCGGCGTCCGCCATCGACGCCGGGCGGCCGGCCGGCGCCGACCGGCCGTCGCCGCGGATCGACGGGGGCGCGTCATCGAGGGCCGGCTGGACGGGTCTCGATCCGACAGGTGTGCCGGCCACTGCGGGGGACCGGTCTCGCACGCGCACGGCCACCGAGGGCACGTAGGGGTCGTGGTAGCTGACGCAGGCGCCCCGCTCGATCAGGAGGGCGAGCACGTCCAGGCTGGGCGATTCGCGGGTGTCCGCCACGTCCCGCTTGTAGGTCACGCCCAGCACCAGCACGCGGGCGCCGCGCAGGGTCTGACCGCGGCGCTCCAGGGCGCCGGCCACCCGCGAGACGACGAACGCCGGCATGGCGCGATTGATCTCACCGGCCAGCTCGATGAAGCGGGCGGTGTAGTCGAGCGTCTTGAGCTTCCAGGCCAGGTAGTAAGGGTCCACGGGGATGCAGTGGCCCCCGAGCCCTGGCCCGGGGTAGTGGGCCAGAAACCCGTATGGCTTGGTGGCGGCCGCGTCGATCACCTCCCAGACGTCGAGGCCCAGGACGTCGCACATCAGCGCCACCTCGTTGGCGAAGGCGATGTTGACCATGCGGAAGGCGTTCTCTACCAGCTTGGCCATCTCCGCCGTCTTGAGTGACGACACGGGGACGACGCGCTCGACGATCGTCTGGTACAGGGCCTCGACGTGCTGGCGGCAGCGTGGCGTGGCGCCGGCGACCAGCCTGGGGACGGTGGCCAGGGTGAACCCCTGGCTGCTGGTCGCCCCGGGGTCGATCCGCTCGGGGGCGAAGCCGAGATAGAAGTCCTGTCCGGCGCGGAGCCCGCCCGCCTCCAGGCGGGGCTGGATCAGCTCCTCGGTCGTTCCGGGATAGGTCGTGCTTTCCAGGACGATGAGCTGGTCGCGATGGACGCAGGGCGCCAGGCCGTCCACGGCGCGCTCGACGTACGAGAGGTCAGGCAGGTGGCCCGGCCCCAGCGGGGTGGGGACGCAGATGGTGACCGTATCGGCCGCGGCAAGGGCGCCATAGTCGCTGCTGGCCTGGAAGCGCCCTTCCCGCACGGCGGCGGCCAGCCTGGCGGAGGGGACATCCTGTACCGGAGATATGCCGCGGTTGAGGTGGTCGACGCGCGCCTGGTCGGTGTCGATCCCCAGCACGCGGAAGCCGGCGCCGGCGAAGCTCACCGCCAGGGGCAGGCCGGCGTAGCCCAGGCCGATGACGGAGACGAGCGCCCGGCGCTCACGGATCTTGTCCAGCAGGTTCATGATGGTCAAGTGATGATGATCAGGTAGTGGTCAGGCGGTGGTCAGGTGGTGGTCAGGTGGGGATTGTGCGCTACAACTTGATCACCGCGAGCGCAGCGAGCGGATCACTACCTGATCACCACTTGATCCCAGGCGCGCCACGCCGGATCTCTCCCTCATCACCGCGAGCGCAGCGAGCGAACCTCCGATGGACATCCTCGGCGTGCGGGTCGATGACGTGACCTATAACGAGGCACTGGACCGCTGTGCTGCACTCATCGACTCCGGCCGGCCGCGCTACGTGGTGACGCCCAATCCAGAGTTTGTGATGCTGGCACGGCGTGACGCGGAGTTTCGGCGCATCCTGAACGCCGCCGATCTCTCCATTCCGGACGGGGTGGGCCTGCTCCTAGCGGCGCGCCTCGCCGGCCAGCGCCTGCGGGAGCAGGTGCGGGGTACCGACCTCTGTTACGGGCTGGTGGAGCGGGCTCCGGCCCGTGGCTGGCGCCTGTTCCTGCTGGGCGCGGCCCCGGGTGTGGCCGATCAGGCGGCCGCGGCCCTGCGCCGGCGCCTGCCGCGGCTGCAGGTGGTGGGGACCTTCGCCGGCGATGCGTCCCCGGCCGGCGACGCGGCTACGGTGGAGGCGGTCCGGCGGGCGGGACGGTGCGACCTGCTCTTCGTGGCCTACGGCGCGCCGAAGCAGGAGCGGTGGATCGCCCGCAATCTGGCGGCGCTGGACGTCGGCGTGGCCATCGGGGTGGGAGGGGCCCTGGACTTCATGTCCGGCCGCGTCCCGCGAGCGCCCCTGTTCATCCGGCGGGCGGGATTGGACTGGCTCTTTCGCCTGTGCGTTCAACCCTGGCGCATTCGGCGCCAGGCGACCACCATCCCCCCGTTCGTCGCCCTCGCCGTCTACGAGGCGGTACGCCGGCGGCTGGGGCCCAGGCCGGCCGTACGCAGCCGGACGTAGCAGGCCATGGCGCCGAGCACGACGGCCAGCGCGCCAAAAGCCAGGAGCTTCTCGGTGCGGATCAACGACGTCGCCAGCCAGCCGAACACGGCGCAGATGGCGTAGACCAGGAGCGCGATCTTGCGCTGGGTCAGGCCGGCCCCAAGCAGGCGGTGGACCAGGTGCCGTCGATCGCCACCGCGCCAGGGATGCCGGCCGGCCATGCTCCGCTGCACGATCACCAGCAGGGCGTCCAGCACGGGCACGCCCAGCACCAGCAGGGTGGTGGCGATCTTGGCGCCACCGATAATGGCGATCACGCCGAGGGCGTACCCCAGGAACATCGATCCGGTCGTGCCCATGAAGACGCGCGCAGGGTTGAAGTTATAGGGAATAAAGCCCAGGCAGGCCCCCGCCAGCGCCAGGGGCAGCAGGGCAATCGTGGTCTGGTTGAGACTGACGCAGACCAGAAAGAGGATGATGGACGCGATGGCGCCGACGCCGCCCGCCAGCCCGTCCATCGTGTCCAGCCAGTTGAGGGAGTTCATCATCAGGACCAGCCAGGCGAGCGTGGCCGGCACGGCGAGCCAGGGCTGGAGCGGGATGATGCCCCCGAACGGCGGAGGGGCGAACGGGTTGGAGATGCTACTGATGGTAATGCCGAAGGCGACGGGCACGGCCGCCACCAGGAGCTGAGCGGCGAGCTGCGGCAGCGCCCCCAGGCGCTTGAAGTCGTCCCAGACGGCGAACGGCACCAGCACGGCCACGCCCAGCAGCAGGCCCTGGATGCGGTGGAGTTCCGCCGGCTCGCGCGGCCAGAGCCACAGGCTGGCCACCACCGCCAGGAGAAAGGCTAGATAGATGCCGTGCCCGCCGGCCCGCGGGATCGGGCGGCGCTGCACCTCTCCCCGCCGCGGGAGGTCGACCAGGCCGACGGCGCGGCTCCACCGCGCGGCCAGGGGCGTGAGTGCCAGGCTGGCCGCCAGGGCGATGGCGAACGTGGGGAGCATGGGTAATGCGTAAAGCGTAATGCGTCAAGCGTAAGGCGTGAAGCGTAACGCGTAACCGGACGACGCGTCCCCCGTCCTCACTTCCATCACGCATTACGTATTACGCTTGACGCTTCACGCCCATTGTAGCGCCCGTGCGACTTCAAAGACGGCGGCGCGGATGGCCCCTGGCGGCGCGCCGTCCGCCAGCAGGCGGGCGATCCGCTCCACTCCGTCCGCCGCCAGGCGCGTGTCCACCGGCGCCCGCCCGAGCACGAGGCGGACGCCGGCTAATGGGGCCGGCGCCAGGCGCTCGTAAGGCGCACAGATCGGTTCGGAGAGGCGCTCGCCCGCGCGCAAGCCAGTGATGACGATGGCCGGCTCGCCACTGCCGGGCCGGAGCTGGCGCAGCACGCGGCGCGCGATCTCGATCGTGGGGATCTCGTCGCCCGTGTCAGGGGCCACCATGACCACCGGGTCGGAGAAGCAGGCGGCGTGGAGCAGGAGCAGGGTGGCGTGGCCAGGCGTGATCCAGTAGCGGCGCATCTCCGGATGGGTGATGGAGAGAGGCTGCCCGGCGCGGATCTGGCGGGCGAACGTCTCGGGCGCCGATCCCTGGCTGCCCAGGACGTTCACCAGCCGCACGATGCTGGCGCGCGGGCCCCCGCTGCGAGCGGCGGCTTCCAGCATGCCTTCCACGATCCGCTTGGTCGCGCCGTACAGGCTGGGCGGATCGATGGCCTTATCGGTTGACGGGTAGACGATCTGGTCAACGCCGGCCCGCGCGGCGGCGGCGAGCACCGTGCGGGTCCCGAGCACGTTCACCTCGGCGAAGGCCTCCGGGTCGGCTTCGCCCCAGGGCACGTGCTTGTACGCCGCCAGGTGGTAGATGAGGTGGGGCCGCTCGCGCTCCAGAACTGCGCCCACGCGCCGCTCGGCCCGCACATCGCCCAGGACGGCCTGCAGCGAGACGCTGGGATGGGCGGCGAGCAGCGCCTGCCGGAGCCGGAAGAGGCTGCTCTCATGGTGATCGAAGAGGATCAGGCGCTGCGGTTCCAGCGCGGCGAGCGACATGGACAGGGCCCGCCCGAGCGAGCCGCCGGCTCCTGTGATCAGGACGGTTCTCCCGTGGACGCGCGCGCGCACGGCGGCGGCGTCCACGGCAAACGGCGGGCGCCCGGCCACGGCGTCCCAGTCGATCCCCGCGGCGGGCGAAAGCTCGGCGTCGTTCATGCCGGCGGCTCTTCTCCACGGGCCGCGCCAGCCGGCGGGGCCGCTGCCGGGGCCCGCCCCAGCAGGGCCAGCAGCCAGCCCTGCATCGCCCGCTTCAGCGCACCCTGCTGCTCGTCCTGGTCGATCGGCTCGGTCACGAAGTAGCGGGCCGTGCCGGCAAGCTGCCGGACGACCGGCGCCAGATCGGCGTCACCCTGGTCGTGCGGCAGGCCTTCCGCCAGGAGCCCCGCAGCGTTGGCCACGTGTACCCCGACCACCCAGGGCAGGACCGCGTCGACGAATTCGGAGAGACAACGCGGGCCGCCCAGGTCTCGATAGTACGCCAGCGCCCGCTGCAGGTCACGGCTCGCGGCCGCCTCCGGAGCGACGCCAGCGCCAGCATTGACGGCAAGCTGGGCATGGGACGTGTCCAGGGTCAGGCCCAGGCCGGGCACCGCCTGCACGCAGGCCACCAGGTCGCCGGGCAAGACGCCGATAGGTGTGTAGATGAACGCCTGGCGGCGCATGCGGCACACCGGCGGGACGTTCTCCACCAGGGGCAGCAGCCCCGCGTCGTGACACAGGGCGGCGTACCACGCCAAGAACGGGTACGCGCGCTCCAGCGCCTCGTCGTGCCGGCGTTCCTGAAGGACGCCGGCGTCGGGCGATCCGTCCACGCAGTGGATGTTGACGGCCACGGCGCCGAGCGACGCCGCCAGCGCCACCAGCCGGCGCACCAGCTCGCGGTCGGTCTCGTCGTTGCGGCACAGGCCGAACAGGGCGCCGTCCAGCGACCAGACCGGCCCTTCGACGACCCAGGTGAACCCCGGCGGGGTGGCGAGGCGGCCAAACCGCCCGCGCAGGGTCGGGAGCCAGTCGTCGTCACGCACGTCGTCCTCGTGCAAGTAGAGCTCAATACCGTCGGGCACGGGCGGGGCCAGCCGGCTGACTAGCTGGGGCAGCGTGGGCCGCGCCTTGAGGAACACGCCCGGAAGCGGCCCGCTCACGGCGCTGCACCTACCTGAATGGTGGTCGAGATGGCCCCGCGGCCGGCGCAGGCGGTGCTCCGCCGGTCCATCTTGCCGCCCGTGCCCCGTGGCTCGGCTGAGCCAGCGCGGTACCAGGCCAGGATCTCGGGAATGCTCGTGGCCAGGTCGCGCTGTGGGCGCCAGCCGAGCCGCTCCAGGCGCGAGACCACGGTGAAGGAGGCGTCCTGGGCCGGGTGGGGCGGGCGCCGGTCGTCGTGCACGCGCACGTCCGGCGCCAGGCCGATCGCCTGCGCCGCCTGCTGGACCAGGCGGGCCACATCCAGCGCAGTGGCCACCTCGCCGACGGCATTCGCGGGAGCGTAGCCGCGCCCGCCGGCGGCCAGGCGGAGGGCGCGCACGGCGTCGTCCAGGTGAACGAACCCCAGCGGGCGCTGGCCGCCGGCGTGGACCTCCAGTGGCTGTCCGGCCAGCGCCCGCAGGCAGAAGGCGTGGGGAACCGTGACGAAGCGCAGGTCCCGCTTCATCACCGGCCCTACGCCGTGCACGATCCCTAGCCGGACCGGCGCCACCGGCAGGTCGTCTCGCGCCGCGAACATCTCCCCCAGCTTCTCGACGTAGATCTTGGAGAGGTGGGCCAGGTCGCCCACCACGCCGTAGGGACGGTCCTCGGACACCACCGCCGCGGGAGCGGCGCCGTACACGTGGAACGAGCTGCCGACCACCACCGGCGGCGCGCCGTACCGCAGAGCCCCCTCCAGGATCAGCCGGGCGCCGCGCAGGTTCGTCTCTTCGGTGTACGTCGCGGGGGCGGCGTCGGGGTGGGCGCTGGCCTGCGCGGCAAGCAGGTAGACGGTGTCGATCGGATGGGCGGCGCGGTAGGCGGCGTCCACATCGGTCTGGCGGCGCACGTCGCCCCGCATGATCCGCAGCCGGCCGGCGGAGCCGGCGGCCAAGCTCCCCAGG
Organism: Chloroflexota bacterium; assembly: GCA_034437795.1. Classification (GTDB taxonomy): domain Bacteria; phylum Chloroflexota; class UBA11872; order UBA12225; family UBA12225; genus DAOTTI01. The sequence goes on along the minus strand of DAOTTI010000025.1, from coordinate 11,763 downwards.
GCGCGCCAGTCCGTCGAGAAGCCGTTGTCCATGCCAACCACCGGACGGCGCTCGGCGGCCAGCGCGCTAGCCAGGGCGGCGCCGAGGTATCCCAGCCCGAAGATGAGTGTGGCCACGGGACGCCCGCTCCTGGATTGCAGCTACCGGCTGAGCAGCCCGGCGAGCGGGGCGCCGGGCTGGCCGGCGCCTTCCGCCAGGTAGGCGTTCACCACGGACGCCAGCCCTTCGCGCACGGCCACCTGTGGCGACCAGCCCAGCTCGCGGTAGATCAGGCCGGCGTCCTGCGCATTCCGGCGCACCTCGCCCGGCTTGGGCGGCTGGTACTCGGGAGGGTCCGCGAACCCGGCACAGGCGGCCAGGATGCGGTAGACGTCGTTGATCGACGTCTCCACTCCCGTGGCCACGTTGTAGACCGCCCAGGGACGGGGGGCGCGCTCGATCGCCAGCAGGTTGGCCTGTACGACGTCGTCGATGTAGACCAGATCGCGCGTCTGCTCGCCGTCGCCGTAGATGACGGGGCGCCGGCCGGCCAGCATGCGACGCGCGAAGATGGTGATCACGCCGGCCTCTGTCTCTTCGGCCGCCGCGGGGCCGTAGACGGAGCCGTAGCGCAGCGCGACGCACGGGAGCGCTCTGGCCCGCGCAAAGTAGGCGCAGTAGGCCTCTGCCGCCATCTTGGAGATGCCATACGGCGAGATGGGCGCATACGGTGCCGTCTCCGGCGTCGGCAGGACCGACGCGTCCCCGTAGACGGCGGCGGAGGAGGCGTAGATGAGACGCCCTGAACCGCTGGCCGCGGCGCAGCGCAGCACGTTGAGCGTGCCGAGGATGTTGGCGTCGGCGTCACCCCGCGGGTCGATAAGGGCTTTGCGCACGTCCTTGAGCGCGGCGTGGTGGCTGACCAGGTCAAAGGGGCCGTCCCGGTCGAAGACGTCCTGGAGGCGCTGGTCGCGGACATCAAGGTGGTAGAAGCGGGCGCCGGCGGGGACCCACTCTCGCCGCCCGGTAGCCAGGCTGTCCACCACCACGACCTCATCTCCCCGCCGGAGATGGGCCTGGGCCAGCGCGCTGCCAATGAAGCCGGCCCCTCCGGTGATCAAGACCCGCATACGCAAATGAAACGGTCCACCGAGCCTGCCGGCAAGTGTACCAGCCCGCCGGCGGATGGAACCGGTGGGGCGCATGCGGAACGTGTGGATAGCGGGGCCGTGGCAGACAGACCTCACCCCTTTCGGCCGCAGCCGTGCCGCGAAGGGGGAAGGACCTCACCCCCTTCGGCCGCGGCCGCGCCGCACCCCTGCCCCACCCTGCCCCACCGTGCGGCTTGGCCCTGTCGCCCCCGCTCCGACACGAAGGGGGAACGATGGCCACGGCCGTCGGGCTTGGCCCCGCCGCCCCCTCGCCGTGCCAGAGGGGGAACGCCAGCCACGGGGAGAGAGCTTGACCCGCGCCGACTCTCGTGGCCCCGCTCCGACACAGAGAAGGGGCGGCACGTGGGCCGTGGCCTGGCGCCACCCCGTACGGTTGCGCACCGGCCGCGTCACGAATGGGGGCATCTATCGCGAGGCGGTCTGTTCGGATTGGTCGTGCGCGCGGCCACGGGCCAGGCGCGCCACCATCTCCAGCAGCTCATCAAGGTCGAACGGCTTGGGTAAGGTGGCAGCGGCCCCTAGCTCGCGCGCCTTGGCCCTGGCGTCGACGGCCGCCGACAGGATCACGATGGGCGCATGAGGCCCGGGCGTCTGGCGGTAGATGCGGGCGAACTCGCTGCCGTCGATGACCGGCATCTCCAGGTCCAGCAGAATGACATCGGGGCGCCACTGGCCCAGCACCTCCAGCGCGGCCGCGCCATGGTCGGCGGTCACCACCTCGTACGGCTCATCCGCCAGCGCGAGCACGACAATATCTTGAATATCCGGATTGTCATCGATGACGAGGACGCGGGCCTGGTCGCCTCCTCGCCCTTGCTTATCCCCGTGCATAGGCACGCGCGGTTGACCGATGCCATTCCAGATCGTTTTGCACGCGCCATGCCAGCATGCGTGGCTGGCGTGAGCAAGCAGGTGGGCCGGCGCGGCGTGTTCGCGCAGGCGATCCGGCGGCCGGAGAGCGCGCCAGCGCCATGCGTGGCCGCGGGACAGGCGCAACTGCCGCCGGTGGCATGTACCATGTGAGGAGCCCGCTGAGAGGCGCTGGTCGATTTGGCCACATGCCGGCAGAACCGATTGTGTATACCATGATACGGGTCTAGTCGCCCGCACAAGGAGGGGAGTGCGCGCACAGCTTCCGAACTGGCCGGGGCGGACCTCGTACCCTGACCTCCTCCGATACGGAGAGGGGATAAGGAGGGCCACGGGGAGAGGATCTCCCCCACGATGGGCTCGCCGGCCCCGCTCCGACGCGGAGACGCGAGGACGACGGGACGTGGAGACGTGGAGAGGGGATGACGATTGAGGCCCCGCGTTATCCGGAGAAGACGCGCACGCCCCAGTGAGGGGCCAACGGACCCAATCCTACGGGGAAGGCAGATCCGGATGTCAAGGGAGCACTCGCACCAGGACCAGAACCGGCTTGACGCGGCAGCGCTGGTGGAGGAGCAGCGGCGCACCATCCGCGAGCTGCAGACGCCGGTGATCCAGGTGTGGGAGGGCATCCTAGCCCTCCCCATCGTCGGCACGCTGGACACCGCGCGCACGCAGGAGATGAACGAGTCGCTGCTCCAGAAGATCGTGGACACCGGCTCCGAGTACGTGATCATCGACATCACTGCCGTTCCCGTGGTGGATACGGCGGTGGCGAAGCACCTGCTGGAGACCGTGGCCGCGGCGCGTGTGCTCGGAGCGGAGGTGGTGATCGTGGGGCTCTCGTCACGGACGGCGATGACGCTGGTCCATCTGGGGGTGGACCTCTCCGGTGTGGTCACGCGCACCACGCTGGCCAAAGGGCTGGCCTGGGCCTTCGCGCGGATGGGCCTGGAGGTCGTGCCCCGCGCCGATGGACCAGTGCGGGGCATCGCCCCCGGCGCCGTATCCGGCGCGCCGGCGTCGGCAGGCCAGAGCGCGCCGTCGGCAGGAGCCATCTAGATGGCCCGCGTCCCTGTAATCCGCATCGGCGACGTGCTGGTCGCGACCGCCCACGAAGGGCTGCGCGATGCCGACGCGCTGGCGCTGCAATCGGACCTGCACCAGGCGCTGGAGCGGACCGGAGCCCGCGGTGTCCTGATCGACGTCTCGGGCGTGGAGACCGTCGACTCGTTCCTTGGCCGGATGCTGAGCGAGATCGCGGCGGGAGCGCGCCTGCTGGGGGCGCACACCGTCGTGGCGGGGATGCAACCGCCGGTGGCCATCACGCTGGTGGAGCTCGGGTTGGAGCTGAAGGGGATCCACACCACCCTCACTCCGGAGAAGGGGATGGCCCTGCTCCACCGGCTGATAGCCGGCGACGATCGGCCGCAGCCAATCGAGCAGCTCACGCCAGCGGGAGCCAGCCGTGCCCGTCGAATCGCTTGAAGAGCATCTCTCCATCGAGGGAGAGGAGGACATCGTCCTGGCCCGCCAGGCGGCACGGGAGGCGGCGCGCCGCCTGGGGTTCAGCATGGTAGACCAGAGCCGGATCGCGACGGCGGTGTCCGAGCTAACGCGGAACGTGGTACGCTACGCCCTGGAACGCGGAGGCGACGTGTACCTGCGCGAGGTGCGGGGGCCGGCCGGCCAGGTCGGCCTGGAGATAGTGGTCTCCGACCAGGGTCCCGGCATTCCGGACGTGGCGGCCGCGCTGCGCGAGGGCTACAGCACTAGCCGTGGCCTGGGGCTGGGCCTGCCGGGCACACGGCGCCTGATGGATGAGATGGCGATCGACAGCGCCCCGGGGCGCGGGACGACGGTCACCGTCCGCAAGTGGCGGCGCTGAAAGCGACCGAGCATGCAGGTGAAACCGAAATCGCCGGCCCGCTCGCCCCGCGGCGCTGCGCCGGCGGTCCACCGGCGGCCGGCGGCGGAGAGTGAGCCACCGGTCATGCCATCGCCGCGCGAGGGGACGGCCACAATGCCGCTCAGGGGCCGGAGGCTGAGGGCATGCCCTCTCCGCTCGTAAAGGGGCGCTTTCTGCTCTGCCGAAAGGCGGAGGGCTGAGGCTGTGCCATCCCCGCGCGTGGAGCGCATCCCCGTCGGGTCGCAGCCGGACGTGGAACGGGCGCGCCGGGCAGCCCGCTCGCTGGCGGCGGCGCAGGGCCTGAACCCTATCGAGTGCGAGTGCGTGGTCCTGGCGGTCTCGGAGCTGGCGACGAACCTGCTGCGCTACGCGCGAGAGGGAGAGATCCGTCTGGAGCCGGTGACCGGGCCGCGGGGGCAGGGCGTGCAGGTGGAGAGCCGCGACCGCGGTCCGGGGATCGCCGACGTGGCGCAGGCGATGCAGGACGGCTATAGCTCCGGCGGAGGGATCGGAGGCGGGCTGCCTGGCGTCCGTCGGCTGATGGACGAGTTCGAGATCGATGGCGATGCGTCCGGAACCACCATCATCGCCCGCAAGTGGGCGCGCCGGCCGCGAGGGGTCGCGGCCAGCGAGCATCTCGCGGCGCCGGCAGCGGTGCCGCCGGCACCGGCTCCAGCGGGCCCCGATGGGGGGCATTCCTACCCGGGGGTGATCGTGGCCGGTCGCAGCCGCCCCTGTGACGGCCAGGCAGTGAACGGTGATGCCTGGGCGGTCCACTGGCACGACGGCGTGTGCCGCCTGGTGGTGGTGGATGGCCTCGGCCACGGGCCGGCGGCTGCCGAGGCGGCCGGCCTGGCCATCAATGCCTTGGCGGGGGCGCCGGACCTGGCGCCCGAGGATGCCCTGCACCTGTGCCATCGCTCGCTGGCCGGCACGCGGGGCGCTGCCGTGGCCCTGGCCGCCATCAGCGCGGGCGGCGCACGCCTGGCGTACGCTGGCGTGGGGAACGTTGAGGCCCGCCTGTGGCGCGCCCTTGACGCGCCCTCCGGCCAACCTGGCGTCGAGCGCGTCAGCGTGGTCCGGCTGATCAGCTACCGCGGGATTGTTGGCGTGACGATGCCCCGTGTCAGGACGTTTGACTACACCCTCGCTTCACGCTGGTGCCTGCTCATGCACACGGACGGGGTGATGTCGCGCTTCGACGCCATACCCCCGGCGCAGTGCGCGCTGGATCGGCTGCAGCAGTTCGTCGACGACGTGCTGCACGGCTGGCGCCGCCCGAACGACGACGCCACCGTGGTGGCCGCCTGCAGTGCGGCCGAGGCGCCCACACCGTCGCCCAGGGTTCCCCGCGACGGGAGTAGCGAGTAGTGAGCCGCGAGCCGCGAGTGGCGAGTGGCGAGTAGCGAGTGGCGAGAAAGGGGACCCTCGGCCTCGCCCGTACAGGGAGAGGGAGCTCCTGGCCATGAAGGTGGAGCACTCATCCTAGCCCTCTCCCATAGCGAGAGGGAGCCAGAGGGAGAAGGGACGCCTTGCCGGCGATGGGAAACGGCTCCAGTCTAAGGCTCCAGTCTGGGGAAGCCGGCAGTCTGGCCCGGGGGACCTGCGCTACGACCTGGGAGCGCCGTCTACGTCATCGGGCGCGGGCGGAGCCGCCATCGCGCCGTCGCTCAAGCCAGCTTCACGCAGACGACCGGCGCCGATGTTGCGGGCCAGCACGGCCAGGCCGGCGAGATGGGCCTGGAGGCCGGCTGTGCTGGCGCAGCAGTCGGTAATCACGATTGGCTCGATCCCCAGGTCGAAGAGGTCCATGGCGATCTTGAGCACGCACATGTCCGTGTCAATCCCGACGATGAATACCCGCTCCAGGCCATGCTCACGCAGGTAAGTGGCCAGCTCCGCCGGGAGGCCGCAGAGGCCCGCCTTGCTGAAGATGCGGTCCGCGCTCACGTACGGGGCAAGCTCAGGGGCCAGATCCGTCTGCGGTGGTCCGGCGCACTCCTGCCAGTCGAGGAAACGCCAGTACGGCCCATCGGGGACGTTCACAAAGCGCGTGACAAGCACCGGGTCATACTCGCCGGAGCGCAGCAACTGTACGACGCGCGCCGGAATGTGGTGAGTGAACTCGTTGATGAACCCACGCTGCACGTCGACGACCAGTAACGGGTCAGACATACGGATCACGCCGGCGCTTTCAGGTGCGCCGCGACCGGAAGGCCTTCACAGTCAGGCCACGGCCCGCGCTGCACGATAAGGACTGGCGTTGCGTGGGCCGTGGCCTGTAGTCGGCTACACCTGAGATCCCGCCGCCGGCTGCTGGCGGCGGGCGGGCCGATCAGGCTGTGGGCTGGGTCAGGGGCGGGCTAGGCCAGCCCTGCTGGTCGACGGCGCCTGCGGCTACCGTGAGCGTAATGACGTCGCCATCAATGGAGCGAATGGCGTCGAATGGGACGTACACGTCGCGCTGCATCGCGCGGTCGACCAGGAAATCGGTGTCGCGCAGGTCCTTGACGGTCCCGACGCGGTCACCGTCGGCCCCAACGACCTCCATCCCCAGTCGCACTCTGGTTCGGTCGAATGCAGTCATCTTGATCCCTCCTGTAGCGGGTGGTCAGCTGAGGCTTGCGTTCGCCTCCGCACGCGTGCACTGCACGATACCGCACGTGCCGTGCCAGGGCAGAGTGATGAGGCGAAACGCTCCGGCTCCGGCCGCTGGCGGCACGCGTGTTGCCAGACTTGCATTGCGCGCCGTGATGTGCACGGCGGCGCGTGCAGACCAGAAAACGCGCGAAGGAGGAACACGACCATGGCGATCGAACCAATGCGTCGTACGCTGGCCGGGGAGCTCGCCCGGGAGATGGTGCCCCTGCGCACCATGATGGATCGCCTCCTGGAGACGGCGTTCACGCCCGCCTTCTGGAGCGACTTCCGGCGCGTGGCCGGCGAGTGGGCCATGGACACCGACGTCTACGAGGATGACGACAACTTCTACATCCGGTGCTACCTGCCGGGCATCGACCCCAACGCGGTGAACATCAGCGCGCTGGGCAACGTGCTAACGATCAGCGGGGAGGTCACGCGGAAGACGCCCGAGCACTGGCGCCCCGTGTTTCAGGAGATGACCACGGGGCGGTTTGAGCGCCGCATCACGCTGGACACCCCGGTGGATGCGGGCAAGGCGTCGGCGACCTACCGCGACGGCATTCTCGAGATCACCCTGCCCAAGGCGGAGGCCCATAAGCCCAGGACGATCAAGGTGCAGGCGGCCAAGGCGTAGAGGGCAGAGCTCTCACTTCAGCTTTCTCCCTCTGGGAGAGGGAGCTCATCGCCGGCCGTGAGGCCCGAGCTCTCACCCTGGCCCTCTTGCAGAGGCAGACGGGACCGGGCACAGCGCTGTGCCCGGTCCCCTTTCCTTATCAGACGTTCCGAACGGAAGGGGACGATGCGTCCAGCCGGCCTGCCTGGTCGCTTACGGGCGCGCTACGGGCGTGCTGGGGGTTCAGGCGGCACGGGCGGTGTGGGCGGGCCGGGTGGAGGAGGGGGCGCCGGCGGGGGCTGGGGCGGGCCTTCCTCACGTCGCGGCGCTGGGCTGACCCCGGCCGGGGCCGCCAGCTGCCCGCCGAACTCGCGGAGGCGGCGCGCGTACGCTTCCAGCCGTTCCGCCACCCGCCGGTGGAAGGTGCCTTCGGGGAACGCGCCGCCGGCGTCACGCTGACCGGCGGGCATCCCCGTGAGGAGCTCAATGCCCTCGTCCACGTGGCGGATGGCCCACACGTGGAAGCGCCCGGCACGCACCGCCTCACGCACCTCGTCCTTGAGCATCAGGTGAGAGCAGTTGGCCGCAGGGATCAGCACGCCCTGCCGGCCGGTGAGGCCCTTCAGCTTGCAGACCGCGTAGAAGCCTTCGATCTTGCGGGTGACCCCGCCGACGGGCTGCACCTCGCCGTGCTGGCTCACCGAGCCGGTGACGGCGACATCCTGCCGTAGGGGCACCCCGGCCAGGGCCGACAGCAGGGCGTAGAGCTCGGCCACGGAGGCCGAGTCGCCTTCCACCTCCCCGTACGTCTGCTCGAAGGTGAGCGTGGCCGCCATGGCCAGGGGCTGCGCCTGCGAGTACTGGCCGGCCAGGTAGCCGGAGAGAATGAGTACCCCCTTGGAATGAATGGGCCCTGACAAGGCCGTCTCCCGCTCGATGCTCGCCACCGTGCCGGCGCCACTCCGGGGCAGTCCCACGCGGGCCGTAATCCGTGACGGCCGGCCAAAGCTGTAGTCGCCGAGCTGGTAGAGGGCCAGCCCGTTGACCTGGCCAACCTGCGTCCCCGTGACGTCCACCAAGAGAGTGCCCTCCTCGACCAGCTCAAGGAGCCGCTCCTCGGGCAGGTTGGACCGGTATTCCGCCTCGGCGATGGCGCGATCCACGTCCTCCGCCAGCACGACGCCGCTGTTCGCGCCAGGGGAGGCACCCTGGATCGCCGCGCGCAGGCGGTGTCCGGCCCAGTGATGGGCCTCGCGGACGATCTCGGAGATCTCCAGCAGACGCGCGCTGAGCCGGCCCTGGTGCTCGGCCTCGCGCGCCCCATACTCGACCAGCCGCGCCACCGCCGACTTGTGGAAGGGCCGCAGGCCATGCTGCCGCACCTGCGCGGCGACGAAGGCGGCGTAGCCCTGCACGTTCTCGTTGCTGGCCCGCATATCGGGGGCGAAGTCGGCGCGGACGCGGAATAGCTTGCGGAAGTCCTCATCCAGGTAGCACAGCAAGAAGTAGAGCAACGGGGGCCCAACCAGGACTACCTTGGTGCGCAGGGGGATGGGCTGGGGGTGGATCGTGGTCGTCGGAAAGAGCGTGAACTGCTCGGCCAGGTTTTCTACCTCGATCTGGCCCGAGAGCAAGGCGCGCTTGACGGCCTCCCAGGCGAACGGCTGGCGCAAGACGTCGATCGCCTGGAGCAGCAGGTAGCCGCCGTTGGCGCGATGCAAGGCGCCGGCCTTGATCTGCCGGAAGTCTGTCAGCAGGGCGCCAAAACGAGCGCGAAACTCGATGCGTCCGGCCAGGTTGTAGTACGTGGGGAAGGTCTCTTCCACCACGGGCGCGCCCTGCAGGCGCCCGTTGTCCACCAGGACGTTGATGCGGTAGCGATCCAGGTGCTCCTCGCGCCGCGCCTGCTGCAGCTCCGCGATGGCGGCGGACGCTTGATCGCCCCCTACTTCGCCGGGCGGGCCACCGAGGAAGTCGCCGAGATGCTCCGGCAGGTCTTCCTGGACCTGGTCCAGAAAGCAGCGCACCTCCGGTAGGCTGTCGAAGCGCTCCCGCAGGTCGTCCAGCAGGTGCCCGACGGCAAAGCCGGCCACCTCACGGTTCAAGGCGCGGATGCGCTCGTCCGTCTCGCGGGCGATGTCCCGCTGCTCGCGCAGCGCCTGCTCGAGGATCTGGCGCAGGCGCTCGCCACGCGCCTGAAGCTCGGCCCGCTGCTGGTCGGAGAGTTGCTCATACTCCTCGCGGGAAAGGGGCCGGCCGTCGACGAGGGGAATGGTGGCGATCCCCGCCGGCGTGTGCTCGACAGCGAAGCCGGCCTCCTGCGCCGCGCGACGCAGGCGCTCCACCAGGGCCTCCTGGCGCTGGCGCAGCGGGCGCACGGCCTCATCGCGGCGCTGCGCGTACTGCTCACTCTCGAAGGCGCGGGGCAGCTCACGCTGCGCCTGGCGCAGGAAGGTCTCCATCCCTTCCGCCAGCTCAGTGGCGCGTCCGGGTGGGAGCCGGAGCGCTCGTGGCTGGTCAGGCGTCTCGAAGTTGTACACGTAGGCCCAGTCGTCCGGCGCCGGGCGCTCGGCCGCCCGCCGACGCAGAAAGGCGCGCGACAGGCTGGTGCGGCCGCTCCCCGGCGGCCCGATGACGAACAGGTGATAGGCGTCATCGGCCACCTCCAGGCCAAATTCGATGGCGCGCACCGCGCGGGGCTGCCCGACGACAGCATCGAGCGGCCCCAGCTCGGCGGTGGTCTCGAACCCCAGCGAGTCAGGGTCGCACCGCCGGTAGAGCTGGTCCGGCGGCACGGCGAGCCGCGCTGCAACGGCCGACGTCGCCGGCTCAGGGATGGGACTAGGACCGTCTGCCATCGCGTTCCTCATCACTCCTCTCGTTTGTCGGCGTCCGTTGCGTGCCGGCCCAGGCGCTGCCGGCGCGAGGTGCTCGGGCGCCGGCCCTCCAAGTGTCCCGTGGCCCGAACGCGGCGCGGGCGTTCCTGGCAAGAAGCATTCCTCGCGCCTGCCCAGGTGCAAGCATCCCGGCGGCGCGACGGGACCGCCTTCTGGAAGGCCGGCGGGGCAGGCTGGCGGGGAGTGCCCACTCAGCGTCCTTGGATGATACGCAGCCTGCGCCGGTTGGCGCCGAGCAGCGCCGGAGTACCGGCTCGGCGCCTCTGGACGACGCCGGTGATCCCAGCAGCACTACCAGGAGTAGCGGGCCGAGTGGTTAGGGAGAGGCAACGCGAGTTCGGCTCCCGATGGCGGTGGGCGCTTACAGTGGCATGGAATGTGCAATGTAGGCTTGGATGGCGATAGAGCGTGAGCGTCACCCCCATCCAGCAGCAGGTCTTGCGCGGACTGGTCAGCTGCGGGGGCAGCTGCCCGTATAAGCAGTTGTTCCGCGTTTGCTACGGGCTGCGCTGGGAGGATATGCCGAGCGTGGAACGCAGCCGGCTCGGCGTGTCGGTGCGGGGGCTGGAGAAGAAGGGGCTGGTGACGATCTCGCGGAAGTGGGGCGCCTGGGGCTACGGCCAGCCTGAGGTGATCACGATCACCGACGCCGGGCGGGCCTACGCTGAGGCTCCCTGAGGCACCTGGCGGCCGCTGCCTGTGCTCCTTCGCCACCCGTCCACTCCGCGTCGGCGTGAAGTGGCGCCGCTATACTTTGCGGGTTCCGGCTGGACGCTGCGCAGCGGCCCTGTGCGCCATGGTGCTGCCCGGTCGGGAGCCCGGCCCCGGCCAACGATCGGCCCACGATTGACGACCCGGCACGACCACGACCCTCAACATCCAGGCAGGCGCTGCCCAGCCCGATCGGCAAGATCTGCTGATGACCCTGCACGACCGCCAAGATCCCGAGTTTGGTGCGCTGGAGGAGGCGCTCGGGCTCAAGTTCCGCGACGTGGCCATTATCCGGCAGGCGTTCACGCACCGGTCGTACCTGCACGAGCATCCAGAGGCGGAGCTACAGTCGAACGAGCGCCTGGAGTTCCTGGGCGACGCTATCGTCCACTTCGTCGTCGCGGACGAGCTATTCCGGCGCTACCCGCAGGCGCAGGAGGGTGAGCTGACGGCGCTGCGCGCTGCGCTCGTCTGCGCGCCCAGCCTGGCGCGGATCGCCGAAGGACTGGACCTGGCGTCATACGTCCGCGCTAGCCGCGGCGAGGCCACGCTGCATGGCCGCGGCCGGCAGAGCATCCTGGCGGATGCGCTGGAGGCGCTGGTCGCGGCCGTCTATCTGGACCTGGGGCTGGCCAGTGCCATCGAGCTGGTGCGCCGGCTAATCGGCCCGCAGATCGAGCCGGCCATGGAGCACCTGGCCGGGGACAACGTCAAGGGGCGCCTGCAGGAATTGGTACAGGCCAGCGAGGGCCTGACGCCGTTCTACCGTGTGGTGGAGCGTTCCGGGCCGGTCCATGCCGAGCGGTTTGTCGTCGAGGTCGTCGCCGGGGACCGCGTCCTCGGCCGCGGCGAAGGCATCGGCAAACGACAGGCGGAGCAGGAGGCGGCGCGGCAGGCCCTGGCGCGTCTGGCGCCGGCGATGGCTGGGGCAGTGACGGGCGTGGCGGTACCGCCGCCCCTCGCCGCCGG
>DAOTTI010000024.1:0-23991 GCA_034437795.1 Chloroflexota bacterium | reverse complement strand
GTGCCCCCGGAGGCGGCGGGGCAGCCCTTCGACGCCGCCCTCCAGCTCCCGGGCCGGCACCACGTGCTTAACGCCCTGGCGGCGCTGGCCGTCTGCGCCCGCGCCGGCGTCCCGCCCGCGCCGGCCGGCGCGATCCTGGCCGGCTTTCGCGGGGTGCGCCGCCGGTTCCAGCTGGCCGGCGCGGCCGCCGGGGTGCGCGTCTACGACGATTACGGCCACCATCCTACCGAGGTGCGGGTCAATCTCGACGCGGCGCGCCGGCTCCTACCCCGCCGCGGCCGGCTGTGGGTGGTGTTCCAGCCCCACCTGCGCGTGCGCACCGACCGTCTCTTCGACGAGTTCGCCTGCGCCTTCGACGCGGCCGATTACGTTCTATTGACCGACGTCTACTCCCCTTCCGGGCGCGAGCCGGTGGGCCCGGACCGCGGCAGCGCCGAGCTGGTGGACGCCATCCGCGCCCGCGGCCATCGCGGGGCCCGCCACGTGCCGGACGCGGCGGAGGCGCGGCGCGTGCTGCAGCAGGAGCTTCGGCCGGGCGACGTGGCGCTGGTGATGGGCGCCGGACCGATCAATCTGCTGGCGACGGAACTCGTCGCCGCCTTGGAGGAGGCGTCCCGTGCCGGTTGACGCCCTGGAACTGTCGTATGCCACGGGGCTGGCCGTGGAGCGCGACGTGCCCCTCGCGCCGTTCACGTCGCTCAAGGTCGGCGGTCCCGCCGACTTCTTCGTGCGCGCGCGCGGCGCCGCCGAGCTGGCCCGCTGCCTCAGTGCGGCCGAGCGGCTGGCCGTGCCCTGGCTGCTCATTGGAGGCGGGAGCAACATGCTCATCGCCGATGGCGGGGTGCGGGGCCTGGCCATCAAGGTAGAGCGCCCCGAGACGCTGCGCCGCCACAGCGCCGAGGTCCTGGACGAGACGGCAGATGCGGTCCACCTGCGGTGCGACGCCGGCGTCAGCACCGCCGGGCTGTGCCGCTGGACGGCCTCGCTGGGCTGGACCGGCCTGGAGTGGGCGGCCGGCATTCCCGGCACCATCGGCGGGGCGGCTGCGGGCAACGCCGGCGCATACGATGGCGACATGGCGGGGATCGTCGAGCGGGTGCGGGCCTGGCTCCCTGATGGGGAGCGCGTGCTGGACGTGGCCGACCTGGCGTACGGCTACCGGACCAGCCGCTTCAAAGGCGCCGGCGCGCGAGGGGCCATTCTCACCGTTGACCTGCGCCTGCGCCCGGGCGACCGGCAGGCGGCCCTGGCCCGGATCGAAGACTTCGAGCGCCAGCGCCGCGCGAAGCAGCCGGCCGAGCGAAGCTGCGGCTCGGTGTTCAAGAACCCCTATCCGGACGTGGCCGGCCGGCTGATCGACACGGCCGGTCTCAAGGGCACCGCAGTGGGAGACGCGCAGATCTCAGAGAAGCACGGCAACTTCATCGTCAACCGCGGCGCCGCGCGGGCGGCGGACGTGCTGTGCCTGATCCGCCTGGCGCAGCAGCGGGTCGAGGCGGTACACGGGATCCGACTGGAGCTGGAGATCCTGCTGGCCGGCGAATGGGCGCCGCACGAGGTGGAGGGGCTGTGACGGGACGCTGGCGGGCCAGCGCGCAACGACGGCGGGCGCGGCAGGGTGTGCCCGCGGTGGAGGGCCGGTGACACGGCGCCGGCGGAGCGCACGGGGGGCCAAGACCGGCGCGGTGCAGCGCGCCCTGCGCCGCTCCCGCTGGCGCCAGGTCCTGCACTGGCTCGGGCCCCGCTGGCTGTCGATGGTGGGGGCGGCCGCGCTGCTGGCCCTGTCCCTGGGGCTGCTCACGTCACCGCGCTTTCGCGTGGAGCAGATCGTCGTCCGGCGCGGGTCGGCGTCGGCCCAGGCGGCCATCACCCGCGCCACGCAGCTCTCGCAGGTGGTGGGCCACAACATCTTCCTGCTGAATACCAGCCGCGTCGCAGCCGAGGTCGCCGCCGTGCCCAGTGTGCGCCGCGCGCGGGTGGTGCCCCGGCTGCCGAACGTGGTGGAGATCGAGCTTGAAGAACGCGTGCCCATCGCCACCTGGCAGGCGTCCAACGGCCCCTTCTGGGTCGATGACCAGGGGGTGGTGCTCGGTGAGGCGCCGGCCGTGGCGACGCCGCCACGGCCCACCGACCCCGCCGCCCTGGTGATCCGCGACACCACGGGCCGCGAGCTCCGGCCGGGGGATCAGGTGGAGCAGCGCGTGCTGCTGGCGGCGCGCGAGCTGGTGAAGGCCTTTCCCCTGGCCGGCCTCACGGTGCATGACGTGGAGTACTCGCCCCAGGGGCTGGTCTTCGTCACCGACCGCGACTGGCGGGTGATCGTCGGCAGCGCCGATGGCCTCAACGCCAAGCTGGCCAACCTCAAGGCGGTGGTGGAGCTGGCCGGCAGGCAGAACCTGAGCATCAAGCTGCTGGACCTGCGACCGACCGATCGCCCCTACTACCAGGTCGCATCGTAGGGGACGTACGGGGCCGGCGCGCTGCACGTCGAAGCAGCGCCGCGCCGGCCTAACTTGACGGAACCCCCACGCCCCCCATTCCGTTGATGGTGTAGGGAGCCGGCCCTATAATCCCGGTGCCCCTGCGCCTGTCTGCCCGCCGCGCCAGACGAGCCTCCCCGCCATGGCCCGCGTCCGCGTATTCGCCGCCCTCGACATTGGGACCACCAAGACGTGCGCCATCCTGGCTGAGCTCCGGCAGAGCGGTGCCTTGCAGCTGGTGGCCGCGGGGATCGCCCCATCGCGGGGCCTGAAACGGGGCATCGTCGTCAGCCTGGAGGACGCTGCGGCGGCCATCCAGGCCGCCGTCGAGCAGTGCGAGCGAGTCAGCGGGCATCGCATCGGATCGGCCACGGCCAGCATAGCCGGCAGCCACATCGAGTCGCAGAACACCAAAGGCGTCACCACCGCCCCCGGCGACGGACGCGACCTGACGGCGGCCGACGTGCAGCGGGCGCTGGATTCCGCCCGCGCCGTCGCCCTGCCGCCGAACCGCGAGGTGATCGACGTCGTGCCCCGCAGCTTCGTGCTCGATGGCCAGGAGGGCATCCGCAACCCCATCGGCATGAGCGGGCAGCGCCTGGAGGCGGAGGTCCACGTCATTACCGGCGCGGTCGGCGCCATCCAGAACCTGATTAAAGCGGTGCAGCGCACTGGCTTGGAGCTGGACGATCTCGTGCTCCAGCCCCTGGCCTCGTCCGAGGCGGTGATGACCCAGGAGGAGCGCGAGCTAGGCGGGGTATTGGTCGACATCGGCGGGGGAAGCACGGACGTGGCCGTTTTCCTGGACGGCAGCGTCTGGCACTCGGCCGTGCTCCCCGTCGGCGGGACCAACGTCTCCAACGACATCGCCATCTGCCTGCGCACCCCGCTCTATCACGCCGAAGAACTCAAGATCGCCTACGGACACGTCAATCCGGCCGCGGTGGCCGAGCTACCGCCGGTGGACGTGCCCACCTTCGAACGCAACCACGTGCAGCAGGTGCCTCGTGACTACCTGGCCCAGATCATTCAGGCGCGGATGGAGGAGATCCTGGGCATGGTCGCCGGCGAGATCAGGCGCAGCGGCTACGCCGGGCTGCTGGGGGCAGGGGTGGTCCTGACCGGGGGCGTGGCCGACCAGGCGGGGATCAAGGAGCTGGCGGAGGAGATCCTGGACCTCCCCGTGCGCATTGGCCAGCCGTACGGCATCGACGGCCTGGACGAGCGGCTGGCCGGACCCGCGTTCGCCACGGCGATCGGGCTGCTGGTCTGGTCGCACCGGCGCTCGGCCGGCGCGCGGGTCAACGGCGGGCACGGCTTTCGCCTCGGCGACCTGGCGAGCAGGGCCGCCGGCCGCGCCGGGCGCTTCTTGAAAGCCTTCTTCCCGTAAGGGTGGGGGACGTCACCCCCTTCGGGCGGGGCCGCGCCGGGAGAACGGACCTTACCCCCTTCGGCCGGGGCCGCGCCGCACTCCTGCCCCACGCCGCCCCGCCGTGCGGCTTGGCCCCGCCGCCCCCGCTCCGACGCGGAGACGGGGAACGACGGCCGCGGGGAGAGGCTCTTGCCCACGGCAGCCCTGGCGTCCTCCCGACGCGGGGCCGCGGCGACACGGAGATGCGGAGAGGGGAAACGGCGGCCACAGTCTGGCGCCATGCGGAGCGTTTTTCGCACGCCCCTGCCTGCCGCTTGGGGAGCGGGCCGCGCTCTGGTATCCTTATCTGTCACGTTAGGAACGTTACGACCGTGCCCAAGCTCAAGACCCACAAGGCGGCTGCCAAGCGCTTCAAGATCACCGGCACCGGCCGCGTGCTGCGCCCCAAGGCCTGGGGCAACAAGAAGCGGTCGGCCAAGAGCCCGCGCACCAAGCGCATGTACGACCAGTTCTTCGAGGTGCCGCCGGCCACGGCGCGGCTGGTGAAGAAGCTGATGCCCTACGGCGAGGCCTGAGCCTCGCCCGCCGGGCCCAGCGCGTTACGCTCGAGCAGGAAGTCGCAAGCAGCATCCGCCTCTCTGGGCTGGCACGGGAGCGGCAGCCGGCTATAAGACGGCCGGCTGCCGGCCCTAGGAGTACGCACGTCCGGCTACAAACATGGCACGCATCAAACGGGGCGTCACGAAGCGCCGTCGGCACAAGAAGTGGCTCAAGCTGGCCAAGGGCTATTACCTTGGCCGCAGCAAGCTCTATAAGGCCGCCAAAGAGACGGTCATCCACGCTCTCGCCTACGCCTACCGCGACCGGCGCAACAAGAAGCGCGATCTGCGCCGGCTCTGGATTATGCGCATCAACGCCGCCGCTCGCCAGAACGGCATGAGCTATAGCACGCTGATGGATGGGTTACGCCGCGCCAACGTCACGGTCGACCGCAAGATCCTGGCGGATCTGGCCGTGCGTGACGCGGCTGCGTTTAGCCGCTTCGTCGAGATGGCACGGGCGGCGACGACGCAGCCGGTGGCCGGCGCCGCCTAGAGCGCCGGTCACGGAGCGCCGGCGCGGGACGGACGGGGGACCCAAGCGGGTTCGTCCAGGGTCCTTCTCCTAGCGCTCCTGACGCCGACGACCTGACCGACGTTCTGGGCCAGTGGCGCCGGCGACCGTGCCGGCGGTGGTGTGTTCACCTCGCCGGAGAAGGGCGCGGGGCAATACCTGGGTCATTGCCTGGATGGTCCACGCACCGACGGCAGGGACGCGCTCCCGCCCAGACCTGGCCATCTCGACTGAACGGAGCCCTCAGGCTCCGTTTTTCATGTCTTGGCGTCTCTCAGCGGCCGTGGTGTGTCCAACGTACCAAGCCAAGTTCAACGGGACCGAAGGCGAGCGCGCCATGGCCGGAACCGGCAGCCTGCGAGCCCTGGAACGCGTGACGTGCGCTGTGCAACTCTGCAAACGTACGATGACCCGATGAACCGCGCGGACGTAGAGCCGATCACGAGCCTGGAGAACCCGCACGTGAAGCTGGCGCGGTCGCTCCTGCAAGCGGCAGGGCGCCGGCGCCACCGCGGCTTCCTGGTGGAGGGTCTCCGCCTGGTGGAGGCGGCCACCGCACAGGCGCGGCCGCGCCTGGTGCTCCATCTCCCATCGTTCGGGCAGCGGGACCCGCGCGAGCGCAGCCTCCTGCGCCGCCTGCGGGGGGCCGGCGTCCCCGTACGGCCCGTCACCGAACGGGTGCTGGCGCACGTCACCGCCACCGTCACGCCCCAGGGCATCGTCGCCGTGATGCCGCTGCCGGAGGCGGCCCCGGCCGCCACGGCGCCGGGGGCGAACGGGCTGGCCCTGATCCTGGACGGGGTGAGCGACCCGGGCAATGCCGGCACGCTGCTCCGCTCCGCGGCCGGCGCGGGGGCGAGCCTGGTCCTGACCAGCCGCGATACGGTGGACGTGTACTCCCCCAAGGTCGTGCGCGCTGGCGCCGGGGCGCACTTCTACGTCCGGCTGGGCGCCGACCTCGACTGGAGCGCCATCCGGCAGGCCCTACCCGCCGGCTGCGCCATCTGGCTGGCGGATGCCCGCGCGCCACGGCGATACTGGGAGGTGGATTGGACGCGCGACTGCGCGGTCATCGTCAGTAACGAGGCCCACGGGCCGTCCCAGCCGGCACGGGAGCTGGCTACGGGAAGCGTGTCCATTCCCGTCCAGCACGTCGAGTCCCTCAATGCCGGCGTGGCGGGAAGCATCCTGCTGTTCGAGGCCCGGCGCCAGCGCGCCATCACACAGCAGGCGACCCTCTCGTCATCTTGATCCTTCAATCTTGAACTTTGAACCTTGAAGCGTGAACCGTGATGCGGGCGCACGAGGAAGGAGCTGTGCACAACATGGTCGCGACATCACTGATCGACGAGCTGAATGCGCTGGAGCGAGCGGCGCTAGCAGAGCTAGCCGGCCTGCCGAACGAGGCCGCGCTCGAGCAATGGCGGATCAGGGTCCTGGGCCGGCGCGGGACGCTCTCTGAGCTCCTGCGCGGGCTGGGCGCGCTCTCGGCGGAGGAGCGCCCCGCGGCCGGCGCCGCCGCGAACCGGGTAAAGGCGACGCTGGAGGCGGCCTACAACGAGCGGCTGAAGGCTCTGCGCGCCCAGGCGCGGGCGCAGGAGCTGCTGGCCCAGCGGGTAGACGTGACCCTGCCGGGCAAGGGCCTGCATCTGGGCCGGCTCCACCCCATCACGCAGATCCGGCGGGACATCGAGCAGATCATGCTGCGCCTCGGCTTCAGCGTGGTGGAGGGGCCGGAGGTGGAGTGGGACCTGTTCAACTTCACCCTGCTGAACATCCCGCCCGACCACCCGGCGCGGGACATTCAGGACACCTTCTACGTGGCCAACGTCGGCAAGGGCGCCCGTGAGAGCGGCGACTACGACGTCGTGCTGCGCACCCACACCTCGCCGGTGCAGATCCGCGTCATGCAGCAGCAGCGCCCGCCCATTCGCGTCATCGTACCGGGCCGCGTCTACCGCAATGAGGCGACCGATGCGTCGCACGAGTCTAAGTTCGCCCAGGTGGAAGGGCTGGCGGTGGACGAGTCGACCAACATGGCCGAGCTGCGGGGGGTGCTGACCTACATGATCCGCTCGCTGTTCGGCCCTGAGCGCCAGATCCGGTTCCGCTGCGGCTACTTCCCCTTCGTCGAGCCGGGGGCAGAGTTCGACATGAGCTGCCATGTCTGCGGCGGTGGCGGCTGCCGCGTCTGCGGCGGCGATGGCTGGATCGAGATCGGCGGCTGCGGGATGGTCCACCCCCAGGTGCTGGAGAACGTGGGCATCGATCCTGGCCGCTATACCGGCTGGGCTTTCGGCTTCGGCTTCGAGCGGATGGCCATGCTCCGCTACGGCATCGATGACATTCGCCTCTTCTACGGCAATGACATCCGGTTCCTATCCCAGTTCTGAGTAGCCGTGCCTGCGGTATCCCCTGCCAGAGACGGAGCAGACGATGAGAGTTTCGCTGAAGTGGCTCAAAGACTACGTGGACGTGGCGCTATCGGCCGAGGAGCTGGCGCAGCGCCTGACCATGGCCGGCATCGAGGTGGAGGCCATCGAGCACGTCGGTGGGGCGTGGGACAAGGTGTGGGTGGCCCGCGTCCAGCGGATCGAGCGCCACCCCAATGCCGACCGCCTCTTGCTGGTCACGGCCGAGTACGGCGCCGGGCGCACCATCCGCGTCGTAACGGGGGCGACCAATCTCAAGGTCGGGGACATCGTGCCGCTGGGCCTGGCCGGCACGCGCTACCGGACGGTGGACCGGAGCGGCAACGTGGTGGAGCGCGTGCTCCAGCCCACGGACGTGCGCGGTGTCGTCTCCGAAGGGATGGTCATGTCCGGGTTCGAGCTGGGCCTCTCGGACGACCACGCCGGCATCCTGGTCCTGCCTCCGGACACGCCGGTGGGCGTGCCTCTGGCGCAGGCGATTGGGGACAGCATCATCCAGCTCGATCTCAAGGGCCGCCCGGACTGCCTGGCGATGATCGGGGTGGCGCGCGAGGTAGCGGCGCTCACCGAGCAGCAGGTGCGGGTGCCGATGGCCGAGCCGCGGCCGGCGCGGGCCCGCCGGCCCGACGAGCCTCTGGTCATCGAGATCGAGGACCCCGATCTGTGCCGGCGCTATACCGGGGTCCTGCTCAAGAACGTCAAGATCGGCCCGTCGCCGGCGTGGATGCAGGAGCGGCTCCAGGCCGCGGGCATGCGCCCGATCAACAACGTGGTGGACATCACCAACTTCGTGATGCTGGAGTGGGGCCAGCCCCTGCACGCCTTCGACTATGAGACGCTGCGCGGGGGCAAGATCGTCGTCCGGCCGGCCCGTGAAGGGGAGACGCTGCTCACCCTGGCCGAAGACCGCCCTGAGATCAGGCTCTCGCCGGCCCAGCTGGTGATTGCCGACGCGGAGCGGCCGGTAGCGCTGGCCGGCGTCATTGGCGGGGCGGAGACGGAGGTGCGCCCGACGACGTCGGCCATCCTTCTGGAGTCGGCCAACTTCAAGCCGGCCAGCATCCGGCGCACGGCGCGGGCCCTGCTGCCGCGCCCGACGGAGGCGTCGCGCCGTTTCGAGCGGGGCATTCCGCCGGAGCACACCCTGCCGGCCGCCCTGCGCGCCGCGCAGCTGATGATCGACCTGGCCGGCGCGGAGCTGATCGGCGAGCCGGTGGACAACTATCCCCGCCCGGACCAGCGGCCCGTCATCCGCCTCTCGCCGCGGGAGTTTGAGCGCCTGCTGGGCGTCGCTTACGACGCCGCCACCATCGAGCGGGTGTTCGACCGGCTGGGCTTCATGTATGAGAAGCCGGACCCCGTGGCGACGCAGGGCGACTACATCGTGCATGCGCCGGTGTGGCGCCTGGACATCGAGCGGCCGGCCGACCTGGTGGAGGAGGTGGCGCGCATCGACGGCTACGACCGCATCCCCGCGGCCATGATGCGGGGCGAGCCCCCCGTGCCGGTCCCCAACGAGCCCATGCGGTGGGAGGACACCGCCCGCGACGTGCTGGCGGCGGCCGGCTTCACCGAGGTCCAGACCTATACGCTCTCCAGTGAGGCTCGCCTGGCGCGCTTCCCGCACGCGGATGGCCAGCACGCCAGCGCATCGCTCGCCGCCCTGGTGGACGACCGCATCGCCCCGCCGGTGGAACCGGTGCGGCTGGCGAACCCGGCCAGCCAGGATGAAGACGTGATGCGCACCTCGGCCGTGCCGAGCTTGCTCGAAACCCTGAGTAAGAACCTGCGCTACGCCGACCGCGACGTGCATCTCTTCGAGGTGAGCCGGATCTTTATCCCCCGTCCCAGCGACCTGCCCGAGGAGCGGCGCGTGCTGACGGCGGTGACCGGCGCCTTCCGCACCGGGCCGGATTGGAGCGCCCGCCTGGAAAACGACTTCTATTACGTCAAGGGCGTGCTGGAGACGCTCCTGGAGCGGCTAGGGATCAGGGGCCACGGCTACGTCCCGTTGCAGCACCCGGGCTTCCACCCGTACCGCGCAGCCGCCGTGGTGCTCAACCACCGCCCCGAGGCGGCGGGCAAGAAGCCGGTCCTGCCGGAGGAGGTGCTAGGCGTCATCGGGGAGGTGGACCAGGAGACCGCCGTCGCCTTCGACATTGGCCAGCGCTGCTACATGATCGCGCTGGACTTCGACCGCGTCATCCAGCACGCCACGCGCGAGCGCCGCTACCGGCCGCTGCCGCAGTTCCCCGCCGTGATCGAGGACTTCTCCTTCATCGTCAGTGCGGACCTGCCGGCGGAGCGGGTGGTGGCGTCGATCCAGCGCGCGGGGGCGCCCCTGGTGGAGGCGGTGACGCTGCTCGATGTCTACACCGGGCCGCCCATCCCCGAGGGCGCCAAGAGCCTGACCTACACCGTCACCTACCGTGCCCAGGACCATACCCTGACCAACGAGGAGGTGGCGGCCGTGCGGGCGAGGATCATCCAGGCGGTGGAGCGCCAGACAGGGGCGAAGCTGCGGGGATAGCGCGCCCGCGCGGCCCCGGCCCTTTCCGGCTACACTTTTACGGAACTGTTACGGAGGCACGCCTCAGGCGTGCTCCTTCCGTTTTGAGGGCTGCTCCCTGTCTTGGGGGCCCAACTACCGTTCTGGGGACTGACGGCGGCACCGGTTCAGGATGGGCCACGATGGATGCCCGTACGCTGAGCGTCCTGGAGTTCGACAAGATCCGCGAGCGTCTGGCCGAGCGGACGTCGTTTGCCGCTGGCCGCGAGCTGGCGCTGGCCCTTGAGCCGAGCAATAGCCGGGCGGTGGTGCAGCGGGCGCTGCAGGAGACGACCGAGGCCCGGCTGCTGCTGGAGCTGCAGCCCGAGTTCTCGGTGCGGCGCGCGCACGACGTTCGGGCGCCGGCCGAGCATGCCGGCCGCGGGGTGACGCTGGAGCCAGAGGTCCTGCTCGACGTGCGCGACACCCTGGAGAGCGGCGCCTACGTGCGGAGCGCACTGGCCGGCGTCGCGGACCGTCTGCCGCTGCTCGCTGCCACCGCCCAGACCATCGACCCTTGCCCCGTGGTCGCCCGCGCTATCAAGGAGAGCATCGACGATCGCGGCCAGATCCTGGACACGGCCTCACCGCAGCTGGCCCGGATCCGGTCGCAGCTACGCGCCGCCTACAACCGCTTGATGGAGGCGCTCCAGCGCATCGTCGATGCTGCAGCGGCGCAGGGCGTGGCGCAGGAGCCGATCATCACCATGCGCGCCGGGCGCTACGTCATTCCCATCCGCGCTGAGGCGCGCAACCAGTTCCGCGGCATCGTGCACGACGCGTCGGCCAGCGGGGCGACGGTCTTCATGGAGCCGCTGGCGGCGGTGGAGCTCAACAACGAGTGGCGGCACCTACAGATCGAGGAGGAGAAGGAGATCGAGCGCGTCCTGCGCCACCTCTCCGGCCTGGTCGGGCAGCATGCTGATCGCATCATCGCCGCAGTCCACGCGCTCGCCAGCATCGATCTGGCCCTGGCCAAAGCGAAGTACGCCCTGGCCCTGCGCGCCGTCGAGCCGGCGCTGGAAGAGGCCTATTGCTTCCGCCTGATCCAGGCGCGCCATCCGCTGCTGGTCGGGGACGTGGTCCCTATCGACGTCTGGCTCGGGACCGGCCCGCCCCCCGGCCAAGGGGAGACGCGGGGACGCGGCGATGCGGAGAGGGGGGACGAGAGCCATGGCGTGGCGCCAGCCGGCTCTCTTGCGCACGCCCGCGGCGATCTCGTGGCGGGAGAGGCCACGCGCGGCGGCGGTCTGGACGGCGGCGCCTCCGAGGCTGATGCGGTTAGCGGCGCGTCCAAGAAGGACGTGATCGCCCTGGTTATCACGGGGCCCAATACCGGCGGCAAGACGGTCGCCCTCAAGACGGTAGGCCTGCTGCACCTGATGGCCCAGGCCGGCTTGCACATTCCGGCGGCGCCCGGCTCATCGGTAGCCGTCTTCGACCAGATTTTCGCCGACATCGGCGACGAGCAGAGCATCGAGCAGAGCCTGTCCACGTTCTCGTCGCACATGACGAACATCGTGCGCATCCTCGCCCGCGCCGATGAGCGCTCCCTGGTGCTGCTGGACGAGCTCGGGGCCGGCACCGATCCGCAGGAAGGCTCGGCCCTAGCGCGCGCCCTGCTCTCGCACCTGGTCGAGCGCGGGGTGCGCACCATCGCCACCACGCACTACTCCGAGCTCAAGGCCTTCGCTCACCAGCAGCCGGGGATACAGAACGCCAGCGTCGAGTTCGACGTGGAGACGCTCCGCCCGACGTACCGCCTGGTCATTGGCCTGCCCGGGCGGAGCAATGCCCTGGCCATCGCCCAGCGTCTCGGCCTCGCCGCTCCAATCCTGGAGCAGGCGCGGGCGCTGCTCGCCCCGTCCAGCATGCAGATCGAGCAGCTGCTGCACGCCATCCAGGACGAGCGCGAGGCCGCCCGCCAGGCGCTCGAGGCGGCCGAGCGGGCGCGGGCGGAGGCCGAGCGCGGGCGGCAGGCGCTGCAGCGGCGCCTGGAGCAGATCGAGGACGAGCGGGCGGCGGCCCTGGAAGCGGCGCAGCGGGAGGCGGAGGCCCTGCTGGCGGAGGCTCGTGAGCGCATCCGGCGGGCGGAGCACCGCGTGGCCGCTGCGGGAGGCGACCGGCTGGCCGTGGCGCAGAGCGCGAAGGAGATGCAGGTGGCGGCGCAGGAGATCGCTGCCCGCCCCGTGTCGCGGTCCCAGCGGGCCGGCGCCGCCGAGGACGATCGCCCGCTGGGGATCGGCGACCGTGTGGAGGTGCGCCGGCTGAATGCCGTTGGACGCGTGGTCAGCGATCCGGACGAACGGGGGGAGGTGGAGGTGCAGTTGGGTAACCTGCGCACGCGCGCCCAGGTGCGCGAGCTCAGGCGTGTGACCAGACGCGAGGCCGATGAGCGCGCCGGTGCGGGACATCTCGCCCCGCGCGCCGCGCGGCCGGCCGAGCCGCCGGTACGCCTGCCCCCGGCCAGGTCAGTCCAGATGGAGATCGACGTCCGCGGCACGCGGGCCGACGACGTGGTCCCGCGCGTCGAGCGCTATCTCAGCGACGCCTTCCTCGCCGGCATGCCCTACGTGCGGATCATCCACGGCAAAGGGACGGGGGTCCTGCGCCAGATCATTCGCGACTACCTGGCCCGGAGCCCGATGGTACATGCCTATGAGCCTGCCGGCCCGATGGAAGGCGGGGAAGGGGCCACGATCGCCAAGCTGGCCGTGTAGGCGCTGCCTCCGGCAGGTTTAACGTTCAAGGTGCAATGGTCGCGGCTGGAGGCCGGCCGGTCTGGTTACACCATCAGGTCGTAGTGTGGCCGGTCCTCGTGCCCCATCAGGCGGCGGAGCATCTTCCGGAGCGCACGGATGTTGTCGGGCCGCAGCTCGAACCCAAGGGCCGATCCCAATGCGAGCCCGGCGGCGCTCCCGATCAGGATGCCGATGAGGAAAAACTGATTGCCGGCCAGGCCTCCGCCTCGCTCGTCCTTCACTCGCTCGCTCCTACGCCTGCTGGACTGCTGGCCCGCCGGTGCGGCCTCTCCCGTCGCCTGTACCAGTACCGTGCGCCGCCACGGCGGCCGCATCTATTGCATCCGTAGTAGCGTAGCAGCTTCCCGCCACAGTCGCTCCAATCCATAGAACTCCCGCATCGCAGGGGAGAAGATGTGCACGATCACACCGCCATAGTCCATCACCACCCAGCCCGCCTGCTCCTGGTCGGCGCCGGACTCGTTCAGCGGCTCCACGTCAAACTGCTCGTCCAGCCCCTCCCTGATGCCGCGATGGATGGCGCGGATCTGGCGCGGGTTATCCCCGCTGCAGATCACGAAGAAGTCGGCGATGATGGACAGCTTGCGGATGTCCATCAGCAGGATGTCCGAGGCGCCCTTGTCTGAGGCGATCTGGACGATTTCTTTGGCCAAGGCCAGTGGCGCCGGCTGCGCCCGCCCGCCCGGCGCCGGCCGCGGCGCACGCGCAGTGGCGGCTGGCCGGCCACGCGGCGGGGCCGCCGTCTGCTCTTCCGGGTGCGGTTCTGCCATACCTCGTTCGTCGACCGGACTGCTTGTGCGTCAGTATAGCACCGTCATCTGGATGGCGGGGCCGGCGGCCACCAACCGTCCGCTCCGTGGTTGATGCACGTCCGGTGCCGCCGGCGTGGATTCTTCATGAGTGGAGCACTCATCCTCACCCTCTCCCAGAGGGAAAGGGAAGAGCCCTGACCCTCGCCCTCTCCCTATGGGCGAGGGGACTAGAGGTGCCCTCGCCCTAACCCTCTCGCCATGGGAGAGGGACGCCTCGCTTACCGGCAGGCGCCCGGCCGCCGCGGGGCGGCCCCGTAGAGCCCGTGTGCCCGCACGTACTCCTCGACGGCGTCCGGCAGCAGGTAGCGGACCGGCTCGCCGGCGCCGAACCGCCGGCGCAGGTCGGTGGAGGAGATCTCCAGCAGGGGCATTGGCTGCAGCTGGATGCGCTGCACGCGCGGGCCGAGGGCGGCGACGACGGGCGCCGGCACCTCCAGGCGATATCCCGGGCGCGCGACGACGATCAGCCGGCACAGGTCCAGCAGGCGCTCCGGCTCCCGCCATTCCATGAAGTCCTGCAGCGCATCGGCCCCCAGGATCAGGAACAGGTCCGCGTCCGGATAGCGCTCCTGCAGCAGGCTCACCGTATCTACTGTGTACGATGGGGGCGGGCGATCGACATCGATCGTGTCCACCCACAGCAGGGGGTTTCCGGCCGCCGCCAGGCGCGCCATGGCCACGCGGTGATGGGCCGCGGCCGCCGCCCCGGGCTTGAGGGGCGACTGGCTGGCCGGCACCAGCAGGACCTGATCCAGGCAGGCGCCGGCGGCCGCCACCTCGGTCGAGAACAGGTGCCCGTAGTGGATGGGATCGAAGGTGCCTCCCAGCACGCCAATGCGCTTGCGCCGGGCCGGCCGGCCTTGAGACTGCGTCGCTTCCACCGGCATTCGCCCCCGATGCCTACGACTCGAGCACCGTGATCTCTGCCTCCGGCAGCAGGCGGTGCACCGCCCACACGGCCTCCGGCGCGACCGTTCTCGCGTCCGGCGCCCAGAACTCCGCCCGCAGCGTCAGCTTGTCCTTGCCCAGCGCCTCCACCAGCACGGTGGGGCCCCCGCCGTCCCGGGCCGTGGCCGTGCCAAGGTCCTGAATGGCGCAGGCCACCTGCCTCGCCAGCTCCGCTGCCCGCCGTTCGTCGGGCAGCGGCAGCGCCACCCGCAGCTTGACCAGCTGGCGGCCATAGACGCTGCGGTTCACCAGGGCGTCGGCAAAGAGCATGGCGTTGGGAATGATCACGCGCTGGCCGGTGGCGGTGCGCAGGGCGGTGGTCCGCAGCTCGATGGTCTCGACCACACCGGAGAAGGTCTTGAAGTCGATCTGCTCGCCGATCGTGAACGGGCGCTCGATAAGGATGTACAGCCCCGCCACCAGGTTCTTCAGCACGTCCTGCAGCGCAAGGCTGACGGCCAGGCCGACGACCCCCAGCAGGGCCACCAGCCCCGTGACCTGCACGCCCAGGATGGAGAGCACCCACACGGCCGCCAGGACGATGAAGCCGAACTCGATCAGCCGGTCGACCAGCAGGCGCGCGTTGGGGTGCGCGCGTGTGCGGGCCAGCGCCCGCCGTTCGGCGCCCAGAGCCAGGCGCGCGCTCACCAGCACCACCAGGAGCGCCACGATGGCCAGCGCCAGCCTAGCGGCCAGCGGACCGGCCTGGACGACGATCTGCTCGTTCCAGAAGTACTGCAGGTCCGCGCTCATTGCTCCTCAATCTGCGGTCACTCGTGCCTCGGCCCGGCTAGACGGTCCCGAAGCAAGGCCGGAGCAGGGCCGCGCCGCGGCCGGTGGCCAGTGCGCCCCGCCGGCCCTGGGCGCAGCGGGTACCCTCACGCACCCCCGCCCGTTGCGGGACCGGCCGGCAGAACTCGACTGTTACTGCGCCCCGCCGGTCCCGGGGTCCGCCGGACGCGGCGCGTCAACTCCGTTATGGGCCTCGACCGCCAGCTCGGTCAGCCGCAGCTGGGCGCGGGCCAGCTGCGCGCGGCAGGCGCGGGCCAGGGCCACGGCCTCCTCGTATAGGGCGATCGCGTCCTCAAGCTCCACTGCCTCATCGCTCTCCAGGCGCGCCACGATCGCCTCCAGGCGCGCCATGGCGGCGCCGAACGTGCCGGGCGCCGTGTCCGGAGTGGCGCCAGACGCGGGCCGCTGGTCAGGACTGGCCATATTCGTATCTGTGGCCGGTGCGTCTGGTTCTATCGCGACCGAACGGGGCGAGCCTGGTGTGATGGACATGCTTGTCGCCTTTTTCCGGTGCATCCGGCAGAACGCCGCCGCGCGCTCCCAGGGAGGGCGAGGCGCCGGCTACCTGGCGGACGCACCACGTTCTCATCCAGTGATTATCCCAGGGAGGCAGCCGGCCGCCTGGCTCTCAGGGGCGCGCACCGCCGACACCTGCGCGCGGAGCGTGCCGTCACTCAGGCGCACGTCGATGAGCTGGCCCGCGTAGCCCTGGCGCACGCTCTTGAGCACCTGCTGCGTATTGGCGTCGCGGGCCACGGCGTAGCCGCGCTGCAGGATCGCCAGGGGGCTGAGCGCCCGCAGCCGCGCCTCAAGGGCGTCGAGCCGGCGTGCCTCCTGCCCCAGGGCGGCCGCCATGGCGCGGCGCAGGCGCGCCTCCCGCTCGGCCAGATCGCTGGCGCAGACCCAGAGCTGGGCCTTGACCGCTCGGCCGGCCCGCTCCGCCAGCGCTGCGGCCTGCAGGTCCAGCGCCCCGCCGTCCGGCGCCACCAGCTCGGCGGCGGCCGACGGCGTCGGCGCGCGGAGGTCGGCGACGAAGTCGGCGATGGTGAAGTCCGTCTCATGGCCGACGGCGCTGACCACGGGCGCCCGCGAGGCGGCGATGGCCCGCGCCACCGCCTCGTCGTTGAAGGCCCACAGGTCCTCGATCGAGCCGCCCCCGCGGGCCAGGATGATGACGTCTACCGCCGCCTGATTGAGCGCCTCCAGGCTAGCCACGATGCTGCGCACCGCCTCCGCCCCCTGTACCAGGCAGGGCGCCAGCACCAGCTCAGCAATCGGATAGCGCCGCCCGATCACGCTCTTGAGGTCATGCAGGACGGCGCCGTGCGCCGACGTGGCGATCCCGATGCGCTGAGGCCACGGGGGCAGCGGGCGCTTGCGCTCCGGCGCGAACAGCCCTTCCGCCTGGAGCCTGGCCTTGACCAGCTCGAACTGCTGATAGAGCTCCCCGAGGCCGATGGGACGGTGATCGGTCACGTAGAGCTGGTAGACCCCCGTCGCCTCATAGACCGAGACGGCGCCCCGCACCACGTACTGGCGCCCGTGCTCCAGTGGCTCGAGCCCTCGCGCCCTGTGCCGGAAGAGGACGCATTTGAGCTGGCTGAAGCCGTCTTTCAGGGTGAAGTAGGTATGTCCCGAGGCGTAGGTCCGTGGATCGGAGACCTCCCCCCGCACCCAGAGGTCGTTCAGCGTCGGGTCGTCATCCAGCAGCTGCTTGACGTGCGCCGTCACCTCGCTCACGCTCAACGTGAGCGGACCCAGCTGCAAGAATGGGAGCAGATCGATCATTGTCTCATCGCGCTCGACGCATGCTGCGGTTCGGCGCTCGCTACGGGGCGCGAGGCGCTGCCAGACCTGGGAGCGGGCCAGGCGCCGGCATCCCCCAAGCCACGTATGATAGAGGACGGATGCCAGGCCAGGTCTGCCTCACCTACCACCCGTTGTACAACGGGCGCGGCTTTTCACCGGTGCGGCCGTCCTGGCAGCGGTACCGCATGGCCCTGGAGCTCTTCCATCGCCTCGACCTGGACGCCGCGGCGCGCACGGTGCAGCCGCCTTTGGCGGACCCGGACGACCTGCTAGCGGTGCATCCGCCCCAGTACGTGGAGTATGTGCGCCAGCGCGCCGCCGAAGGCCACGGCTACCTGGACCGGCGCGACACGCCGGCCTGGCCCGGGCTGTTCGAACGCGCGCTGGCCGCCGTGGGCGCGACCCTGGCCGCGGTGCGCCTCATCGGTGAAGGCCAGGCCTGCCACGTCTTCAACCCCGGCGGCGGGCTGCATCACGCCCATCGCGACCGGACCAGTGGGTTCTGCATCTTCAACGACGTGGTGCTGGCGGTGCGCTGGCTGCAGCGCGACTACGGCTTTCGCCGCGTGGCGATCGTCGATATCGACGGGCATCATGGAGACGGCGTGCAGGAGCTCCTGTACGATGAGCCGGTCCTCACCATCTCCTTTCACCAGTACGATGGCCGGTTCTTCCCGCGCACCGGGAGCGTGGACGAGGTGGGCTGGGGCGCCGGCTTTGGCCTGAACGTCAACGTGACGCTGCCCGCGTACGCCGGGGATGGCCCGTTTGCCACTGCCTTTGAGCAGGTGGTGCCCCGCGCGCTACGGGCCTACCGGCCGGAGGTGCTGCTGGTGAACTTCGGCGTAGACGGGCATTACAGTGATCCGCTGGTGCGCCTGCGCCTGAGCACCGGCGCCTACCGGTTAGTAGCGACCTGGATGCACCAGCTCGCCCACGAGCTGTGCGACGGGCGCCTGATCGCGCTGGGCAGCGGGGGCTACCATCCCCAGCACGCCGCCCGCTGCTGGGCAGTGCTGCTGGCCATTCTAGCGGGGCGCCTGCCGGCCGGTAACGACGCATGGCCGGCGGATCTCTCTCTCCTCGCCGATAGCGGCGTCCCACCGGCGGATCCCGCTGCGGCGGCGCGCGTCCAGGCCGTCCTGCGGCACCTGGTGGAGCGAGTCCTGCCCCTGCGCCTGGCGTAGGCTGGCTTCTTCAGCGGAGCCCTCCCCGCCTTCCGCTGCGCGGGCCCCCGCTCTCCCATAGGGTGAGGGGACAAGAGGAGCCGTCACCCTAACCCTCTCCCACAGGGAGACGGGACCCCTCGCTGGCCGTGAAGATGTCCCTGGATCGTCGCCAGCGGGGCCTGGAGACCCTCGCCGGCTCCGTGGTGGGGTAGACTTATGCTGAGATGTGGGACTGGTACACGCGGCCTGGAGGCCACGGGCGGCCGCCGGCCCGCGTGGTGGCGCTCATTCTGCTCGTGGCCGGCCTGATTGCCGGCGCGGTGCTGATGCTGCTCTCCCTCTTGCTCACGCCGATGTTCTACCCGGGAGGGCTGCGGTGAGTTGGCGCCCCGCCATACCGGTCGCCCTACTGCCTGTGAAGAGTACGACCAGACCCGCAATGTCTCCGCGAGGGCTGCGGTGAGACGGCCACCGCGTCACACAAGCCGTCTGGGTGCAGTCGCGCTGGTGCTCTGGCTGGCCGTGAGCCTGAGCGCCCTGCTGGCCGGCGCCTGCCGCGATGCCGGCGCCGGCGGCTACGGCGCCACGCAGGGCGGGACGGGTCGTGCCCCCGGCGCGGCTTTGCTGAGCACCCCGACGCCGCCCCGCCCGACGGTGACACCGGCACGGTAGGCCGGTCCGGCCGCGGGCGGGCTTGCTCTGGGCGGGCGCAGTGCCGCGGCGTTGCGCTGGTCCCCTCTCCCCTAAGCAGTGGGTGAGGGCTTCGCTGGTGAAGAGCGGCTAGTTCTGGCTCCCAGTGGGAGAGGGTGAAGGCTCCGCGCGCAAAGGATCCGGGTTATGCGGCGCGGCTGCCTACCTTGATCGACTCCAGCTTGAGCCAGCGATTGCGCAGGGCGATGACGACGGCCTCCGTCCGGTCGGTCACGCCGAGCTTGCGCAGGACGGTGGTGAGGTGGTTCTTGACCGTCTGGTCGGAGATGCCGCACCGCCGGCCGATCTCCTTGTTGGAGCATCCCTCTGCGACGCCGGCCAGGATCTCCATCTCCCGCTCGGAAAGCGGGCAGGGCGCCGGCGGCTCGGCCGCGATCTTGTCGGCCTCCAGGCCGAGCTGCCCAAGGAGACGTCGCGACGGTTCGGTGGTGGTGACGTCGCTCATGTGGATGACGCATTCCCCGCGGGCGGCCTGGCGCACCACCTCCAGGAGGGCCGGCCCGTTGATCGTGCGTGGCCGGCAGGCGCACGCGCCGGCCTTTAAGGCGTAGAAGAGGTCTTCTTCCGAGACGCGGTTCAGCAGGACGACCAGGCCGGTCTTTGGCAGGTGCCGGCGGAGCGCGGCCGCAAAGACGTCCCAGCCGCCGCTCAGCTCGCCCAGCACTACCACCTGCGGGTTCAGCGCCACCACGCGCTGGACCGCGTCATCATCGTTTTCTACCTCGCCGCTGATCTCGATCTCCGGCGCCTGCTCCAGCGCCGCGCGCACGCCCCGGCGATACAACCGCTGGTCGTCAACCAGGACTACTCGCGTTCTGCTCATCGTGCACTCCCATGACCGATCGGCAGCATGCACCTAAGAACCCGCTGGTATGTTCGCGTCGCCCTGTCCATCGATGCCCGGCCGTCCTGTCCCGCACGACCATACCGGCACCTACGTAGCCCCGATCCTCCACGTGCGGCGATGTGTTCCCACCGCCTTTAGGATCGGGTGAGGGCGCCACTCGTGAAGAGCCCGGGCTCGCTGGCACGGCGCCGCAGTAGAGCAGCGCAGGGTCGCTCAGCGAGACGCGGCCAGCGTCTCGACCGGCGGATCGACCCACTTGCCGTGGGTGCGGATCAACTCGATCAGGCGCTCGTCGGCCACGGCCGCGGGGACACCCTTTTCGACGCACTCTTTCCCCACGTAGAGATTGACCTTCCCGGGCGCGCCACCCACGTAGCCGAAGTCGGCGTCGGCCATCTCGCCCGGGCCGTTCACGATGCAGCCCATAATAGCAATCTTGACACCCTTGAGATGGCCGGTCTTGCGCTGGATCCGCTCCGTCGTCTCCTGCAGGTTAAAGAGGGTGCGGCCGCAGGATGGGCAGGCGACGAATTCCGTCTTCGACAGGCGGACCCCCGCCCCTTGCAGGATGTTGAATGCCAGGTGCGCGCGGCGCTGGTCGTCGAACGCGCGGCCACCCAGGATCTGGATCGAGTCCCCGATCCCATCGCAGAGGAGCGAGCCCAGGAGCACGGCCGACCGGAGCATGACCTCCTCGGCGTCTCCAGCCGGCCAGGCCAGCAGATGGATGGGGTAGTCGAGGTCGCGCTCGGCCAGGCGGCTGGCCAGCAGCCGGTAGGTCCGCAGCGCCAGATCGGGATCGCGGGCATTCACCGCCAGCACGGCGTCGCGACACCCCGCCGCGGTGGCCAGCATCGCCGCCTCCAGCACGCGGTGCACGGCCGCATCCGCGGCCGCAGCCGGATCCGGTGCGCCGGCAGTGGGCACGGCTTCCAGCAGCACGGGCCGGCGCGCGTCCGCTATGGCCTCCAGCGCGGCGCGCAGCTCAGCCGCGGGGACCGACTCCCCCGTGCTCACCGCCACCATATCCGCCTGTCGCGCCACGCGGGACACGCCCGGGAAGCCGGCGGGCACGCAGACGCACAGCGGCAGCTCCACCTCCGCCTGCTCCAGCGCCGCGCGCAGGGCCGCAAGCGCCTCCGCTCCCGCCTCGCTCTCAACCAGGACCGACAGCACGTCCGGACGCCGGTCGACGATGCCATCCGCGTTGGCCAGGGCGATGGCCCGCGGGACCACGTTCGGGACGCTGGCCAGGTCGCCCGGGAACGGGTGGAAGACGCGCACCGGCTGGCCCCCGCCGACGGCGGTGCAGCCGACGGCCACCGTCCGCGCCGGCCGGCGCGTGTACTCGTAGGGGTGGCGCAGGTCGGGCAGCACGTCCGTCTCTCCTCCGCGCGCCACCGCGTCCTCGCGTCTCCGCGTCTCCGCGTCTCCGGATCCCCGCGTCTCCCTGCCTCCGCGTCTCCGCGTCCCCGCGTCTGGGCGCTCCTTCTTCGGCTGATATGGCCGGGCCAGGGCGAAGGCGACGGGGATCTCATGCTCCGGCTCCTCGGTCAGGGAGACGCGGATGGTGTCGCCGATCCCGTCGGCCAGCAGGCTCCCGATGCCGATGGCGCTCTTGATCCGGCCATCGTCGCCGTTGCCGGCCTCGGTCACGCCCAGGTGGAAGGGATAGGGCCAACCCAGCTCATCCAGGCGCGCGGCCAGCAGCCGGTAGGCCTGGATCATCACCTTCGGGTTGGACGCCTTCATGGAGAAGATGAGGTCGTGATACCCGTACTTGGCGGCGATGCGCGCGAATTCCAGTGCGGACTCCACCATACCCAGGGGCGTATCGCCGAACCGGTTCAGAATGCGGTCGGAGAGCGACCCGTGGTTGGTCCCGATGCGCATGGCGATCCCGCGCGCCTTGCACTTCTCCACCAGCGGGGCGAACCGCTCCTCGATGCGCGCAAGCTCGGCGGCGTACTCCTCGTCGGAATACTCCCGCACGGCGAAGCGCTTGCTATCGGCGAAGTTGCCCGGGTTGATGCGCACCTTATCGGCGTAGTCGGCGGCCTCCATGGCGGCGGCGGGGCTGAAGTGGATATCCGCCACCAGCGGGACCCGAATCCCCTTGCGGTGCAGGGCCTTACGGATGGCGCCAATGTTCCGCGCATCCTCCACCGTCGGCGCCGTGACGCGGACGATCTCGCACCCTGCCTTCACCAGCCGCACGATCTGAGCCACGGTGGCGTCCGTATCCATCGTGTCGGTCGTCGTCATCGACTGGACGCGGATGGGGTGGCTCCCGCCGACGCCGACGTCGCCGACGTAGACCACCCGCGTCGGGCGGCGCCGGTAGCGGTAGGCGTCGGCCACGTACCTGGGCGGGAGTTGCCCGACGCGGGCGAGGGACGCGAATGGCGTGTCGAGCGCTGCAGACATGGAGCAAGAGGAATGAAGAATGAAAAACGAAGAAGGAATAAGGAAGTATCGAGGTGGGCTTGCGCTAGGCCACCTTGTTCATTCTTCCTTTTTCATTGTTCCTTGGAACCGGTACCGCCAGCGGGATTCGAACCCGCGATCTTCACCTTGAAAGGGTGATGTCCTAGGCCTCTAGACGATGGCGGCGTGGCAAGCGACCTGGGCGCAGGACGCGGCTCACCGGTGTCCTGGCCTGAGCAGCCCTCAAAAAGTATACCCGCGTTTGGCTCCAGTCGAGGCAAGTGACCCACTAGCTTGGGCTATTCATGGGCGGTGGCATCACCCTAAGCCTCTCCCACGGCGAGAGGGGTCAAGGGCAACGCCGCAGGGGCCACGCGCTACCCTCTCCCTATGAGAGAGGGGCGACTTTCGTGATTGGTCACCACGGACTGCGGAACCCTAACCCTCTCCCACAGTCTGAAGGGCTTAAGGAGCCTCGCTCTCGCCCACAAGGAGAGGGAGCTTAACGAGCCCTCACCGTGGCCCTCTCCCTATGGGAGAGGGAACACCTGGCTGGCCGTGCATACGCCAGGCTAGAGCAGGCTGGAGCACGGATCCACGAACCGCGAGGTCTCGTTCGTGGACTGCCGCCTTCTTCCTTGCTCCTTCTTCATTCTTCCTTGCGAAGCGCTACCGCGTGAAGCCCTGCCGCGTCGGGGGGACGCCAAGCAGGCTCGTAAGCCGCATTCTGTTCGAGGCGATCATCTCTCTTGGCCGGCGGGTTGCCCCGCGGCTCTTTGCGCCCTACCTGGGGCTCGGCGAGCAGCGTCAGCGCCCCAACTTGGGCTTGCTCCGGGTAGAGTTTGACCCTTTTCACCCCCTGCCCGAACGGGCCGGCCCCGCTAGGGGAAGGCCCGTCCGGGTGGGTCGTCGTCTCTGTGCCACTGGTCCTCGCCTTACGGCGGACGGGTGTTACCCGCTACCCTGCTCTGTGGAGTGCGGACTTTCCTCGCTCCCGTCGGCGCAGGGCCGGCGGGCCGCGCGATCGCCCGGCCTGCTTGGCGATCCCTCCAAAGTATCTCAGATCTCTGGCCGCTCTGGCCGCGCCCGCGCGGGCGCCCACGTCCTGGTGCAGGAGCGTCACCAAACCAGGGGCTCTCTGACCGCGCCCGCGTGGGCGCCCACACCAGGTCCGGATGGCGCCAGGCTATGGCCGTCGTTCCGCCTCTCCGCGTTGGAGCGGGGGCGGCGGGGCCAAGTCGCACGGTGGGGCGGTGTGGGACAGGGGGGCGGCGCGGGCGCGACCGAAGAGGGTGAGATCTTGCCTCCCTCGCGGTGCGACGCGGCCCCGCTCGAAAGCTTCGCCGGGGCGGAGAGACGAAAACGGGGCTGCGTGATGCAGCCCCGTAGCACAAAGGGAACCTGAACCGCTGAAGAGTGGAAGGAAAGGCAGGCGAGCGCTCAAGGTCCGAGCGTCACGTCGCACCAAGGACGAACGAGCCTCCGCACCGGCTACCTCTGGAGGGGACTCCAGAGGATCGACCTAGGAGTGGCGGCTGGCAGGCGGGGCATCGCCGGTGCACAGACTAGTACCTGGCCACGGTGATTGTGATGGACGCCGCCAGATGGGGGCACCCAGCAGCAGCATCGTGGCGGCGTACTAGCCACAGACTAGCCATCGACTAGTCCACAGACTAGCCATGGACTAGCCATGGACTAGCCCTAGACCGGCGGGGACGCCCGCCCAGCCGCGACGCTCCCTAGAAAGGAGGTGATCCAGCCGCACGTTC
>DAOTTI010000023.1:0-32694 GCA_034437795.1 Chloroflexota bacterium | reverse complement strand
GGCGTCGGGGGCATCGGTCCACCTCCACCGTGGATCGTCGCCCGTCAACCTGCTCCATGCCACCCCTCTCAAGACGGAGCGGAAAATAAGTGATGCGACTGATAGGTTCATGCTCATGGTTCATAGCTTCATGGCGTCCTACCGAAGGCCGGAAGGCAGCGCGACCGCACGGGCGCCACGGCTCACGCGCCAGCGGGGCGCGGCGATCGCTCCGCCGTGCCGGGTGTGGGCGGGGCGCCCCAGCCTCCGCCGCCGGGGGTCTCGATCCCTAGCACGTCGCCCGCCTCCAGCCGCAGCTCGACCTTGCCCGGTAGCGTTTCTTCAAGAGGCTCGGGATCGGGCGCCGAGCCGGGAGTGCCGCTTGGGGAGGGCGGGCGGCGCGCCCCCGCGCGACGCAGCCAGTTGCGGCCGGGCGCCCCTGCGCCGCCTCCGGCCAGGCCCCACGGAGGAAAGCTGCGCCGCTCGGTGATCAGCGTGGCGGTGCACGGCGCGAGCGCCTGGATCACACGCCGCAGGCCGTCGCCCCCGCCGTAGCGCCCGGGTCCACCTGAGCCGCGCCGCAGGCGATACTCCACCACCCGCACGGGGTAGGCCAGCTCGAGCGCCTCCACCGGCGTATTGAGGGTGTTACTCATGTGGACGTGGATGCCGGACAGGCCGGGTCCGGCCGGGCCCGCGCCCGCTCCGCCGCCGATGGTCTCATAGTAGGCGAAGGGCCGGCCGCGCGCGGGATCCAGGCCGCCCAGGGTCAGGTTGTTCATCGTGCCCTGACTGGCCGCCGGCACCACGTCGGGCAGGGCCTGGGCCAGGGCGCCGAAGACGGCGTCGACGATGCGTTGCGACGTCTCGACGTTGCCGGCGCAGACCGCCCGCGGGGGGCGGGCGTTGACCAGTGTGCCCTCGGGCGCAATGATGCGGATGGGGCGCAGCGCGCCCTCGTTCGACGGCAGGTCCTCGGGGGCCAGGCAACGGATGCAGTAGTAGACGGCGGAGCAGGTCACCGCCGCCACGGCGTTGACGGGGCCCAGGGTCTCCGCGGCCGTGCCACTGAAGTCGACCACGACCTCGCCATCGCCGGTGGCGGTGACGGCCACCTCGATCCGCAGCGGCCCTGAGCCCAGGCCATCGTCGTCGAGCCAGTCGACGAAGCGGTACGTGCCTCGCGGGATGCGGGCGATGGCGTGGCGGACGAGCGCCTCGGTGTGGTCGAGCACCGCTTCGATGCGCCGGCGCAGGGTGGCCGGCGGATAGCGCTGCGCCAGCTCACGCAGCCGCCGCTCCCCTGTGCGGTGCGCCGCCACCTGCGCCTCCAGGTCACCCAGGCGCTCGTCGGGGGTGCGGACGTTGCGGAGCAGCAGGGCCAGGGCCGCGCCGCGCCACTCGCCGCGCTCGACCAGCTTGATCGGCGGGATGATCAGCCCTTCCTGAAATAGTTCGGTCGACAGCGGCATCGAGCCGGGGCTCATCCCCCCGATGTCGGCTTGATGGGCGCGGGAGGCGACGAAGCCGAGCAGGCGCGGGCGCCGTCCGGCGGAGAAGACAGGAGAAACCATGGTCAGGTCCGGCAGATGGGTGCCCCCGGCGTAGGGGTCGTTGAGCGCCACGACATCACCACGCGCCCAGCCGCGCCCCTGCGCCGGCCGCCCTTGATCATGCGCCGCGCGGGGAGAGGCCAGGTGCGAGCTCGCGCTGCCTTCCACGGCCGCTCGGGCCGCGCGCACGGCCAGCGGCATGGCGCCAAGGTGGACGGGGATGTGCGCTGCCTGGGCCAGCAGGCGGCCAGTGGCGTCGAAGACAGCGCAGGAGAAGTCGCGACGCTCTTTGATGTTGGGGGAGAAGGCGCTACGCATCAAGGCCTCGCCCATTTCCTCCGCCACCGAGACGAGCTGGTGGTGAAAGACGCGCAGGCTGAGACGTTCCGTGTGCCCTCGCTGGCCAGGCATGCGTCAGGATTCTGGCATGGCGCGCGGGCGTCGCGGCGAGCGGCCGGCGCCGCCCATACCGCCATGTGCCGCGGGTCCCATGGATGAATTGCTGTCTGGCCTGCGTGTGCGATACCATCTCCTTACCTTGAGTTCTCGTCGGCCCCCTCGTGGCCCCGGTGGCGAGGGCCGTAAGGGCCCCCCGCCGGCAACCGCAGACGACACCCCGGCACAGACCAACCTTGGTCTGTTGCTGCAACGCGCCCTGCAGGCGGCGCAGCAGACAGCGCAGGAAGAGCGCGAGACGGTCAAAGAGAAGAAGGCCAGGGAGGAGGCGGAGGCGGGCCGTGAGACGCAGCTCTGCGCCAACTGCTGGCATGCCGTCACGTTCAAGGACGAGCAGGGTCGGCTGATGGCGCGCTGCGCCAAGGACCTGTGGGTGAAGCCGTTCTACACGGTTGAAGAGCTAAACGCGAACAAGGTCCGGCGCTGGTACGCCGTCTGCCCCGAGTACGACGACACCGAATAGGCGAACGCGGTCGCTCGTCCTGCCGGCAGCGACTGGCACGCTTACCGGCTGAACGTGGGCTTGACGATGGCCGGCCATTGGCTGCGCCGCCGGTGCTCCCCAGGGGCATGGCCGATGGTTCAGAAGCGGAGCCCTCACCCCCGCCCTGTGAGAGAGGGAACGCCTGGCCTGCGGAACCCTCACCCTCGGCCAGAGGGCGAGGGAACTGATCGCCGGTCGTGAATGATTGGAGCGAGGTCGCTCGCAGCGGCCCGTCATCAGCGCGGGCGAGACGGGCCGCTCGCCAGGGAGACCGCCGGCGCGCGGTGTTCAGCGCTGCCGAAGTATTCGGGCAGATACTGCCGCGCCAGCGCCCGCAGCTCATCCTGCGTCATGCTAGAGACCCGCCCTGCGTCGTACTGGCGCTGGATCGCCTCGTGTATCGCCACGATGCCCGCATGGTGCTTGTCGATGCGGTCGCTCCCCTTCCGCCCCAGCTCCTGGTTCACCCAGAACGCCACCCCGGCCGTGCCCGACTTATCGGTGATCGCCACGTGCACCGGGCGCCCAAGCAGCCGCTCCGTGTCGAAGACGTTGTAGATCTCCTCATCCTTGAGCAGGCCGTCGGCGTGGATGCCGGCGCGCGTCACGTTGAAGTCGGACCCTAGCAGGGGATAGTTCGCCGGGATAGAGACCCCGCACTCATCCCGCATGTAGGTCGCGATCTCGGTCAGCACGCGGGGGTCGATCGCGCCGCGGTTACCGGTCAGGCTGAGGTACTCGATGACGGCGGCCTCCAGCGGGGAGTTGCCGGTGCGCTCGCCGGTGGAGAGCAGGGTGGCGTTGATCGCCGAGCAACCGTACAGCCAGGCCGTCACCGAGTTGACGTGGACCTTGAACAGATCGTTATGGCCGTGCCACTCCAGCTGCTGCGAGGGCACGCCCGCCTCATCGACGAACGCCCGCACCAGCCTGGGGATGCCCCGCGGCAAGGCCGCCGCCGGCCAGGGTAGGCCCACGCCCATGGTGTCGCAGAGGCGGATCTTGACCGAGATACCGGACTGCCTGGCCCGATCCATCAGCGCCTGCGCGAACGGCAGGGCAAAGCCATACACGTCCGCCCGCGTCAGGTCTTCAAAGTGGCAGCGAGGCCTGATGCCCGCCTCCAGCGCGGCGTCGACTACCTCCAGGTAGAACCGCAAGGCCTCCGACCGGCGCAGGTTGAGCTTCTTGAAGATGTGGTAGTCCGAGCAGGAGGTCAGGATGCCGGTCTCCTTCACGCCGGCCGCCTTCACCAGCTCGAAGTCCGACTTCACCGCGCGGATCCAGCTCGTCACCTCGGGGTAGCGGTAGCCCCGCGCTAGCACGGCCTCCACCGCCGCGCGATCCTTGGCCGTGTACAGGAAGAACTCGCACTGCCGGATCAGGCCGGTGTCCCCATCGAGCCGGTGCAGCAGGTCGTAGATGTGGACGATCTGCTCCACGGTGTACGGCTCGCGCGCCTGCTGGCCATCGCGGAAGGTGGTGTCGGTGATCCAGAACTCAGGCGCGGGCGAGAGCGGCACCTCCGTGGTCTCGAACTGTGCCAGGGGCACCTCGCGGTACGGGAAGACCTCTCGCAGCAGATCCGGCTCGTCTACCTCCTCGAGCCGGAGGCGCGACGCGGGGCGAAGCGGCTGGAAATCGGGCATGGCGGCACCTCACTCAACTGGATGATACGATATTTGCATTGATTTCACTGGATCGAGGCTGCCAGCGGGCAGGCGCTCGATGCGCGCTATAGTTGAAACTACCGTGATCAACCTGAACGGCGAGGAGTATCTGACGGCGGACGAGGCCTGCAGCCTCATGGGCGTGAAGGCGGCGACGCTCTATGCCTACGTCAGCCGCGGCCTGCTGCCCAGCTACCGGCAGGGCATCCGCCGCCGCCGGCTCTACCGGCGCCAGGATGTCGAGCGCCTCCTCCAGCTGCGCCCCAGCAGCGAGGCGGCCCCGCCGCGCCCGAGCGACGTCCCTCGCGCCGAGGACTGGATCCCGTTTGTCAATTAGCGCCCTCCACCCCGCCCGATCTGCGGCGCTCAGGCGCGCCCTGGGGCCGGCGCTCCGAGCGCTGGCCGCCCTGCTCGCTGCCCCCTTGCCTGTCCTCGCGCAGGACGCCGCCCCCGCCGAGATCCCCCTCCTCCTCACCGAGTGGGCGCTCGAGCCGGCCCAGATTTCCATCCCTGCGGGCCAGCCGGAGCGCTTTGCGGTCGTGAACGGAGGCGCAATCGCGCACGCCCTGGCCATCGAAGGCGCCGGGCTCTACGTGGAAACGGACGCCATCGGCAGCAGCCAGACGGCGTATCTGGATCTCCAGCTTGACGCGCCGGGCGTCTACCAGCTCTACTGCCCGATCGCCTTCGGCCAGCACCGCCTGCTTGGCCAGGATGGCCTGCTGCTCGTGCTCGGCCCCGAGGAGACTGCCGACCCGCTGCACGCGGCGTCCCCCCGCGCCGCTGCCGCCCCGTCGGGTCAGGCGCTCAGTCCAGAGCGGACGGACGGCCCGCCGGACGCGCTCCCGCCGGATGAGCCGGCGGACCCGCCGGTACCGGCCTTCGCCCCGCAGGCGCT
Organism: Chloroflexota bacterium; assembly: GCA_034437795.1. Classification (GTDB taxonomy): domain Bacteria; phylum Chloroflexota; class UBA11872; order UBA12225; family UBA12225; genus DAOTTI01. Next base: position 27,654 of record DAOTTI010000023.1, on the reverse strand, counting down.
TGCAGACGCGGGCACGGGTCCCACGTAGGGCCGCCGTGCGGCGCACGGGCCGCGCTTTCCGGCCGTTGAAGCGGTCCGCTATATGGGCACGAAGCCCGCTCACGCAGGCTCTCCAGCGCAGCCGGCTTCCGCCCAGCGCAGGGACGACCGGCCTCACGTGTGCGGCACGCAAGCTGCACCGTCCGAGGACCGAAGGGAGGCCAAACGCACGTGAGCCAGGCGAGCGGCGATCCGCCGCGAGAAGAGGACCGTGATACCGCGGCGGCCGCCGGAGCCGGCGCAGGATGGCTGATCGCCCTGATCATCGGGGTGATCGTCCTGCTGGTGCTGCTCGGCGTGGTCCTGCGTCTGCTCTTCCCCACGTGACGGCAGCTCGCCCCGCGCGACCACCTGCGCCGGCATGGCGGCGCAGGTGCTTATTTACCCATTCGCTGGTCAAGGTTCGCATGCGCGGCTCATCCAGTGAGCGCACCATGGATCCTGGATGAGCGCTCACCTGGGGATTGGTATGTCATGGGCAGTCGATATTGCCTGGCGGCGACCGATACCGTTGCGTCCGCGTGCGGGGCATGGCACGGTTTATGAGGGTTTAAACAACTGAGGCGCAACTGGCACGCGGTGGCGCGCCGCGCGGGCCTGCATGAGCGATGCCGTACCGTCTGGTGGAGCACACAGCAGATGTGATCGTGGAGGCGGAGGGCGCCTGCTGCGCCCGAGCCTTCGAGGACGCCGCCGCCGCCATGTATGCGGTCATTGTGCCTCAGGGCACCATCGAGGCGCGGGAATGGCGTACTATCGAGGTAGAGGGCGACGGCCTGGAGGATCTTCTGCTCGGCTGGCTGACCGAGCTGAACTATCTGACCGATACCGAATCGCTCGTCTTCAGCGCGTTCCAGATCGAGCGGCTGGAGACCCGCCACCTCACCGGCCGTGCCGGGGGCGAACCGTTCGATCCGGCGCGCCACGAAGGCGGGCTGATCGTCAAAGGCATCACACGGCACCTCTTGCAGGTGCGCCAGGAGGATGAACGGTGCCTGGTGACGGTAACGCTGGACGTCTAGGCGGGGCGCGCTCCCGCGCGCCTGTTTAACGGCCGCGCACGGAGATGGTCACTCCAGGATGCGATGTATGAAGGCGGGGCAAGCGCCCTGCCCAGCGATTGAGCCGGACACAGAGGTGGTCACTCCAAGATGCGGTTCGTGGAGTTCGTGGAGGAGGAACGACGATGGCTGCCGTAGCACCCGCAGCACGAGCGCTGTCCTGGCGCTCGGTGCTGAAGCGCATCGATGAGGTCCGCTGGGAGCTCCCGATGACCTATAAGCCGGGCATGCGCGTCCCCGGCCTGGTCTACGCCGACGAGGAGCTGCTCGACCTGGTGGAGGGCGACCAGTCCCTGGAGCAGGTGGCGAACGTCGCCTTCCTGCCGGGCATTGTCGGCCGCTCCATCGCCATGCCGGACATGCACTGGGGGTACGGCTTCCCTATCGGCGGCGTGGCGGCGATGCGCGTCGAGGACGGCGTCGTCTCGCCGGGTGGCGTGGGGTTCGACATCAACTGCGGGACGCGCGTGATCCTGACCACGCTCACCGAGCAAGACGTGCGGCCGATCCTCGAGCAGTTGGTCACCCAGCTCTTCCGTGACGTTCCCTCAGGGCTGGGGCATGGCGGCGGGGTCGGCCTTACGACGCGCGACCTGGACGAGGTCATGCGCCGCGGCGCGGCCTGGGCGGTGCAGCACGGCTACGGGCGCCCGCAGGACCTGGAGGCCATCGAGTCCGGCGGGTGCATTCCGGGCGCTGATCCGGCTATGGTCAGCGATCGGGTCCGCAGACGGGGCGAGCACCAGCTGGGCACGCTCGGCTCCGGCAATCACTTCCTGGAAGTCCAGGTGGTGGAGGACGTGTTCGATGAGCACGTGGCTACAGCCTTCGGGCTGCGCCGCGGCCAGGTCACCGTCTTCCTGCACACCGGCTCGCGGGGGTTCGGCCACCAGGTCTGCCAGGATTACCTGGCCCGAATGGAGGCCGAGACGCGCCGTCTCAGCATCAAGCTCCCCGACCGGCAGCTGGCCTGCGCCCCCGTGCGTTCGGCGGCGGGGCAGAGCTATCTGGCGGCCATGGCCGCCGCGGCCAACTACGCCTTCGCCAACCGCCAGGTGATCACCCACCGCGTGCGCCAGACCTTTGCCCGCGTGACGAAGCGGCGCGAGGCCGACCTCGGCCTGGACGTGCTCTACGACGTGGCCCACAACATCGCCAAGATCGAGCGCCATGCGGTCGACGGCGTAGAGCGGGAGCTGTGCGTGCATCGCAAGGGAGCCACCCGCGCCTTCCCCGCCGGCCACCCCGATGTGCCCGCCAAGTACCGTGCCGTTGGCCAGCCGGTGCTGGTGCCCGGCGACATGGGGCGCTACTCCTACATCCTCGTCGGCGAGCCGCGGGCGATGCAGGAGACCTGGGGCTCCACCTGCCATGGAGCCGGCCGCGTCCAGAGCCGCCACGGCGCCAAGAAGCTGCTGCGCGGCGTGGACCTCACTCAGCGCCTGGCCAGCCAGGGCATTATCGTCCGCGCCCAGAGCAAGGCCAACCTGGCCGAGGAGGCCAGCGAGGCCTACAAGGACGTGAAGAACGTCGTTGACGTCCTCGTCCGCGCCGGCCTCTGCCGCGCCGTGGCCCGCATGCGCCCCATCGGCGTGATCAAGGGGTAAGGCGCCGCCGGCCACCCTGCGGGCACCCCTCGTCACGCAGCCGGCACTGCCCCAACCTTGAACCTTGAACCTTGAACCTTAAACTTTGAACTTTGAACCGTCTTATTCGAACTGGCCGAACTGGATGCAGACGGGGGCGGGCGACTCCGTGACCGGTCCGGCCGCAGCGAGCCGGCCCGAAACCGGGTCGATGCGGAACGTGACGATGCTGTTGGAGTTCTGGTTGGCGGCCAGCAAGAAGGCGCCCGATGGATCGACGTTGAAGTTCCGCGGGGTCCTCCCCCGTGTCGGCTCGTGCCCGACGGGGCTCAGCCTGCCCGTATCCTGGTCGATGGCAAAGATGGCGATGCTGTCGTGTCCGCGGTTTGACCCGTAGAGGAACCGGCCCCCGCCGTGCACCAGCACGTGGGCGCAGGTGTTCGCCCCGTGGAAGTCCGGGGGAAGTGTGGACACGGTCTGGATGACCTGCAGCGCGCCACGCGCGCCGTCGTAGGCGAAGGCGGAGACCGTCGAGTCCAGCTCGTTGATCACGTACGCGTAGCGTCCGCTGGGATGGAACGCCAGGTGGCGGGGCCCCGCGCCGGAGCTCACCTGCCCGTACGGGATCTCATTGGCCACCAGCTTTCCCTGCGCGTGGTCCAGGCGATAGATCATGATCCGATCGATGCCCAGGTCGCAGGCCAGGATGAAGGCGCCGGCCGGATCAGGGGTGATGAAGTGGGCGTGGGGGCCCTCCTGCCGGCGCGGATGCGGCCCCCTGCCGGCGTGCTGCACCACATCCGTCGCCGGCCCCAGGCGCCCGTCCTCCTGCACGGGCAGCACCGCCAGGCTGCCGCTGCCATAGTTGGCCACCAGCACGAACGCCCCCGACGGGTCCAGGCTCAGGTGGCAGGGCAGCGTGCCGTGGCTGGCCTGCTGGTTCAGCAGGCTCAGCCGGCCTGTTGCCGTGTCGACGCCGAAGGCGCTTACCGCCCCGCCGGGCTGGCCCTGGTAGCTCGCTACCTCGTTTACGGCGTAGAGGTAAGGGCGCTGCGGATGGAGCGCCAGGAAAGACGGGTTCTCGATGCCCGCAAGGGTCTGCACGTGCGCCAGCGCGCCCGTCGAGCCGTTCATCTGGAAGACGGAGATGCCCTCCGCCCGCCCGGGTCCGGTGTAGGCCCCAACGTAGACGTACAGTGGCATGGCGCCACCAGGATAGCAACAGCGGCGCTTCCGGCACCAGCCCAGACGCGGCTGGGAGGCCGCCGTGCCGCCTATCGCAGCCAGCCCCGCGCTCGAAGCACCTCATCACCGAGCAGACCCAGCTGCACCTCATACGGCGTGCCGGCCAGCTCCGGATGGTGCTCCAGGCGCGCCCGCTGGAAGTACTGCACCGTATAGGTGCGCCCGGTGCCGTCATCGTTCTGCTCCCGCAGTTCCTCCGAGATAGGGAACCCGAACCGGTCCAGGCCACCGTGCTCATCAAAGTAGCGCAGGAAGATACCCCGCACCGTGTGCCCTACCTCAGGAAAGAAGCGGGCGTCCTCCCCCGGCGCAGGCGGCGTCCCTGTCGGAAATGGGCGGCGCGTCGCGGTCACCATGTCCCCGAGCAGACCCAGCTGCACCTCATACGGCGTGCCGGCGAACTCAGGGAACCACTCGAACCGCGCCCGCTGGAAGTACTGCACCGTTCGCCCATCCTCGACGATCTCTTCCGTCCGCGGAAATCCGAACTGCTCCAGCCCGCCTCGCGAGGTGAAGTAGGTCAGGAAGGCGCCACGCACGTTATGGCCGGTCTCGCTAAAGTACAGTGCGCCCGGCGCTGGCGCCACCCGATCCGTGGGCAGGGGCGCGGGCGTTGGCGTCGCCGGCAGGGCGGGAACGGGGGTGGGGGTGGCCGCCGGAGCGGGAGTTGGCGTGGGAGCGCCCTCCACCAGGGCATAGAGGTGGCCGTCTCGTGACCCGATATACAGGGTGCCGTCCGCCCCGATGGCGGGCGACGACCCGTCAATTGGCCCGTTGGTCCGGAACGTCGCCCGCACCGTCCCATCGCGCGGATTGAGGACGGCCACCGTGCCGTCGGATGAGGCAACGTAGATCAGGCCGTTCGCGCCCACCGCAGGGGCGTTAGTGATCGCCCCCGGGGCCCCGTAGCTCCACCGGACGCTCCCGTCTTGCGGGCTGATCGCGAACAGCCGGCCTTCATCCGTGCCGATGTAGACCGTGCCGTCGGGGCCAACCGCCGGTGAGCTGCGCAGAGGCCTGGCCGTGTCGATCTTCACCCGCCACCTCTGCGCCCCCGTGGCGGGCGTCAAGGCGTAGAGGCTGCCGGCCTCGGTGGCGACGTAGATGGTGTGGTCCGCGCCGACGGCGGGGGTCGAGCTGACGTCGCCGTCCAGGGACACGCGCCACTTATCGCCCCCTGCCGCCAGCCCGCCGTAGACCGCCCGCTCGTCGGTGGAAGCCCAGACCAGGGTGCCCTCGCCCGTCACGGCCGCGCCGGCGCGGATGGGTCCACGGGCGCGGCGCACCCCGCGGAAGCTGCCGCCTTCGTCCAGCTCGTAGACGTTGCCGTTATCCGCGCCGATGAGCAGATGGGGGTAGAGGGGCGAGAGCGCGGGATGGCTACGGAAGGGGACCCGGCCGTCCGAGTACGGCGCGCTCGCCAGATCGAAGAGCCAGGCCTGGGTGCCATCTTCTTTGATGCCCACGACGAACCCCGCCTCCGTACCGGCCACGACCTGGTTGCGGCTGTTGACGATGGGGTGGGTCAGCGTCCCGCCGCCCTCCACGACGAAGGTCCACTTGAACGTGCCGTCCTTCCGGATGGCGTGGATGCGGTTGTTCTCCGTCCCCACATAGATGACCCCATCGGGGCCGATCACCGGGCCGCGGATGATGGGATTGCCCAAGGCGAACTGCCACGCCTGAACTGGGGTGAACGGGCCGCTGGCCGTGGCCAGGGAGGCCTTGGTACCGCCCTGCTTGAACTGTGGCCACGGCGCGCCGGCCGGTGGCCCATCGGCCGCAGCGCGAGGCGGGGCCGGCAGACCCACCAGGAGAGCGAACAGCACGCCCAGCGCCAGCGCCTGAGCGCGCGCGGTGCGAGAGATGGAACGTATGGAACGTGTGGTGGCCATACCCATGCGTCTCCCTCAGCGAATGTGAACATCCCGCCCCTCCCTTGCGGCCCAGCTTCAGCGCATGGGACCCGCCTCGCGTGGCGAGCGGCGCTGCCGGCCCCGTATGACGCCGGCAGCGCATCAGTGTCAGCGACCGCACCCCATCCTGGCACGTCCCTTGCCTAGTAGATGATCATAACCATGAACCGCGCTCGCCACATCCTGGTCGTAGAAGACGATCCCCTGATCAGGGAGATGGTGGCGGCCGCGCTGCGCGGGGAAGGGTTCGACGTGGCCGTGGCGCCGCACGGGGCGGCCGCGCTGGCGCACGTCCAGGAGCACGGCCACCCGGACCTGATTGTGCTGGATCTCCGCATGCCGGTGATGGATGGGCTCCGGTTCGCGGCCGCGTACCACCGCCTGGCCGGCCGGCAGGCGCCGCTGGTGGTGATGACCGCCGCCGTGGACGCCACGCGCGCCGGGGCGGCCGCCGGCGCGGCCGCCGTCCTGGCCAAGCCCTTCGATCTCAGCGAGCTGGTCAGTGTGGTGCACCGCCTCAGCCGCCGGAAGGCGGCCTGAGCCTAACGGGCCGGCGGCACCCAGTCTATCACTGTGATCCCACTGCGGGGCATCAGTCAATAATCCAGGCGGCGCCAGCTTCTGGCCGGCGCGCCCCCTCTCGTCCCCACAATGCGGGCCGCCATGCCAGAGCGCGGGTGGACCCCCTGGCCGTCGTTTCCCCTCTCCCTCACGCGCGAGCGGGTGCGGCGCGGCCACGCCCCACGACCAAGGCCGTCGTTCCCCCTCTCCGTGTCGGAGAAGGGGCCAGGGGGTGAGGTCCTCCCTCCCAGTGCGGCACGGCTCCGGCCGAAGGGGGTGAGGTGCTCTCCCCCGGCCCCCGTCCCCCCTCTCCCGCACGCGGGAGAGGGGCCAGGGGTGAGGGCTGCCCTCTCCCTCCCCGCGTCGGAGCGGGGGGCGCAGGGGGCCAACGGGACGAACCGGCCGGCCCCTGGCAGGCAGTGTACCCTGGCGTGTAGAGTTGCTCACACGGCGTCCTGTCTCTCTCACCTATCCATGGCGGCGTGTTCAGCCGTGGACATGTAGAGTTGCTTATGAGAGGAACCTCAGTGGCCAGTGGACTCGATCCTTCTAAGGCAGCCCCGCCAGAGGACCATCGGGCGCAACCAGGTGTGCGCGCGCTCCTGGCGACCGTCGAGTGCCTCTACCGCGAGACGGATGTCCTGGTGGCGGCGGTAGCGCAGGAGACTGTGCCGTGCGACGGGGATACGCTTGCCGACCGCATACTACCGCTGAGCCTGAAGGAGGTTCGCCCCGGACCGTCGCGCCTGCGCCTGGCCGGCCTGGAGCGCCAGATCATCCTCCTGGAACGCGAGAGCCGCTACCTGAGGGAGCACTGCGCCACACTGCACCACCGGTCGTGGGAGGTCCTGGCCCGCGCGATGGAGTTTCAAACCCGCGCCGCCCACCGGAGCGCCGCGGCACACCACCAGGCCGGCCTGCCCGCGTACGGCCCTGAGTGGGCCAGCCATCGGTCGGCGTACCGGCGGCGGCGCGCCCGCGCCCTCTGGGGCCAGGCTGGGTCATTCACTGTCGGAGCCCTCGCCCTGGCCCTCTTCAACAGGGAGAGGGAATTCCCCGCTGGCCGTGAGTAGTGCGGGCCAGGTTGGATCCTTCACCAGCGACGCCCTCACCGCGGCCCGGTTCGCAGGCTCCCGCTCTCCCAGAGGGAGAGGGAATTCCCCGCTGGCCGTAAGGAACCCAGGCTAGGCGGGTGCCGCCGCTGGCCGGGGGCCGCCCCGTCCCGTCAGCCGGCGGAACAGCCGGCCCAGCTCCCCATTCTCCCAGGACACGAGCAGGCAGCTGGCGTTGAAGATGGACGAGTAGGTCCCCGAGACGATACCGATCAGGAGCACCAGCACGAAGTTGCGAATGGTGGCCCCGCCAAGGAACAGCAGGGCCGCCAACGTGAAGAGCGTGGCCAGGCCGGTGTTCAGCGAGCGGTCGAGCGTCTGGTTCACGCTGAAGTTGACCACGCGCTCGAAGCTCTCCCCGGGGAAGCGCCCCACGTTCTCGCGAATGCGGTCGAAGACCACGATCGTGTCGTGCACTGAGAAGCCGAGCACGGTGAGGATGGCCGTCACAAACAGGGCATCGACCTCCATGGCGAAGAAGCGCCCGAAGATGGCCCACAGTCCCAGCACGACCAGCGCGTCGTGCAGCAAGGCCAGCACGGCGCAGGTCCCGTAGCGCCACGGCTTCGGCACCTGCCGGAACGCGAAGGAGAGATACCCCAGAATGGCGAGCGACGCGGCCCCCACGGCAATGAATGCGCGCCGCGTCGTCTCCGCCCCGATCACCGGCCCGACCGACTCGAACCGGTCTTCCGTCACCGTCCCGAAGCGGCTCTCCAGCTCCCGCAGTACCTCGTTCTTCTTCGCCGTATCGATGTCGCGGGTGCGGATCAGGTAGCTCACGCGGCCGCCGGCGTCACGGCTGGTCACTACGCTGGCTTCAGGCAAGCCCTGCTGGACGAAGACCTCCCGCACCTGGCCTGGCTCCGGCGCCTGTGCCAGGCGGATCTCCAGGATACTGCCGCCGGTGAAGTCGATCCCCAGACGCAGGCCCCAGATGGCCAGCGCTAAGACCCCGGCCACGATCAACAGGCCGGAGAACAGGAAGTACAGCCGGCGCCGGCCGATGATGTCGAACACGTCGTCAGGCTCCAACTGGCTGCGCCAGCCCGGCGCCCCGCCCGCGGGTCTCCCCCTCCGGCCGCGGTACGCTGACCCCGAACAGCACCGGGTGTACGCGGATCCCCGTGCTCATCACGGCGCGCAGGAACGTCCGCGTCACCGTAATGGCGGTGAACATGCTCACCAGGACGCCGATGGCCAGGGTGAGGGCGAACCCCCTGATCATGCCTGTGCCAAACCAGAAGAGGATGGCGCAGGTGATCCAGGTGGATACGTTCGAGTCCCAGATGCTGCTCCAGGCGCGCGCGAACCCCGCCTCGACCGCGGACCCCAGGGGCCGGCCCGCCCGTAGCTCTTCCTTCATGCGCTCGAAGATGAGAATGTTGGCGTCCACCGCCATGCCGATGGAGAGGATGAAGCCAGCGATGCCGGCCAGGGTCAGCGTGATCGGCTGCCAGGGGTTCTTGAAGATGGCGAAGGTGATGGCGGCGTAGATGAGCAGCGCCAGGTCCGCCAGCAGCCCGGGCAGGCGGTAGTAGATGAGCATGAAGGCCATCACAATCGCCAGCCCCACCGCGCCGGCCACGATGCTCTTGCGCACCGAGTCCTGGCCCAGGGTGGCGCCCACCTCCCGCTGCTGGATGACCTTCATCGGGATGGGCAGGGCGCCGTACTTGAGCTTGGTCACCATGTCCTTGGCTTCTTGCAGCGTGAAGGTCCCGGTGATGACGCCCTGGTCTTCAATGCGGCTCTGGATCCGCGGACAGGAGATCACGACCTTGTCCAGGACGATGCACAGAAACTGCCCGACGTGCTTTTCTGTATAGTCAGCGAAGATCCTGGCCCCTTCGGCGTCCCAGCCAAAGTTGATCTGGGGCCGGTTGCGCTGGTCGAAGCTCACCGCCACCTTGCGCGGGTCCAGGTTCTTCCCCGTCAGGATGGTCGGGAGCTGTCCCTCCTCCACCCGCGTGCCTTCGCGCAGCGGGGTGCTGCCGGCATCCATGAACTCCAGCAGGCCCGTCTCCCCGAACAGCCGGATCGCTCGCTCGCGGTCCTCCGCCGTCCTGATGCCGGGGAGCTCCACCACGATGCGGTCGGTGCCTTGGATCTGGATCACCGGCTCCGTCGTCCCGAACTCGTTCACCCGCTGCTCGATGATGAACCGCGCGGCCTCCAGCGCGTCACGGGTCACCGTCTGCCCTGGAGGGGGATCGGCCTGCAGCAGCACCTGCAGCCCCCCCTGCAGGTCGAGCCCCTGCACCACCCGAAACTCCAGGTTGATGTCCCGGTCCCAGAGGGTGAGATGAATGCCTGGATTATTGGGCTGGACGATCCAGCCGGCCGTGAGCGCGATCAGGGCGATGATCGCGAGCATGAAGGCTTCGCGCCGGCGCATGGTTCAGAGACGAGTATACCCGGCTCCGTTCCGATGGCCGCCGCAGCTCAGCCGCCCGCCACGGCTCAGCCGGTCGCGGTTCAGCCGGTGGCCGTATAGCGCATCCCGCCGGCGTGCCGGACCTGCCCCTGGATCTCCAGCAGCACCAGCATGGCGCTGACCTCCTGCACCGGCCGCCCGCAGGCGCGGGCCAGGTCGTCGATGTGCACCGGCTGGCCCGCCTCCCGCAGGTACTGCAGGAGCGTGCCGTCCGCGCCGGGCACCGGGTCCGGCCACGGACCCGTGCTGGCCTCGCTCCAGGCGCCCTCGTCCGCCAGGTCCAGCCGGAGCTGGCGCGCGCTCACCAGGCCGATGTGCGGGTTGAGCTCCTGCAGCACGTCGTCGGCGCTGGTCACCAGGGCGGCCCCATCCTGGATCAGCCGGTGGCAGCCGCGGCTGGCCGGCGACGTGATCGGGCCGGGGACGGCGAAGACGTCGCGCCCCTGCTCGGCGGCGAAGCGGCAGGTGATCAGCGCGCCGGACGTCTCGCCCGCCTCCACCACCAGCACGCCGGCCGCCAGCCCCGAAATGATCCGGTTGCGGGGCGGGAAGTTCTCGCCGGCCGGGCCCACCCCCAGCCCGTATTCGGTCACCAGCGCCCCGTGCTCGGCGATCTCCGCGGCCAGGCGCCGGTTCTCCGGCGGGTAGCAGAGGTCGATGCCGTTCCCCAGCACGGCCAGGGTCCGGCCCCCTCCGGCCAGCGCGCCGCGGTGGGCGTGGGAGTCGATGCCCTTGGCCAGCCCGCTCACGATCGTCACCCCCGCGCCGGCCAGCTCGGCAGCCAGGCGTTCGGCCACGCCACGGCCGTAGAGCGTCGGACGCCGCGTGCCGACGATGGCCAGCGCCCAGGCGTCCGCGTCGCTCAGCCGGCCCCGCACGTACAGCACCGGCGGTGGATCAGGGATCGCCGCCAGGCGCTGCGGATACTCGGCGTCGCGCCAGGTGAGCACCCACGCCCCCGCGCGGCGCACCCGCTCCAGCTCCCGTTCCGGCTCCAGGCGGGAGCGGACCGCCTCCAGCCGGCCGATGGTGCGCGCATCCAGTCCGGCCAGGGCCAGCTCCTTCGCCGGCGCCTTCCACGCCCCCGCCAGGCTCCCGAACCGACCCAGCAGCAGCCTGATCCGCTTGCCGGCGATCCCCGGCGTGCGGTTGAAGGCGACCCAGCAGGCGCGCTCGCCATCGTCCATGGCCGCCGGCGGCGTGGCCGTCTCCGTCATCGGCTGAGCATGGTACCGCGGATTCCGCCTGCCGTCCGGCCGTCCGGCTGGTCAGAAGGGCGCGCCGAACGGTACCTCTTATGGCGATGAATGCCCCAGAACCGACGTCACTGACCTCTCGCCCCGCTGCGCCGGCGGGGGCTGGCGCGGCCGGCGCGGCCGGCGCGGCCCTGGCGCCGTTACGATCGTTGCGCGCCTTTCTGGTCGACCTAGATGGAGTGGTCTATACCGGCAATACCCCGCTCCCCGGCGCCGCGGCCTTCTTCCAGTTCCTGCGCGCCGCCGGCCGGAGCTTCCAGTGCATTACCAACAACTCCACCCTCACCGCCGAGCAGTACAGCGCCAAGCTGCGGGGCATGGGCATCGACGTGGCGCCGGAGCAGGTGCTCACCTCCGCCCAGGCCACGGCGGTCTACCTGCGCGAGCGCCTGGGGACGGGAGCGCGGGTGATGGCCATCGGCGAGCATGGCCTGGTGCGCGCCCTGCTCTCCGCAGGCCTGCGCCTGGTGTGGCGCGAGCCCAGCGTGGTCGTCTGCGGCCTGGACCGGCGCCTGACCTATGAGCGCCTGAAGGCCGCCTGCCTGGCCATCCGCGCCGGAGCCCAGTTCGTGGCCACCAACCCCGACCTCTCCCTGCCTGCAGAGGACGGCTTCCTGCCGGGCAACGGCGCCGCGCTGGCCTACATCCAGGCGGCCACCGGCGTGCCGCCCCTGGTTATCGGCAAGCCGGCGGCGACGATGCTGCAGGTGGCGATGGAGCTCCTCGGAAGCGCCCCGGCCGAGACCGCCATCATCGGCGACGGGCTCCATACCGACATGCTGGCCGGCCAGCGGGCCGGGGTGGTCAAAATCCTGGTGCTGACGGGCGTGGCGCGGCGGGAGGACCTGCCGGCCGCTCCCGCCAGGCCGGACCACGTCTTCGCCAATCTGGTGGAGCTACAGGAGAGCCTGGCTCATGGCTAGCGCCCCAGCGGCGAGCAGCGCCGACGCCATCGTATTCGACCGCGTGGAGAAGCACTTTGGCCGGCTGGCGGTGCTGCGGGGCATCTCCGGGCGGGTCGGCCAGGGTGAGGTCGTCGTCATCTGCGGCCCCAGCGGGTCCGGCAAGAGCACGCTCCTGCGCTGCATCAACCGCCTGGAGACGATCGACGGCGGCCAGGTCTACGTCTACGGGAAACCGGTCCACCACCCACAGACCGACGTCAACCGGCTGCGCACCGAGATCGGCATGGTCTTCCAGCAGTTCAACCTCTTCCCGCACATGACCGTACTGGAGAACATCACCCTGGCGCCGATCCAGGTGAAGAAGCTGCCCCGCGAGCAGGCCGAGGAGATCGCCCTCCGGCTCCTCCACCGCGTGGGTATCCCCGAGAAAGCCCGCTCCTATCCGGCCCAGCTCTCCGGCGGCCAGCAGCAGCGGGTGGCCATCGCCCGCGGGCTGGCGATGAACCCGAAGATCATGCTCTTCGACGAGCCCACGTCGGCCCTGGACCCCGAGATGATCAAAGAGGTGCTGGATGTGATGCGGGACCTGGCCCGCGAGGGCATGACCATGGTGGTGGTGACCCATGAGATGGGCTTCGCGCGGGAGGTGGCCAACCGTGTGATGTTCATGGACGGGGGCGTGGTGGTCGAGGAAGGGCCGCCGGCCGAGTTCTTCTCCCACCCCAGGCACGAGCGCACCCGCCAGTTCCTGAGCAAGATCCTCTCGCACTGAGACGCTCGTACCGAGACGCTCGTACCGAGACGCTCGTACCGAGACGCGCCCCGTCCTGGCCGCGCGACGGCGCAGCGCTCACCGCTGAACCTCGCCATGGCAGGGTTACACCTTGCACCTCGGTTGCGCCGGCGGCGCTTGCGTACCCCTGCCAGGAGGCGCTACGGTCAAGTCGGACCAACCGCAGACGACCAACCACAGACGTTTAGGAGGCTGCAATGGCACTTACGAGACGCGCCATGATCGCCGCGGGGGCCGGCGCGCCGCTGGCGGCGCTACTGGCGGCCTGCGGCCGCGCCGGCGGCACGGCCACGAGCGTGCCCCAGTACCCGGCGAACACTTACATGTACAAGATCGTCCAGCGGGGCAAGCTGATCGCCGGCGTCAAGCAGGACCAGCCCCTCTTCGGCTACCTCAATCCGCGCACCAACCAGATCGAAGGGTTCGACGTCGACATCGTCAAGGAGATAGCCAAGGCCCTGTTCAACATCAAGACCGATCCGCTACCCAGCCGGCTGGAGCTCCAGCCGGTGACCTCCGCCCAGCGCATCCCCCTGCTCAACGAGGGCCGCGTGGACATCATCGCGGCCACGATGACCATCACCGAGGAACGCAAGCAGCAGATCGACTTCTCGGACGTGTACTACCTGGCGGGGCAGAAGGTGCTGGTGAAGAAGGACAGTCCCGTGACCGGCATCAAGGACCTGGACAAGCCGGACAAGACCATCTGCTCGGCGCAGGGCTCGACCAGCGAGCGCAACCTCGATCGGTTTGCGCCGAACGCCCAGAAGGTGCTCTTTGCGGGCTATGCGGAGTGCGTGACGGCGCTCAAGCAGGGCCGCGCCGACGCCGTGAGCACGGACGACATCATCCTGCTGGGCTTTGCCGATCAGGATCCGGACCTGAAGGTGGTCGGCGACCGCTTTACCGACGAGCCGTACGGACTGGGCATCGCCAAGACCAGCACCGGCTTCCTCGAGTTCGTCAACGCCGAGCTGCGGAAAATGAAGCAGGACGGGCGCTGGAGGCAGATCTACCAGAAGTGGCTGGGTAAGTTCGGCCCGGTGCCGGAGCCGCCGAAGTAAACGCCACGCGCTGGCGCTGAGTGGAGCGAGCGCGCTTGCTCCAGACCACCCCTACCCCGATCGCCCCGCTCACCCCGGCCCTTCCGGGGTCGGTGGTCCTCGCTCATCTGCCCTTCTTGCTCGAAGGGCTGTGGACGACGGGGCGCCTGGCGGCGCTCTCGCTCCCGCTCGCCCTGGCGCTAGGCATCCTCTTCGGCGTGCTGCGGATCACGCCCTTCCGGCTGCTGCGGGCGATCGGCACGGTATACGTCGAGTTCTTCCGCAACACGCCCCTGCTGGTGCAGACGTTCTTCGCTTTCTTCGGCCTGCCCAGCCTCGGCCTGCGCCTGCCGGCGTTCTGGGCCGCGTGCCTGGCCCTGGGGATCTACACGGGCGCCTACGTCGCGGAGGTGGTGCGGGCCGGCATCCAGTCCATCAGCCGCGGGCAGCTTGAGGCCGCCCGTTCGCTGGGGCTCACCTACGGGCAGATGATGCGCTTCGTCATCCTGCCCCAGGCCATCGCCATCACCGTCCCCCCGCTGGGCAACCTGGTGATCGCCATGACCAAGAACACCAGCCTCTCCAGCAGTATCGCCGTCTCGGACCTGCTCTACAACGGCTACCTGGTCAACTCCCGCACCTTCGCCACGTACGAGATCTTCACCGCCATCGCCGCCGGCTATCTCCTCCTGACCGTCCCCCTTAGCTATCTGGTGGGCGTGGTCGAGCGCCGCCTGACACGGTACCGCGCGTGATCTGGCAAGAGCTGATCGCCCCGCGCAAGTGGGCCGTCTTTCTGGACCTGGACATCTGGCGGTTCCTGTGGACCGGGCTGCAGGTGACGCTGGCCATGGCCGCCATCGCCGGAGCCGCTAGCCTGGTCCTGGGCCTCATCCTGGCGCTCATGCGCCTCTCCCGCGTGGCGCTGCTTCGCTATCCGGCAGCCGCGTACGTGGAGACGATCCGCGCCTTGCCGGTGCTCGTGCTCATCTTCTTCACCTTTTTCGCAGCGGCCCGCGCGGGGCTGGGGCTGGACGCCTTTGGCGCGGGGACGCTGGCCCTGGCGCTCTACACCGGCGCGGTGAACGCCGAGATCATGCGGGCCGGCATTCTCTCCATCGAGCGCGGGCAGGTGGAGGCGGCGCGGTCGCTGGGGCTGACCTACGCCCAGACGATGCGCTTCATTGTCCTGCCGCAGGCGCTGCGGCGCATGGTGCCGCCGCAGGTGAGCCAGCTCATCACCTTGATCAAGGACACGTCGCTGGCCGCGGTGATCGGCGTGGGCGAGCTCACCTGGCGGGCGCGGATCCTCTACCAGAGCCCCGAGTTCAGCCCGCCCCACACGCTCTTCATCACCGCCTGCGTCTACTTCGTCGTCAACTACTCGCTCTCCCGCCTCTCACGGCGCTGGGAGGTCGCCACCGGCGCAGCGGGGCCGGCCGCGGGCGCTGCCCAGGACCATTAGCGGGTGGCGGGGCACATCAACTTCATGTCACGTATACTTGTGGTGCGACGGGAGCCACAGCGCGACACCACTTCGCCTGGGGCTCCCCGTGACGCCGGTAAGGACCGGGCCGGAGAAGCGGTCCAGCACCGCCGTCAGCGCGCAGGTACCGGTACCTAAGGATCCGGTAGCACAGCGGGCGGCCGGATACTTAGGAGCGGTACAAGGCACATGAATCAGGGAACAATTGTACGTCTGGTGCGGGATCGGGGCTTTGGCTTCATCCGCATGGGGAATGGGCAGGAGGTTTTCTTCCACGCCACCGGCATGGTGGGCACCCCGTTCGACAGCCTGGCCGAAGGACAGCAGGTGACCTTCGACATCGAGCAGGACACCCGCGGCCGGGGCCAGCGCGCCGTCCGCGTCCGCCTGGTAAGCTGAGCGTGGCGAGCGCCAGCGCCGTCGTCACCAGAGCGCCGTCTGCGGCCCTGTGATGATCAGGCTGAGGCGCCGGCGCGCCGGCTGAAAAGGATCGCACCCCCAAGTCGCATCCCCAAGGGGCTCCACACCTTAACCGCACACCCTATGGAGCCGGACCCGCGCGGGTCCGGCTCTCCGTTTTCCGCCGCGCGGCATCGCGGCCACGCGTTCGCCGTCATCCGCCAATTGGATTGCGGACACGCATTCGCTAGCACCCGTCAGTTGAACTCCGGACAGGCGCTGGCTGCCATCCGCCAACCTGGACGCCCCGCGCCTGAAGTCCCTTCCCCTGAAGGAGCCGCGGCCGGTCGGGCGGCACCGCCCAGCCGCACGGCCACGGCCGTCGTTCCCCCTCTCCGTCTCGGAGAGGGGGCCAGGGGGTGAGGTCTTCCCTCCCTGCGGGGCCCAGCCGCACGGCCACGGCCGCTGGTCCGAATGTGTTGGGCGTACCCCCGCCTGGCGCAAGCGCCTAAGTCTCTCCGCCTCCTCCTGGTCGTGCTTTTCGTGTTCGCGTCCGGGCTCTGTGGGCTCCGCGATCCGAAGCAATAGGGCCAGGAGGAAGCGGTCACACGCATCAGTGAGTTGCCGGGCTCGGTCGCTCTCTGAGGGTACTTGCAGGGCGCCGGGGCTGGCCTCCTTACGGTGTGCCCACTGACGCGGTGTGTAGTGCCGGTACCCCCGGACGACCCCCCGTAGCGCGCCACGGGTTCGATCACCCTGGGGCGCCGGGAGGCCGGATAGAACAGGTCCCGCGGGAACCCACGACGGTGCCAGTGCTCCTGAAGCTCGGCGAACTCATCACGGCTCAGGATAAGAACTCCAGGCAAGCCGTCATGAGCGTCCCAGAGCCACCCCTCAGGGGCCGTCCCACGGTAGAGGGCCAGAGCTGCCAGCTCAGCCTTCCCCGCGGCTGCAATGACCCAGGCGAGGATCTCGGTGACCAGCGAGGTGCGCGCCTGCGCATCGGCAGGCATTGGGCCTTCCCGCTGCAACTCCGGCTGACGGAGCGGCTAGGCGCGGTAGTAGCCAGCCCAACGCGCGACGCACTCCGCCGTCACCCGCATCATCTCGTCCAGCGAGAAGCGCTGGGCGTCGACGTAGTAGTGCTCCGGCAGGTATTCAATCCGATCCTCGTCGGATTGCTCTCTCGCGGTAGGCGGAAGCAGCCGTTCTTCACTGAGTAACATGGGTAACCCCTACGCTGCCCTTCGTGGTCGACGAACTTTGACCGGCCCTAACAGCTCACCCCTCCTGGTTCTTGAGTGCGCGGCGAGCAGTCACGTAACACCGGTACCAGGAGTGGAACAGCCACAGAAGTTCTGGCCACTCATGAAGGGGACTGATCGGCTGCCGGAAAGGCGATAAGCTCCTTCAGTCGTAACGGCAGCTATCCGGAACTGCGCTGAGACCCGTGCCATCCGAGGCTCATGTACCGATCATAGACCGCGGAGAGACCCGCGCCGGTAGCAGTGCTCACCTCAGCAGCGAGGATACTGCTGAGTATCTCCGCGGCGGCGAATGGCTGTTGCCCGAGCCATCCTGTGACGTCGGTCCAGAAGCTCGCGGTCCTGTAGTAGTAGACGTGGAAGTTGGCGCCGCGCGTTGCTTGCACGTTGACGTGACAGCCGCGACTTCCAAGCTCCGGTCCGCGGACCAGTGCCAGGATCCTACTCTGGTCCGTGCCAAAGACGGCCTCGGACTGCGGCATTGAAGCGCGGCATTGCACCTGTAGCTGGCTCGGTCCTTCCTCGACTGGTGTGCCTCTGCTGGTGTGTCTCGTTCGCCGCCGGCGGTCGGCCGGGCGGGCAGCCCCACTGCCGCGGTCCGCGCCCGCCAGTCCCCAGCGAACCCCTGCGCCGTCCGAGGGAGGGGCGCTTACCTTCTCAGCAGCAACGCGTACCCGATCAGCTTGTAGGCCAGCTTGGCGGCCGTGAAGGCCGACGCCACCGGGCCTTCAGCTGGCGCCAGTTCCATGACGTCCGCCATGACGATCGGGTGGCGCTCTGCCGCTGCCCGCAGCAGGCCCGTCACCTCGTACCAGTCCAGCCCGCCGGGCTCGGGCGTTCCCACGGCAGCGACGACGGACGGATCGAACACGTCCAGGTCCACGCTCACGTAGAGCGGCCGCCCGCGCGGCCCCAGCGCGTCCAGCGCCTGCCGCCAGAGCGCCTCTAGCGCCGCCCGCCCATCGCGACGAGCGGCGGCCACGTCGGCCGCCATCACCACCCGCAGGCCGGTCTGCTCAATGTAGGCCACCTCGTCGCTGGCCGCGCTGCGTACTCCCACCGCCACCACCGGCCGGCCGGCTCCCGCCCCCGCGCGCAGGTGGTGCAGGGCCAGACGCAGCGCGCTGGCGTGGTTGTAGGTCGCTCCCAGGTACGGGCCGCGCACGTCGGCGTGCGCATCCAGGTAGAGTAGCCCCAGATCGGGATGGGCGGCGGCGCAGGCCGCCACCGCCCCCGCCGTCAGCGTGTGCTCGCCCCCCAGGAGCACAGGGAGCTTGCCGTCGGCCAGCAGACCAGCCACGGCCTGGCGCACGCGCTCAACCATCTGCGCCGGATCGCCCAGGTGCGGCTCCAGCTCCGGCAGGGTGTGGATCCCAACCTGCGAGATCTCGCAGCGAAGCTCCAGATCGTAGAGCTCCAGCTGCATCGAGGCGTCGACGATCGCGCGTGGACCGTCCCGTGCCCCCCCACGGAAGGTGGTCGTGGCGTCGTAGGGCACGGGCAGGATCACCGCAAGGGAGCGCTCGTACGCCGCCTCCTCGGCGCTCAGGGCGGCGAAGCACCGCGGCGAGCCGTAGAAGCTGTCAGCGCGCACCGGCCAGTTCCAGCCTGGCGCCGGCCGCGTCAGCGTCTCGCGACGGCTCGCCGCGCCGGCCGGTGCGGCCGGCGATGCTGGAAGCGGGCGCGGGGCGGGCGGGGAGCTGCTGGAAGCGCCAGTGCAGCTCGCCGGCCGCGTCCACCTGCTCGCCGACCACCGGCCGGCGGATGACGTCCGCCGCGCGCCGCGTCACGCCCAGCTCGCGCTCAATGATCCGCAGCGCCCCCTCGCTGTCGAACGGCTTGCAGCTAAACACGTCCATGTGGAAGCGCCGGTGCTCGGGGAACGTATGGATGCTGATGTGGCTCTCAGCGATGATGACCACCCCCGTAATGCCCCAGTCCTCCGGCACGACGCCGTGGTAGCGGAAGACGTACGGCTGCGTGATCTTGGTCATGCCGATGGCGTCGGGCAGGGTGGAAAGCAGGTCGAAGATCGGCTCGATCGCGCTGATCCGTGCGGGATCGTCGACGAACGCGTCGACGACGAGGTGCTGCATCCGGTCTTTACCTCCCAGTGTGTTGCCGGCCGCTCCCGCCGTCCGCTGGTCTGCGGACGGCGGCGGCAAGCCAGGTCGACTCCAGGTGTACGCCGTGGTGGATCCAGATCCAGTGGAAACCTGGGGGACGCCAGACAGGGCGTACGACAGCCCACCCAACAGCGCCCGGCCGCGCCTGGTGGGCATCAGGCGCAGGCCGCGGAACAGCCCGATCCCACACCGCCTGAACGGCGAGCGGCCGGCGAAGCGTTCCGCGGCACGGGGTCTACCGTGGGTAGACGCCGCCTGGCGCTTCCTCGCCGGCCGCCGGTACCGGGTCCGGGGAGTGTCCTGCGTCAGGCTGGCGCCCCACTTCGAGGCGCGGCCCGCGCGCAAAACCGTTCCCTGGCCGTTACCAGCGGTGTACCGGGCTGACTTGGGTGCTTAGGGCCCTGGCCCGCACGTGGCGGACTGCAGCGAACTTGCCGCACCCAGCGTATAAGCTTACCGTATCGGCGCGCTTTCTGCACGCATCGCTAACCGATAGCCACGCTTCTTGACGGTCACGATCAGCTCGGGGTCAGCCCCGCCTTGCGCCAGCTTATGGCGCAGCCGGCTCACCAGCGTCTCGATGTTGTAGTCGGAGACAACCCCGTCGTATTCCGGCCACACGCGGCGCGCAATCTCGTCCTTCTCGCACACCGTCCCCGCCCGCTCGTAGAGCAGCGCCAGCAGGGCGAACTCCTTCGGCGCCAGGTCCAGGCGCCGCCCGAAGGCGTAGGCCTCCCCCGCGGCCGTGTTGACCCACACGGGTAGGTGCGCCTGGTGCAGCGCACTGCGGGACACCGTCACCGTCGCATTGGGGTCCTCAAACCGCAGCGGCGTCGTGGCAATCAGGATGGTGTCGCCGTGCTGGAGTTGGTACTCCCCCTGGATCGGCTGGCCGTTGACCGCCGTGCCGTTGCGGCTACCGAGGTCCACCAGCACGTAGCGCCAGGACTCGCGGCGCACTTCCGCGTGGTGGCGCGACGCGAGCGGATCGTGCACCTGCAGGTGGCAGTCTTCGGCCCGCCCGATCAGCGTCACCGGCTGGGACAGCACATAGCGGATGCCCGCCGCCGCGCCTTGCCCCACCAGCACCGCGGGGCTCTCGCCGCGTGGCGCCCCTGCCCCCTCCAGGCGACCTGTCGCCGCTCGGGATCCGTCCGCAGACGGCACCCGTGCCACGCCGGGCGCGGCCGCGGCACGAGCCGCTCTCTCTTCGCCAGCACCCATAACAGGGCAGTATAGCGGGACGCCATCGCCCCGGGGCGGACCTCCTCGCCGATGCCCCTGCAGGGTAGTCCTTCGTCGATGCCGGTACCGGCCCGTCTACGAGGGACTTTGGCGCCAGAGCATGGAGCGTGCGCCAGAGGTCCGTATGGCGCTCGGCCGTGGCCCTCGTCCCCCCGCTCCGTGTCGGAGCGGGGGCGTCTGGACCCAGCCGCACGGCCGTGGCCCTGGTTCCCCCTCCGCGTCTCCGCGTCCGCTCGTCCCCGCTCCGGGGGAACGCCAGGAGCGCCGTGGGCAAGCGTCTCTCCCCGTGGCCTTCGTCCCCCGCTCCGTGTCGGAGCGGGGGCGGCGGAGCCAAGCCGCACGGCAGGGCCGGGTGGGGCAGGGATGCGGCGCGGCCACGACCGAAGGAGGTGACCTCCATCCTCTCCATCCGGAAGTTCTGCGCGCACCTCCTCCTGCGGCTCGCCGCACCATGCCGGCAGCATCCTCGCTCTCACCCCTATCGTGCCGCGTTGGGCACTCACCTCGGGCAGGGAGGGGCCTCGCTGCTCGCTACTCGGCCCTCGCTAGTCGCTTCTCGCGCTCACTTCCCCCGCGGCAGCGGGCCCGTGGCCCCATCGTCGGGCTGCCGGCGGTTGTCCGGTGGCTCCCCGTCCGGCGGGCTAGTGTGGTCCTGGGGCTTGTTCTGGCCCGGGCCAGAGGGCCGCCGGCCGGAGCCCCCATCGTCGTCCGGATGTGAGAACTCCTCGTCGGCCGGCGCGCGGAGCAGGTCCGCCAGCGCGCCGAGCTGCTGCACCCCCGCCTCCGAGTCCCGCTGGTTGGCAAACTCGGTCAGCGCCCGAAAGACCTTCAGGAGCAGGGCCCGCCCCACCGGCTTGCCGTTCACCGTCAGGTCGCAGCGGATCTGGTGGTCGATCGCCCAGCACTCCTCCTCCGTCACTGCCAGAGGCAGCACCTGCGGCGCGAACGGCTTGCCGCGCCGGTCCTCGAACTCCAGGATGATGTTCATGACCTTTAAGAGCAGCGTCTTCCCGACGTTGGACTGGCCATCCGTGTAGGTGTGGCGAATGGTGTGGTCGATGGCCCAGGCCTCATCCTCGGTGATCTCGATGTACTGTGGCATCCGTTACTCCCCGAGCGACGCTCTGCCGCACGCCGTGCGCCTGGCCAGCGTCGGTACAGGCCTGACCGAGACGCGCATTCCTTCTCCCAATTATGTCCATTATAGGGCTGCCCGCGACCGTCGTCCTCCCAGTCATCGTACCGTGGAGTATCCTTTACGCGGGGGGCCTGCCGGCAAACTATAGCCGCTGGCCGCGTTTCCCGTGGCCCAACCGCACGGGACATTCCCGAGGCATCGGGTGGGCCGGAAGGCACCGGACGCATTGGACGTACTGGACGTGCCGGACGTACTGGAGGTGATGATGGTCGAACAGAGAGAACGCAAGCCGAAAGGCGAGGAGAAGATCATCCTGCAGGGCGTGGTGAAGGACACCCTGCCCAATGCCTTCTTTACCGTGGAGCTCGACGGCGGCCATGAGGTGCTGGCCCACCTGGGCGGGAAGATGCGGAAGAACTACATCCGTGTGGGCCTAGGCGACCGTGTGGATGTGGAGCTCTCGCCGTACGACCTCAAGCGGGGCCGCATCATCTGGAAGCATCGCACCTGAGCCTGACGCGGGGCTGCACCATCTGGAAACATCGCACCTGAGCTGTCCACGCCCGCCCCCGCCAGTGCCTGGCGGCGACCGGCCGCTGCTGGCCCTCTGCCTGGCCGACCTGCACAGCAGCCTCACCGCCCTACGTCGCCTGGACCGCTTCCTGGCCGCGCGGGCCGGCGACTTGGCCCTGGTGCTCGCAGCCGGCGACATTACCATCCCTGGCCACGAGGCCTACGCCGACGCCTTCATCGCCACCGTCGAGCGCCACGGCCTGCCGCTCCTGCTGGTACATGGCAACAATGATCCCGCGGCGGCGGTAGAGGTATTTCGCCGCCGCGGCGTCACGATCCACCGGCGCGAGCGGGAGCTGTTCGGCATCCGCTTCGTCGGCTTCGGAGGCGACGGCATGGCTCCGCACGACCTGGAGCTGGCGGACGGGGAGCAGGCCGCGCTCGATCCGAGCGGCGCGATCTTGCTCACTCACGTTCCCCCTCCTCGCCTGAGGTACGGCGCGGATACCGCTGGGGCCGCCCGGCAGACATCAGCCAGCCAAACCGAGTGGGGGACGCAGGCAGGGCCAGGCGCCCGACGCGGGACGTACGCCCTGGCTCCGCGGGCTCACATCTGCGGCCACATCCACCACCAGGAAGGCGTGGGCTACCTTGGCGCCACCAAGGTGATCAAGGTCGGCGCGGCCATGCTGAACCGGTGCGCTACCCTCGACCTCCGCACCCTGCGTGCTGAGTTCGGCTCCCTCGACCCGGCCGGCGTGCCCCACCGGACATAGCCCGCCGTTCCGGACATTGCGCCATTCAGTTCCCTCTCCCTACGGGGAAGGGCCAGGGGTCACCCGTCGGAGAATGAACGACGGACAAAACTCCCTCTCCCTATGGGAAAAGGCCAGGGTGAGGGCTCATCTGGGACAGGGCTAGGGTGAGGGCTCCACCGTCCAGGAACACTGGTTGCGCCCGGCCATCCTCGCTGGAGCGTCGCCCGTATACTTCGGTGAGACGCCATCCTTGGCGCCGGACCGCGCGGCGCCTGAGTACGCCTTAGCACGTGGTATGCAAGCTGACCAGGCTGTTCAAGTCGCATCGGAGGCGCGTCCCCGCGCACAGGGCGGGTGGCTCGCCGGCCACCGCCGCCTCGTCGCCGGCGCCATCGTCCTGGCGATCCTGGCGCCGCTGGCGTGGTTCCTCGGCACGCGACCGCTGGCTGGGCCGGGCCTGCTCGGCGCCATCAGCGTCAGCGGCGACGCGCGGGGCGTCGGTCCCCTCCCGGGGCACGAGGCGCCCCCCTTCACGCTCAAGGACCCCTCCGGCCAGACCATCACCCTGAGACAGTTCCGCGGCCAGGTCGTGCTCCTCAACTTCTGGGCCACATGGTGCGCCCCCTGCCGCGACGAGATGCCTGAGCTGGAGCGCCTGTACCGCGACAACAAGGATCAGGGGCTGGTCGTGCTCGCGGTGAGCATCGATGACGTGTCGAGCGCCAGGCACGTGCCGGAGTACCTGAAGGAAGGACACCCTTCCGTTGGCCCGTACACGTTCCCTGTGGCGCTGGACCAGAAGCAGGAGGTGGCGATGAAGTACAAGCTGCTCGGCGTGCCGGCCAGCTTCTTCATCGATCGGGACGGGGTGATCCGCGTCGTCCAGCCGCGGGTCATGAGCCGCCAGATGATGCTCGACTCCCTGCGGGTCGTCTTGCCGGAAGCGCGATGAACCCGGAACAGCTCTCGCTCATCGTCGCCTTTGGCGCCGGCGTCCTGTCCTTCGCCTCGCCGTGCGTCCTGCCCTTGGTGCCGGCCTACGTCGGCCACCTGGCCGGCCGGGCGCTGGACAAGGATGGCGCCTCGCGCACGCGCACCCTCTCCCACGCCGCCGCCTTTGTCCTGGGCTTCACTGTGGTCTTCGTCGCCCTGGGCGCCTCCGTGGGGCTGATCGGCTATCTCTTTCAGGACGTCGTCAAGAGCCTGCCCTTTCGCCTGGGCGCCGGTGCCCTGCTGGCGGTGATGGGCCTGCACATGGCCGGCCTGCTGCGCATCCCGGCCCTCTACCGCGACACCCGCCTGCAGGCGCGGCCCAGCCCCCGCCTGGGCCTGCTGGCCTCCTTTGCCATCGGGGTGATCTTCGCCGCCGGCTGGACCCCCTGTATCGGGCCCATCCTGGGCGCCATCCTGACCCTGGGCCTGACGCAGGCCACCGTCCCTCAGGCTACCCTGCTGCTGGCGGCCTATTCGCTCGGGCTCGGCGTGCCCTTCCTCGTGACCGGCTACGCCCTGGAGGGCGCCACGTACGCCATCCGGCGCCTGAACCGCCACGCCCGCGCCGTGGAGATCGCCGGTGGCGCGCTGCTGGTGGCCATGGGCCTGGTGGTGGCCTTTAACGGGATGGCCTGGATCGCCTCCTACGCCTACCGGCTCGGCTACACCGGCGTGTAGCCTTGAGCCTTCTCCCGCGGAACTCTCACCCTCACCCTCTCCCGTTGGGAGAGGGAACTTTGGGCCGAGCCCTCACCCTAACCCTGTCCCTGTGGGGGAGGGAACCAGCAGGTGGAGCCCTCACCCTGGCAGGAGATACCGGACCCGCCCGTGCCAATCCCAATGCCAGGCCGGCCCCAGAGCTCCCTGCCCCTACGCCTTGCACCTCAAACTTTGAGCTTCGAACCTTGAACCTTGAACTCTGGGCCTTGAACGTGCGTCCGCTAGCCGCCCCGCAGCAGAAACTCCGCTACCGTCAGGAGCGCATCCGGCGCACCAAAGCCCCCGGACTTGGTGGCGACGGCGACCTGTCCCTCCGCCAGCGTGAGCACACCCGCCGGGATGCCGGATAAGGCCTCCGCCAGCACCTCGATCGTGCGGGTGCCTAGAGCGCGGCAGACCCACCAGGCTGTCTCCCCGCCCGTCAGGATCAGCGCCGGCCGCGAGTCCAATGGGATGGCGCGCGCCGCCCGCCCCAGCGCGCCGGCCGCCGCCGCCACGTCGAAGCCGCTGCCGGTGGCCCCGCCCACTTGCTCCCGCCCGCCGGCAAGCGGCGCGAACGAGAGCAGCACGCGCCGGCTGTGGGCCAGCGCCTGCCCGAGGCGCTGGCGCAGGCTCCCCTCACTCGTCTCCGCGCTCGTCCCCGTGTCCGGCTCACACGCAGCAAGCGGCACGTGCGCCCAGCCGGCATCGAGCGCGGCCCGGATCTGCGCCAGCGTCGCGGGGTGGACGCTCCCCGCAATAGCGATCACGGCCAGGGAGGGCGGGAGCGCGGGGGGCCGTGAGCCGGGGCGAGGCACCAGCGCCAGCGCCGACGCGACGTGCCTGGCCAGACCTGCCGTGCCGCACCAGACCCGATACTCTGGGCGCGCCGCGCCCAGGCGAGCGATGCGCTCCAGGTCCTCATCCGTCTGGGCGTCGAAGACGTCGCACCGGTCCGCCGCCGGCCCCAGGGCGGCGCGCACGTCACCTTGATAGGGGCCCGCCGGCCGGCCATGCACCAGCTGCACGCCGCCGGCCGTCGTGCGGCCCTGCGCCGGAAACGCCGGCGCCACCAGCGCCCGCCCGCCGTAGACGTCCAGCACTGCGGCGAGCTCCGCGCCCGGGAACCCGCGGAGCACGCTGTCAATCTTCTTGTACACCCGCGCGATCCCCGCCGCGTGCAGGCGCTCCGCCGCCTGCCGCGCTGTGCGTCTGGCCGCGTCCTCGGTGCCGTCGCGCGTGTGCGTGTCAATCAGCAGCACGTCGGCCTCAGGGGCGTCCGCGGGGAGCCCCGAATACGGCAGGATCGAACGCAGGCCGGCGCGCACGAACCCTGCCCCCGCGTCGAGCGCGCCAGTCAGGTCGTCGGCAATCAGCGCGTAGCGGACCGTGGCGCCGGCTGCGCGGCTCGTCGCGCGTTCGCCATGCTCACCCTTGCTCCCGCCACGGCCTCGCCTGGAGTCTGTCACGGCCGGTGAGCTCGCCCTCCCTGTGGGTCGTCCCGCTGCCGGTGGCAGCCCGCGGGCGAGCGGGAGACCTCACTCGTCGCTACTCGCTCCTCGCTCCTCGCTACTCGCCACTCCCGCCGCCGGCAGGAACGGACAGGCGGTGGCGTGGAGCCTACTTGACGATCCGGTTCTTGAGCGAGCCGATCCCCTCGATGATGACCTCGTACTCGTCGCCGGGGTTCATCGGGCCGATCCCCGCCGGCGTGCCGGTGAGGATCACGTCGCCCGGCAGCATGGTGAAGTATTTCGTCATGTGCGTGATGAGGCGGTCCACATTAAAGGCCAGGTCGGCCGTGCTGCTGTCCTGCTTCACCACGCCGTTCAGCTTGCCAGTAATGCGCAGGTTGCCCGGATCGACGTCCGTCTCGATCCACGGGCCCAGCGGGCAGAAGGTGTCCGAGCCCTTGGCCCGCGACCACTGGCCGTCGCCGCGCTGAAAGTCGCGCGCCGAGATGTCGTTGCCGCAGGTGTAGCCCAGGACGTACTCGCGGTACGCGCCGGGCGGGACGTGCTTCGCCCGCTTCTTGAACACTACCGCCAGCTCCGCCTCGTAGTCGATCCGCTCCGAGCCGGGGGCCCAGATGACGTTCTCGCCCGGACCGATGACCGACGTCGGCGGCTTGAAGAACATCAAGGGCTCTTTGGGCACCTCCTGGCCGCTCTCGGCGGCGTGGGCACGGTAGTTGAGCCCGATGCAGACGATCTTGGTCGGCTCGCATGGCGCCAGGAGCTTCAGCGATCCCAGGTCGCCCAGCCGCTCGCCCTGGCGTGGCTCCTCGAATGGGCTGCCCTCCAGCCGGTAGACCACCTCGCCTTCCACGATGGCCCACACGGGCGCGCCCCGCACTTCAACGCGTGCAATCCTCATAGCGCTCTTCTCCTGAATAGCGCGGACCCGCGGCCCGCACCGGCGCCGCGCCGCGCAGAACTTGCGCCCCTCATCGCACTCTCCTCGTGAATAGCCAGGCGCTCCCCAGCCGGATGGGGAATCCGCCGCCGGCGCGACGATGCGCGCGGGCAGAGAGCAGGATGAGGGCCGGCCGGCATTCTAGCACGCGTCCAGGCAGGACAGCGCCACGTCCGGCCGGTTCGTGGTCAGCGCATCCACCCCGGCGGCAGCCAGCGCCCGCATCGTGGGCACGTCATCGACTGTCCAGACGCTCACGGGCAGGCCGGCTTCGTGCGCCGCCTCAATGACGTGGCGCGACGCGCTGGCGTAGTGCGGTGCCAGGAACCCCGCGCCCAGCGCCCGCGCGTCCGCCGCCATGCCGGCGGCACCCCGGGCAACGGCCCGCTGGCGTGAGACGAGCAGGCCCAGCGGTACGTCGGGCGCCTGCGCGGCCACCCGGCGCACGATCTCGGGGTCGAAGGAGATGATGGCCGCCTCAGCCGGCGTGCGCCCCAGCGCCGCCAGGGCAGCCTCGACCAGCGCCGCCCCGCCGCCGGCCTTCAGCTCCACGAACGCGCGGGCGCGGCCGGCGCAGGCCTCTAGCACCTCGTCCAGGGTGGGAATGCGCTCGCCGGCGAAGGCCGGCGCGAACCAGGAGCCGGCGTCGAGCGTTTTGAGGTG
>DAOTTI010000022.1:0-65367 GCA_034437795.1 Chloroflexota bacterium | reverse complement strand
CTCGCTGAGATCGTGCCCCAGGCCCGGCCGGTCGGAGACGTGGAAGACGTGGAAGTACCCGTCGCGTACCTCGATTGGAAGCGCCTTTCGGTCATGCCCACACCCGTGCAGGGGCTGAGCATTTGAGCGAGCAGCTAGAGTGCGTGCAAGACATCCAGATCAGCCGCCGTGGCGGACCTCACCCCCTGGCCCCCTCTCCGCCCGCTCAATCTGGGCATGCTGCACACCGAGGCCGCCAGCAAGTGGCGAGTGCAACTCTGCGGGGTGGACCTCTACGACCCGCTCGTCGGCGAGACCCACCACGCGGGGGGTGACGAGTTGGCCGCCCGCTTCCTGGATACCGACTACGACGGCATGACCTTCCACCTCTGCCAGGCGTTCTTCCCGGGCGACCCTGACGCCCGGGAGAACCTCCAGCGCGCCCTGCGGGCCCAGATCGAGCCCAAGGCCTTCGAGCAGATGCGCGGCACCGTCTCCTTTCCCTTCAAGCTGGGTGAGCACCAGCGAGTGGCGGTGAAGGTGATAGATTTCCGGGGGAATGAAGTCGTGCGCGTTCTACCGCTGGGCGCCGGAGGATTTGGCGATGGCTAAGGGCAATCCAACAGTTACGCCCACGGGCATTGAAAGAGCAGTGAGGGAGATCGTAGAGCGATTCAGGCCCCGGCGGGTGATGCTCTTCGGCTCGTACGCCTATGGTCAACCGCATGACGAGAGCGATGTGGACCTGCTGATCGTCGTACCCGACCCGCCTTCCGTCCACGAGGCGTGGGAGGTTGCGCGCGAGATCAGCGAGCACACTGGTGTGCCGGTGCAGCTCTGGTTCATGTCCCCGGACGAGTTCGAGGAGACCAGAGATGTAGTTGGCGGGTTGGCCTTCCCCGCCCACAACTGGGGCAAGGTGCTGTATGAGGCGCACCCGTGACCAGGTGATCTGGGACTTCGTGCAAGACTGGCTTGGGAAGGCCCAGGGCGATCTTCGCGCAGCCGAACACCTGCTGGAGCTCGATCTGACAGACTACTTCACGGCTGCATTTCACGCCCAACAGGCCGCTGAGAAGTTCCTCAAGGCCTTCCTGGTACGCAACCAGATCCCATTTCCGAAGACCCACGACATTCGAAGGCTGCTCGACCTGTGCTCGCAAGCTGATCCTTCCCTCCAGAGCGATCTGTTGTCGGCGGCGATGCTCACCCCGTTTGGTGTCGAATTCCGCTATCCGGGGCAGGTCGCTGATCGGGTGATGGCTAGCCAAGCCGTCGAGGAGGCCAAGCGGGTCTGCGAAGCGGTCCTGGAACGGCTAGAGGCGTACCTCAAGCAGGGACGCCCACCAGGTCGCGCATCCTGAAGGTCATAGCCATGTCGCTCGCTGTCGATAACCCCATTCTGAACGGCCCCTTTGACGAGCCGAGCTGTCACTGGGAGTACCGGGAGTGCCAGCCCGCGGTAGCGGAAGGCCGCCGCCCGGCCGGCTACTACCTCCGGCCTCGCACCAGGGGTCCGCAGGTCTCCATGTCTGAGGAGGAGTTCGTCCCCCTTGAGACGGTCAACGCCATCCGCCAGCGGGTCAGGGCGTGGCGCGAGAAGGGCTATCGTGGCGTCACGCCCATCACCCGCCAACTGCTCCATCACTGAAGCGACCCGGAGCGCGACCGCAGGCGCTTCTTCTGCCAGCGGGATGCGGCCGAGACGCTGGTCTGGCTGGTGGATGCCTCCCTGGCCGAGAAGCAGGGGATCGAGGCACCGAAAGACGGCGGCCTGACGCGCTTCGCCTGCAAGATGGCCACCCGCAGCGGCAAGACGGTGGTTATGGGCATGGTCATCACCTGCCAGGTGCTAACAAGCTGGCCAATCCTCAGGACCGCCCCTTCTCGGACGCCGTGCTGCTCGTGCGCCCCAACCTGACCATCCGCGAGCGGCTTCAGGTGCTGCCGCCGTGGCTTCCCGCGAGCTACTACCAGCACTTTGATCTCGTCCTACCCGGCCTGCTCGAGCGGTTGCAGCAGGGCAGGTTCCAGATCACCAACTGGCATCTCTTCCAGCCCAGGGCCGACAGCCGTTCAGTCGGGGATCGCCTGCTGGCGGTATTCCTCGCTGAGATCGTGCCCCAGGCCCGGCCGGTCGGAGACGTAGAAGTATCCGCCGCGCACATCAAAGGGCGGGGTCATGGCGCGGTTGTAGAGCGCCAGTTCGGAGTAGGCGATCTCTAGCCGGTAGAAGTTGGGCGTGGCCAGCATCGTCTGGGCGCCGGCGATCAGCGTGATCGGCCCCGTAGCGTCATGGGGGCTCACCGGCACAAAGAAGGCCTCCGCCATGGCCGCAATCTTCCGCAGCTCACTGATCCCGCCGGTGCGGATCACGTCCGGCATGATGTACTCCGCTAGCTGCTGCTCCAGCACCGGTCGAAACTGCCAGCGGGTGTAGAGGCGTTCTCCCACGCACACCGGGACCGGCGCGCGCTGGCGGAACTGCTTGAGCGCGTCCCAGTTTTCCGGCGGCACCGGCTCCTCGAACCAGCCGATCCGGTACGGTGCCAGGCGGTTGGCCAGCCGGACGGCCGTCGGCACGTCCCAGCGCCCATGCGCGTCGATCAGGATCTCCACGCCGGGGCCAACGCTGTCACGGATGGCCTCCACAATCTGCGCCGCCTCCAACTCATCGGCCGGATCATAGCCGGCCCCCCACTTGCGAAACTGCTCGCGGTTGTGTCGGAACGGGTCCAGCTTCAGGGCCGTGTGCCCTTCGTCCACCGTTCGCTTTGCCGCCCGACCGAAGTCCTCGGGAGTGCGGCACCCGCTGAACCAGCCGTTGCTGTACAGGAGTAGCCGGTCCCGAAACCGCCCGCCCAGCAGCTCGTAGATCGGCAGCCCCAGAGCCTTGCCCCGCAGGTCCCACAAGGCGATGTCCACTCCGCTGATCAGGGCCGACACGAAGCCCAGCGAGCCGAGCGAGTTGAAGCTGGCGTAGAGCTTGAACCACAGGTACTCGATCCGGCTGGGGTCCTCGCCAATCAGGAGCGGCCCCAGCCGGCTGGCGGCGGCCGCCACCGCCGCGCTGTTCGGCCCGCTAGAGACCTGCCCGATCCCGTACAGGCCCGTATCGGTCTCGATGCGCAGGAACACCCACGGATAGCGGGCGCCCGGCAGGTGGTAGACGGTCACGCCACTGATCTTCACCGTCGCTCCTCTCGTCCCCCGTTGCTATTCGCTTTCGTTCCCTTTGCCCGCGCCGCGTCGCCGGCACGGCGTCACCACCCCTTTGGTTCCCCACTGCTCCCTCTTCCCCGCCCTCACCCGCCTCCCCAAACCTCACTCCCTTCCTCCTCCCCCTTCCCACTTTGAACCTTGAACTTCACCTTTCGCCTGGTTCGCGGACGGTGTGCATCGGCATGATCACGTGCGTGTACTCCGCCAGACCCAGGCCCCGCACGATGGCCGGCGAGAGCGGCCCCGTGATCTCGAGCACGATCTCATCGGTGGAGAGGACGCCCAGCACGTCCGAGAGGAACTCGGAGCTGAAGGAGATGTAGGTCTCGTCGCCCTCCACCGCCGCGTCCAGCTCCCCGCGGTTGTCGCCGACCTCCGCGGCCGCCGCGGAGATGGCCACCTTGCCGGGCGCCAGCCCGCCCTCGGCCCCGGGCGTGATCTCCAGGCGGACGACGTTGGCGGCGTCGCGGGCAAAGAGGGCAGCGATCCGCGTGGCCTGCACAAACTCACTGCGCTTGGCGGTCACCTTCGTCGTCCACGACTTCGGGATCACCCGCTCCAGGTCGGGGAACTGGCCTTCCAGCAGACGGCTGACCAGGTTCACGTCGCCCTGCTCCGAGCGCACGCGGAACAGCACCTGGGAGCGGCTCGGGGTGACCGACAGCTCCACCTCGTCGTCGCCATCTCCCAGCAGGCGCGCCAGCTCCTGCAGCGAGCGCGCCGGAATGATGATGTCCAGCCTCTCGGGGAGGCTGGTCTCCAGCTCTGCCTCCCGCCTGGAGAGGCGGAAGCCGTCCGCCGCGGAGAGCGTCAGCTTGGCGTCTTCCACCCGCAGGTTCACCCCCGTCAGCACGGGGCGCGACTCGTCCCGCGCCGCGCTGAACGCCACCTGGGTGATGATCTCCTTGAGCAGACCGGCGCGCAGCTTGATCGCCGGTCGGTCGTCGGCCGACGGGATGGGCGGGAACTCCTCGGGATCGATCCCCTTGATGTTGGCGCGATAGCGCGCGCACTCCAGGTGCAGGCTGTAGCTGCGGCTGTTGGACTCCAGCGCCACCGGCTGGCCCGCCGGCAGCGAGTTGACGAAGTCGGTCAGCAGGCGGGCAGGGACGGTGATCTGGCCTTCGCCCTCGACCCGCGCGGCCACCCAGGTGGTGATGCCGATCTCCAGATTGGTGGCTGAGAGCTTTAGCCGCTCGCCGTCGCTCGCCAGCAGCACGTTGTTCAGCACGGGCAGGGTGGTGCGGCCGCCCACCGCCCGGCTGACGATCGCCAGGCCGCGGCTCAAATGATCCTGTGCGCAGTTGATCCGCATGGCGCTGCCTATCCTTTCGCCTGATCTGGCCGCCGAGGCCCTGCCCGCCTGCTCGGCCGGGCTCGCCACTTCGCGCTCGATAGTGCTCACCTGATCCTACCCTTTTCTCCGAGTTGCCTGACGCCTGAGTCGTGACTGGGTGGTGACCACCCGTTGCATGGGGCCCACCTGAAACCAGCGGGCGGCCCTACCCTTACCATGAGTCTAGTGTGCGGCCGCCGCAGACCATTCGCCGCCGGCAGCCCACTCCCCGTCTCCCCGCAGCCCCCGCCGCAGCTGCTCAAGCTCTTCCCGCAGACGCGCGTCCTGCTGGAGCCGGGCGGCGATCCGCGCGTAGCCGTGCAGCACGGTACTGTGGTCGCGCCCGCCCAGATAGCCGCCGGCCTCGCTCAGGCTGACGTTCGTCTCCTCTCGCAGCAGGTACATGGCCACCTGCCGCGCCTCCACCGTGGCCCGATGGCGGCGCCGGCTGCGCAGCACCTCCACCCCGATCCCGTAGTATCGCGAGACCGCCGCCAGCACCTGCTCCGGACTGACGCGCGGGCGGCGCATCGACGCGCGCCCCAGCACCGGCGCCAGGGCCGCTGCGGCGTGCTCCGGCGTCAGGGGTAGTCGCGCCAGCGCCGCTGCCGCTAGCACCCGCTGCAATGCGCCCAGCACCGCCGGCACGTTGCCCCGCACCCGCTGCGCGATCAGTTCCAGCACCGGCAGGGGCGGAGGCGGCGTCAGGTCCGCCGCCCAGCGGCGCAGGATGGCCAGGCGCTCGTCGCCCCCCGGCTCGGTCAGCTCCGTCACCAGGCCTAGCTGCAGCCGCGCGCGCAACGCCGCGCTGAGCGTGGCCAGCGCGGCCGGTGGCCGATTGGCCGTCACCACCACCTGCCGCCCCGCCTGGCAAAGCGCCGCCACCAGCTGCACCAGCTCGCGCTGCGCGTCGGCCTCACGCACCGGTGGCGCGGCCTCGGCAGCGCCCGGCGGCACGGCCGGCAGCGACTGCAGGTCGTCCAGCAGGAGCACGTCCGCCGAGTAGTAGCGGGCGCGAAAGGCCCCCAACGTCCCCGCCCGCAGGTGCGCCGCCAGCTCCTCTCCAAACCGCGCCCCCGTAGCCAGGACGATGCGCGCCTCTGGGCGGCGGCGCCGCGCCTCGTGCCCGATGGCGTGGAGCAGGTGCGTCTTGCCCAGCCCCGACGCCCCGCAGATGACGAGCGGGTTGTAGGCGAAGCCGGGCTGCGCCGCCACCGCCCGCGCCGCGGCCACAGCTAGTTGGTTGCTGGGGCCGGTCACCAGCCGGTCAAAGGTGTAGCGCGGCTCCAATGCTGGCTCCGGCGCATGGTCCGGCGGTGCCTCTGCCTCGTCCCGTGTGAGCGGCGCGGCTCGGCGCCCTGCACGCCGGAACAGGGACGCGCCGGGCCCGCCGCCGGTCCGCGCCACCACGAAGCGGACGGCGACCGGCGCCTGCCCCGTACAGCGCCGCAGAGCGCCCTCAATGGCGGGGCGAAGGCTCCGCTCCAGCCGCATCTGGGCGAAGGCGTGCGGCACGCCAACGATGCACACCCCATCGGTGATGGCCAGCAGGCGCGTGCCCTGCAGCCACGTCGAGAAGCTGGCGGGCGAGACGCTCGGATCCCGGCGCGCCTCGGCCAGGACGGCGCCCCACAGCCTCTCCAGTTCGTCGACCGCCGCGCCGGCCGCCGTGTCCAGACCCGTTGCGGGACGCGCCGGCGGCGCCGCGCTGAGGCTATGCCCGTGCGGGCCGGCGCGCGCGCTCAGGCCGGCGGAAGCTGGCAGCGGGAGCGCCGCGGCGCACGACGCCCCGTGGCTGGCGGTACTCATCATCTCCCCAAGGTGTTCCGGAGTCTGAACGCACGACTGCCGGCCACGTTGCTCGGCCCCCGGCGTGGAGGTAGGCCGTTACTCCAGCCGCTCCCGCTGGGCGCGGATCAGCTCAACCCTCCGGCACGGGGGCAGGCCGCTGACCAGCGGGGTGACGGCCGCTGGCAGCAGCTCGCTCCTGAGGCGCGGAGGCGCGCCGCGGGGCCCTGACCGGGTATCCTGCCCTGGATGGCAAGCCCCGATGAGTGACGTGCGCGCGCCGCGAACGGTGGCCTTGCGCCGCCGGCGGCCAGACGCCATTAGTCTGGGGGACGAGGCGACGCTGGACGAAGGCCCCGAGCTCCTGCAGCTGCTCATGCGTCCATTCGGCGGCGCCTCCTTTCCCCTTGGGCGTGGCATCCATCCCATGACCACGGTGCCGCTGGGCCTGGCCATCGACGCGGCCATCGAAGCGGCCGGCGGCTATGCCCTGGAGGTGACGACGCTGCGCTACTGCCGCTTCTCCATGGAAGCGCCCACGTCCAACCGGCGCCCGCTGCGCGCCACCGCGCGCATCGCCGCCATTGGCCGGCGGCATGTCGAGGCTGAGGTCGAGGTCTGGGAAGGCCAGCGGCTCATCCTGCGGGGGCAGGTGGGGCTGGTCCGCGTCCGCGCCGGCCGCGCCGTCCCGCTGGCGGACCGGATCGCGCCGCCGGCCATCGGCCCCGCAGCGCCGGCGGGCGGCCCGGCCGGCGCCTCCAGTCCTTCCCGCTAACCTGGAGTATTGACGGCCAGCGAGAAGTCCCATCTCCCTTTGTCGTCCTGTGGTCCTCCCGTCTCTGGCGGGATCCCTGAGCGAGGGTGAGGGCTTTCCCAGCAGGGACAGCTGGTTGCACCCGGCCGGCGCCCGCCCCGCGCCGTCCGGACGCTGAAACGGTAGACTGCGTGCCGGCACATGAGAGTTCTTGTCACCGGCGGGGCCGGCTTCATCGGCTCGCACACCGTCGACCTGCTGCTCGCCCGTGGGTACGACGTCCGCATCCTGGACAACCTGCAGCCTCCCGTCCACCAGGACCGGCGCTGGCCGGACTATGTTCCGCCCCAGGTGGAGCGCATCGCGGGGTCGGTGGACGATCCGGCGGCGTGGAAGACCGCGCTCGACGGCGTGCAGGCCGTGATCCATCTCGCCGCCCACCAGGACTACCTGCCCCACTTCAGCCGCTTCTTCCACACCAACGCCGCCGGCACGGCCTTGCTCTACGAGCTGCTCGTCGCCGAGCCCGCGCTGGCGCGGCGGATCAAGAAGATCGTCGTCGCCACGTCGCAGGCTGTCTACGGTGAGGGGCGCTACCGCTGCGCGGCGCACGGGCTCCAGTTCCCGGGCCAGCGCCCGCTGGCGCAGCTGGAGCGCCGCGAGTGGGAGGTGCGCTGCCCTGTGGGAGGGGAGACGATGCGCCCCGAGCCAACGCGCGAGGACGATCCGCCCCGCCCCCACAACCAGTACGGGATCAGCAAGCTTGCCCAGGAGCTGATCTGCCTGAACCTGGGCGCGCGGTACGATATCCCGACGGTGGCGCTACGCTACAGCATCACCCAGGGGCCACGCCAGAGCTTTACCAACCCCTACTCCGGCGCCCTGCGCATCTTCGTGCAGCGCCTGCTCCACGGGCGCCAGCCGATCGTCTACGAAGATGGCCGGCAGCTCCGCGATTACGTCACCGTCTGGGACGTGGCCCGCGCTAACCTGCTGGTGCTGGAGGACGACCGCGCCAGCTTCCGCGCGTTCAATGTGGGAGGCGGCCAGGCGCTCACGGTACTGGAGTATGCGTTCCTGGTGGGCCGCGCCCTGAACCTCCCCGTCCAGCCTGAGGTGCCCGGCCGCTTCCGCGTGGGCGATACTCGCCACATCGTCTCGGACATCAGCGCCCTGCGCGCGCTGGGCTGGGCGCCCCGCCACACGCTCGAAGAGGCCGCCGCGGCCTACGCTGACTGGGCGCGGGCGCAGCCGGGGTTCAAGGATTATTCGGATGAAGGCCTGGCGGCAATGGCGCAACAAGGCGTGGTGCGCGCTGCACCGGGCGCCCTACTGCCGTAAAGCCGCGAGAAGGCGTAAAGAGTAAGGCGCGCATTGAAGACGGCGCCGCGCGGGCACCCAACCGGCCCGCGGGGCGCGCCGATCCAGGATCGTTTAGGGAGCACACATCCCATGGGCTTGGAGGTCATCGGACAATCCGCGCGGGGGCTGCGCAGCCCGGCGGGGAACCCCTTGCTGCGACAGACATACGAACCGGCGCCGCTGCCGGACGGCGTGGTGATCGTGCCACAGCGCGTGCGGCCGGACGACTGGGGCGGCAGCTTCAAGGAGGTGACCCGACTGAGCGACGGCGTGGCGCAGCTGCCGGCCCTGCTGGAGCGGGGCATCCAGCTGCGTCCGGCGCAGATCAACGTCTCGGTCATCTCCCCGGGCACGCGCCGCTTCTGGCACGTGCACCCTGGCCAGAACGAGTTGTGGACAGTGTCCTACGGCCAGCTCAACGCCGGCCTGGTCGATTGTCGGGAGCACTCGCCCACCTTCGGGCTGCGGGCCAAGGTCGTGCTCAGCCCCGAGACCGGGCTGTACATCCCCGCCGGCGTCGCCCACGGCTATGCCAACGAGTCTGGCGCGCTGGTCGTGCTCCAGTACCTGCCGGACCGGCACTGGACCGGCGGCGAGGACACTGAGGAGTGGCGCATCCACCCGGATGAGCTGCCGTTCCATTTCGTCCTGGCGGAGACGCTCTAGCCGGCGGCGCGATTTGGTGCGCATCAGACCAGTGGTCTGGCAGCGCCTTCCCTGGTACGCGGGCTCGTATTCCCGAACCGGTCGCCTGAAACGGCATCATGAAACGGCATCAGCCATGCCCTATCGCGTGCGCCGGATCGCGCTCTGGCCGCTGGTGCGGTATACCGCGGCGCTCGGCGCTCTGATGGCGCTCCCGGCCGGCGCCACGGCGGGTCTCCTGCTTGGCTGGGCCCTGCGCGCCGCTCGAGCCAAGCTCGAGTCCTGGCAGAGCGTACGCCTGCCCCTGCCGGTTGCCAGCGCCGTCTCGCCGGCCATCAACTTCGTCGAGCTGCTGCAGCTTGGGCCCCTCCTGGCCCTGCTCCGCGCCTGGGACCAGCCGGCCACGCTCATCGCTACCACCGCCGCCTTCGTCCTGCTCGGCCTCCTGTTTGGCGCGGCGGCAGGGCTGATCGCAGGGGCCCTATTCAATGCCGGCGCGGGGCTGGGGGCACTGGTGGTCGACGTCGACCGCGTGGACGAGCCCCGGCACGGCAGCGAGCCTGAATGACCGCTGGCCGGCGATCACTTCTCTCTCAAAGAGAGGGCCAGGGTGAGCCCCGTCTCTCTGTGGGAGAAGGTGAGGGTGAGGGCTCTACTTATTACGAAATTCAGGTTAGTCTTCTACCCCGCCTTCAGAACCCCTACGGCTCGCGGTGTCAGCCACGGCAGCGCCGCGCGGGGCAGGCTGGCAGACGGGACAGTAGTACGTGCCCCGCCCCATTAGCACCGCCCGCACGATGCGCGGCGCGGTCTCGCCGTTGCCGGTGGCCGCGCAGTCCGGGCACGGCTCACCTGCCCGGCCGTGCACCCGCAGGAAGTCGCGCCCCGGCTCCGGCACCGCTCGATTGATCTTCACGACCGCGCCGCCCACCGGCACAGCGACGTCCAGCACCTCCCGAATGGCGCCGTGCAGGCGCCGTACCTGCTCCGGCGTGAGGTCGCCGGCCCGCACCAGCGGGTGAAGGCGCGCCGCGTGCAGGGCTTCGTCGGCATAGATGTTGCCGAGACCAGCGACGCAGGTCTGGTCCATCAGCGCGGCCTTGATCGGCCGGCCTCGCCGTGCACGCAGCCGCTCCGCCAGCACGTCTGCGGTGAAGGCGGGGTCCAGCGGATCGGGCCCAAACCGGTGGGCGGCGATGAAGGCCGCCACTCGCTCCGCCGGCATGAGACGCAGCCAGGAGAAGCGGCGCTGGTCGTTCACAAAGACGTGCGCGCCATCGTCGAGCGCCAGGACGAAGCGCGTTGAGCTCTCGGGGAGGGTCACGCCAGGAGACGGGTAAGGATGCCCGCCGACCAGCCGTTCGCCGCTCGCCGACTGATACACCACCTGGCCGGCGATCTTCAGGTGCAGCGCCAGGGCCAGACCGGCGTCCAGCCCAACGATCAAGAGCTTGGCGTACCGGTCCAGGGCACGGATTCGCTTGCCGGCCACGTCGGCGGCGGAGAGGCCGGGCTCCGGCTGCCACAGCTTGGGATCCCGCACCTCCAGGTGGTCGATGCGACGCCCCATCAGCACGGGGCCAAGCCGCCGCCGGATCCCTTCCACCTCTGGAAGCTCAGGCATCGCCGTTCACAATGTACCCGTTTCCTCCCCCAAATGGCATGGGGGCCGTGTGCCTCACGCCCATCTGCTGCGCCTGGTCCATCATGTGCTCGTTTCCTCCCACAGATGGCATGCGGGTGCTCCTGTCCGGCACCGTCGCCGTTACACTCCATGGCGATGCGCGGATCCGGCCTCGGCTGGATCCGTTTCTCCGCACGCCGAGCCGATTGCACCATTGAGCGCACGATGATCGTAAGGACACTGACATGAAGCAGCTATGCGTCGTTGGTACGGGGTACGTCGGGCTGGTCACTGGGACCTGTTTCGCCGACCTGGGCAATCGCGTGATCTGTCTGGACATCGACGAGCAGAAGATCGCCCGCCTGCGCCGCGGCGAGCTGCCCATCTATGAGCCCGGGCTGGAAGAGCTGGTCGTGCGTAACGTGGCCGCCGGCCGCCTCTCCTTCACCACCAGCTACGCCGAGGCCGTGCCGGGCGCCGACTTCTGTTTCATCGCGGTCAATACCCCCGCCGGAGCGGAGGGGGAGGCGGACCTCTCCCAGGTGCGGGCGGCGGCAGCGGCCCTGGCCCCGTATCTGAAGGACGGGGCGATCATCGTCAACAAGAGCACGGTGCCCATCGGCACCGCCGACCGTGTCGATCACATCGTCGAACGGCACCTGCCGCCCGAGCGTCGCGGGCTCCGGTTCGCCGTCGTCAGCAATCCCGAGTTCCTGCGTGAAGGCTCAGCCGTGGCCGACTTCATGCAGCCCGACCGCGTGGTGCTGGGCGCCACCACGCGTGAAGCCGCCGAGGCCGTAGCGGCCCTCTATCGGCCCCTCAAATGCCCCATCCTGATCACCGACCCGCGCACTGCGGAGATGATCAAGTACGCCAGCAACGCCTTCCTGGCCACCAAGATCAGCTTCATCAACGAGGTGGCCAGCATCTGCGAGGCGCTCGGCGCCGACGTGCGGATGGTGGCGGAAGGTATGGGCAAGGACTTTCGCATCGGCCGCGCCTTCCTGGACGCCGGCCTGGGCTGGGGCGGCTCCTGCTTCCCCAAGGACGTGCGCGCTCTGGCCCACATGGCCGCGGTCAGCGGCTGCCATCCCCAGCTCTTGCGCACGGTGATCGAGATCAACAAGGACCAGCGCCTGAAGGTGATCCAGCGCCTGCGTGAGTCGCTCACCCGCGGCGGGAGCCTGGAGGGGCGGGTGGTGACCCTGCTCGGGCTGGCCTTCAAGCCCAACACCGATGACCTGCGGGAGGCGCCCGCCCTGGAGATCGCGCACCTGCTCCAGGCCGATGGGGCGGCGGTGCGGGCCTACGACCCCGTGGCCATGCCGGGGGCGCGGCGCCTGCTCCCCGACGTGACGTTCGGCACCGACGCCTACGACGCCGTGGCCGGCGCCGACGCCGCCGTGGTGGTGACCGACTGGAACGAGTTCAAGCAGCTTGACCTCGGGCGCCTGCGCCGGCAGATGCGTGGCGAGCGCCCCGTGCTGATCGACGGGCGGAACATCTACGAGCCCGCGGCCGCCCGCCTGGCCGGTTTTGACTACCACGCCATCGGGCGCGGCACCGTCGAGCCACTCAAGTAAACCAGAGACGGGAGCCGCCTCGCCTCGGCCGGCGCGCACCCTGGGCGCGTCGGCCCGTCGCCCCCTGTGCTGAACGGCGCCGCTGCGCGATGTGCGGCGGTGCGATGCGCACCTCGGGCGTGCCACGCTGGCGCGCCTTGCGTCCCGACGCCTCAGGCCCCAAACTAACGTCGTGCGCACCGGCAAGCTTCCCCCGGCGCTGCTCAGCAGCCTGCTTAGCCGCATTCCCTGCCGTGACCCGCGGGTGCTGCTTGGCAGCGGCATCGGCGAGGACGCCGCCGCGATCGACTTCCTCCAGCCTGCCGTGGGGAGCGGGCCGGCCGGCGACCGCGTGCTCGTCGCCAAGACCGATCCGATCACCTTCGCCACGGACCTCATCGGCTGGTACGCCGTCCACGTCAACGCCAACGACGTCGCCTGCACCGGCGCGACGCCCCGCTGGTTCCTGGCCTCGGCCCTGCTGCCGTCTAGCTGGGACGAGGCGGACGTCTCACGCCTCTTCGACCAGCTCATCGACGCCTGCGACGGCCTCGGCGTGACCCTGGTCGGCGGCCACACCGAAGTTACGGGCGGCCTGCAGCAGCCGATCGTCGTCGGCTGCATGCTGGGGGAGGTGGAGCGCGAGCGGATCGTCCGCACCGGGGGTGGGCAGCCCGGCGACGCCCTCCTGCTGACCCAAGGCATCGCCATTGAGGGAACGGCCGTCCTCGCCCGCGAGGCAGCCCCCGCCCTACGGGAGCGGGGCGTGCCACACGACGTGATCGAGCGGGCGCGCGGCTTCCTCTTCCAGCCGGGGATCAGCGTCGTGCCGGCCGCCCGCGTGCTGCGGAACGCCCTCGCCCCCGACGCGCTTCACAGCCTGCACGACCCGACGGAAGGCGGCCTGGCGGCCGGCGTCTGGGAGCTAGCCGAAGCGTCGCACGCCGGCGCCGTCGTCCAATGGGCCGCCATTCCCGTGCTCCCTGAGACGCGGGCCATCTGCGATGCCCTCGGCCTGGACCCGCTGGGCCTGCTGGCATCCGGCGCCCTCCTGGCCGCCGTTGCCCCATCCGCCGCTGGCACCGCCCTGGCGGCGCTGGCCGGCGCGGGCATCCCCGCGCGGCGGATCGGCGCGCTCGCCGCCCCTGAAGCGGGTCTGACGTTGATCGACGCTCGCGGCCAGCGCCGGCCGTGGCCCCTCTTCGACCGCGACGAGGTAGCCCGCTACTTCGAACAGGTGGGGTAGCTCGGCTCCTGCATTGCCAGCGATCCGTTTCCTCTCCGTTTGGGAGAGAGCCAGGGTGAGGGCGCCCCTTATGGAGATCGGCTCCCTTGGCCCTAGCTTGGATCCTTCACGAGCGGAGCCCTCACCGCCGCCCGCTGGGCGGGCCCCCGCTCTTCCAGAGGCAGAGGGGACTTCTCGCTGGCCATGGATCATCCAGGCTAGCAGGGCGCGTTCCTTCGCGAGTTCTCTTGAATGGAGGGTGTGGCACCGTGCGTGCCGGCCGCGGCGCCACAGTGTCGTCACCCAGCGGGGATGAGCAGGATCTTGCCTTCCGCCTTCTGGCGGGCCGCCCGGAAGGCCGCCTCCCACTCGTCCAGGGGACGCCTGCTCGTGATCAGCGGCTCCGTCTGCACCTTCCCCGCGGCCAGCAGGTCCAGGGCCAGGGGCCAGGACGTCGGCGTGCTGGAGAAACTGCCCAGGAGCCGCAGTTCCTTGAGCACCAGCGTGTCCACGGCCACCGGCACCGGCCTGCCGTACAGGCCAATCTGGAGCACCCTCCCCCCGCGGGGCGCCAGGCGCAAGCACTGATCGAGCGAGGTGGCGGCGCCGGCGGCTTCGATGCACAGGTCC
Source organism: Chloroflexota bacterium (assembly GCA_034437795.1). GTDB lineage: Bacteria > Chloroflexota > UBA11872 > UBA12225 > UBA12225 > DAOTTI01. Next base: position 51,240 of record DAOTTI010000022.1, on the reverse strand, counting down.
GCGCCCTTGCCACCGGTGATGGCCTCCACCGCCACCACGGGGTCGGTCTGTTGCACGTCCACCAGGTGCTCAAACCCGAGCCGCCGCGCCAGCGCGAACCGCGTCGTATCGGCCGACGTGCCCAGAATGATCACGCTGGCGCCGGCCGTGCGGGCTAGCTGCGCGCACAGCAGGCCGATCGGCCCTGGCCCCGAGACGACCACGATTGAGTCCGGCGCCGGCTCCGCCACCTCCAGCACGCCGTGCACGCAGCAGGCGAGCGGCTCCGTGAGGGCGGCCGCCTCCAGCGAGACGTGCTCCGGCACCCGCAGCAGGTTGCGTTCAGGGACGACGAAGTACTCGGCAAAGCCGCCGTGGACGTGGCCCCCGAGAAAGCGCCGCTCGGGGCAGAGGTTGGTCCGCCCTGAGCGGCACAGCTCGCACCGGCCGCAGGTGCTGATCGTGGTCTGGGAGGTCACGCTGTCCCCGGGCTTCCAGGCCGTGACGCCCGCCCCGACGGCCGCCACCGTCCCCGCCGTCTCATGGCCGATCACCACCGGCGGCGCCACCTTATACTCGTCGTCCTGGATGTGCAGGTCCGAGCCGCAGATGCCAGTGGCGGCGACCCGCACCACCACCTCGCCGGGGCCGGGCACCGGCTCAGGGACGTCACGTAGCTCCAGATTTCCTGGCCCGGGGGCCACCTTCATCAGCGCCTTCATCGGATCTCCCCCTACCTTCTACCTTGTATCTTCGCCGGCACCCCGCAGTATAGCGCCGGATCGCCATCTGAGCGCCGGTATACTCCGTCCAGCGCAGGAGGACCACAGTGACGGTTCGGGTGGGCATCAGCGGCGTCAATGGGTACGGCGGGCGCGAGTTGCTGCGCCTGTGCCTGGGGCATCCCGCCTTTCAGGTTGCCTACGTGAGCGGCGAGACGACCGCGGGGCAGCCGCTACGTGACCTGGTTCCCGCCCTCGTCGGCCACCCCGCAGGCGACCTGGTCGTGCAGCCCTTCATCCCTGAGGAGGTGGAGGGCGTCGATCTCCTCTTCGCCTCCTTGCCGACGGGGAAGTCGCGCGAGCCTTTGGCCCGCGTCCCGCGGCACGTGAAGATCCTGGACGTGGGCGGCGATCACCGCTTCGTCGCCGGGTGGGTTTATGGCCTGACCGAGCTACCCGGGGCGCGCGAGCAGATCCGCGGCGCCGACCGCGTCGCCAATCCGGGCTGCTATCCGGCCACTGCCCTGCTGGCGCTGGCGCCGCTCGTCGCCAACGGCCTCATCGAGCCGGAAGGGATCATCATCGACGCCAAGAGCGGCGTGAGCGGGGCCGGCCGCGGCGGCGCCAGCGCCTATGGTTACGCCGAGACGAACGAGGATGTCTTTGCCTACGGCCTGCTGGCCCATCCCCACGTGTCGGAGATGCGGGAGGCGCTCTCCCGCCTGGCCGGCGGTGGGCGGCGCGCCTCGCTGACCTTCACGCCCCACCTCGTGCCGATGACGCGCGGGATCCTGGCCACCTGCTACGGCCGCGCGCGCGCCAGCCTCACCACGGCCCAGGTGCTGGCGGTGGCTCGCGAGTTCTACCGCAGCGAGCCTTTTATCCGCATCGTGGACGCCGAGGGAGGCCGGAGCGTGCACAGCAAGTGGGCCTGCGGCTCCAATCTGGCCTTCCTCAGCTACGCCGTCAACGAGGAGACCGCCACCGTCATCGCCGTCGGCGCCACAGACAATCTAGGGAAAGGCGCGGCCGGCCAGGCCATCCAGAACGCGAACCTCATGACCGGCCAGCCGGAGACCGCCGGCCTGCTGGGCCTCCCCCTCTGGCCATAGCCGGCCTTCTGGACGCCTGCCGGGCTCCCCCTCCGGCCGCAGCCACCTCCAGCCTGGATTCCTGGTGGAAACAGCTGGAGGTGGCCGGTCATTTCAATCGCCCCTGGTGCCCCAACGGGGCACGGCCGGATCTTCAATAGGCGTCAGTAGGCGCAGCCCTCACCGCCGCCCGCGACGCGGGCCCCTTCTCTCCCGTTGGCAGAGGGAACCTCCTCGCCGGCCATGAATACTCCGTTCTGCTCGTCCGAAGCACCGGCGGGGTATGAAGAGGCAAGCCATTTTTCACAGGAAACCAGACTGATCGCTGCCGGCTACTCCGGCCGGAAGCAGTCTAGCGCCTCATCCCAGGTCAGGGGCCGCCCAAGGCGCTGCGACTCCATTCGCCGGTGGTCGGCGATGCGCAGCACCACGTCTGCCGTCCGCTCCCCGGGGAAGTGCTCGTTCAGCCGGCGGGCGCGGATCTTCACCTGGAGGGGGCGGAAGACCTCCGCATACCAGCGCCGCGCCGCCTCACGGAGGTCGTTGATCTGGTGCTCTTCAGCAAACTCGTGGATTAGCTCCTCCAGGCGCGCATAGTTACCCGGACGCGCGGCCCCGATGCGCGTCAGCCCCGTCGCCCGCTCGAACCGCACACGTTCGGTAAAGATGTGCTGCGCCTCCGGATTGGTCAGCGGCAGGTACTCGGTCACGATGGCGTCGATCCAGAGCTGGCGCAGGTGCTTGGCGACGGCCACGCGGTGATGTCCGTCCAGCACGTAATAGCCGTAGCCCAGCTTGTATAGCTCCACGGGCGGCACCGCTGATGCCCCTTGCATCGCCTCCAGCAGGCGCCGAAAGCGCGCGTCATCTTCTGGCCGGCGCTTCAGGGGACGAAAGTCTGGCCCCAGCTCGTGCGCGCGCCCGACACTGCCCACGATCCGCGCCACTTCCACCGTGCGTGCCCCCAGGCTGCGCGGCGCCAGCGGGCCGGCGCGCGCCGCGTCGTCGGCAAAGCTGCGGACCGCGGTAGGGGCCGGGGCCGTCTCCAGCGCCGGGCGGACCAGCAGCACGGGGCATGGCGCGTTGTGCACGATCTCGTCGGCGATCGCGCCGGGAAACAAACGGGTCAGGCCGCCCCGCAGGTTGCTGCCGATGATGATCAGGTCGGCTTGTAGCTCGCGGGCCACCTCAACCACGGTGGCCGCCACCGGCCCGAAGCGCACCAGCGGCCGCGCGGCGATCCCCTCGCTACGGATGTGCAGGCTGATGGCGTCGAGGTAGGCCCGAGCCTGCGACTCTTCAGGGGAGACGCTGCCGCCGTCGCCAGCCGCCCGCTCCGGCAGCACGTGCAGCAGGATCAGTTCGGCGTCGAGCGCCCGCGCCTGCTCAATCGCGACGGGGAGCTTGGCTTCGCCGGCCGGCAGCAGGTCCAGGGGAACGAGAAGGCGCTTGCGGGTCGTCATCTACTCCGTTCAACGTCCACCAGTCCGTTCAACGTCCACCAGCACGTAGCCGTAGGCGTCGATCAGGCGGGTGCGGCCCAGCATGAGCTCCCGCGGGCGCCTGCCGTACCCGAGGTGGGTGTGCCCGTGGAGGAAGACCTGGGGCTGGTGCTTGATGATCAGGCGCCGAAACACGTCAAAGCCGTGATGGGGCGGGTCGTCGAAGTCCCACAGCCGGCGCTGCGGGTCCACGTAGCACGGCGCGCCCATGGCATTCGGCGGCGTTCCCGCCGGGGGATGCAGGCACAGGCAGCGGCTCTCCGGCAAGGGGCAGAGGCGAGGCGGGCTGTGGGCGACGAACACGTCTGCACCGCCGGTCTGGCGCAGGCTCAGGCCGGCCCAGAACGCGCGCCACCACATCTCCCGCTCCGTGTACTGGGCGGGGCCCCCGCTGTACCAGGCGCTCCCCTCCAGGCCGAAGAACCGGATCCCCTTATAGGTCTCCACGCGGCCATCCAGGTTGACGCAGCCTCCGAGCAGCGATGCCTGCTCCTTGTAGCTCGTATCGTGGTTGCCGCGCACGTAGAAGCACGGGACGTTGAAGACAGACACCAGGTAATCAAGGTAGGCCGGCTTGAGATCGCCACAGGACACGATCAGCTCGACCCCCTTCTTCGCCCAGCGCGCGCGATCAAAGCGCTCGCCAAGCGCCTGATCTTCAACGTCGGCAACGGCCAGGATTCGCACTGCCAGAGGTCACCGCGAAAAGTCTACGCCACCGGCGCAACGGGCACGGGCACCGCAAGCGTGCGCAGCCGGTCCGGACCAACCGCCGCCCGGCCCCCCGCACCGGGGCGGAGACATGGAGACGCGGAGGACAGACCTCACCCCCTAGCCCCCGCTCCGTGTCGGAGCGGGGGGACGAGGGTCGCGGGGGACGGTCTCGTCCACAGGCCCGGATAACGCCCAGTCGTGGCCGCCGTTCGCCACTTTCCAGCACGCGCGAGGACGCGGCGATGCCGTCGGGGCCGCAGTGGACGGTGTGGGGCACTTTCCAGCACGCGCGAGGACGGGGCAGGGGCAAACTGCACGGCCGTGGTGTCGTACGTCCTCGCCCGCACGCGGGAAAGGGGGCGGTACAGCCCAGCCGCATCACCATGGTCCTCGTCCCTCCGCTTGGTCTCGGAGAGGGGGCTAGGGGGTGAGGTCTCTCCTCCCCGTGCCGTGCGGCCACCGTGGGATCAGATCCTCTCCCATGGCCCTCGTCGCCGCTCTCCATGTCGGAGAGGGGGCCAGGGGGTGAGAGCTCTCCCCGTGTCTCCGCGTCCCCACGTCCCCGCGTCGGCGGGGTGGGGAACGGGGGCGTCCGCCTGGTATACTTTGTCGCAGCGCAGCAGGCCGCGCGCTCGGCGCTGTGGCGTGTCCCCGTAGCTCAGCTGGACAGAGCGTCTGGCTACGAACCAGAAGGTCGGGGGTTCGAATCCCTCCGGGGATACCAGAGAAGAAAGCCGCCCAAGTGGGCGGCTTTTGACATTTCCTGGGACAGTCTTCCACAACCGGCGTAGTGGCGCGACCGCCTGGGCAAGGTACAGCAGGCGCCTTCAGCCGTCTGGCTGCGGCCTGCTACAGTCTTCGCTGGTGGTCCCACGCGGTGTTATGACCAGTGTGCTGGAGGCGATCGGCGCTACGCCCCTGGTCGCCCTGGACCGCCTGGCCCGCGGCCTCCCCGGACGCATTGTCGCCAAGCTGGAGTATTACAGCCCCGGCGCCAGCATCAAAGACCGTGTGGCCCTGGCCATGATCGAGGCGGCCGAGCGGTCCGGAGAGCTCAAGCCAGGCGGCACGGTGGTCGAGCTCACTAGCGGCAACATGGGCACGGGCCTGGCCGTCGTGTGCGCGGTCAAGGGCTACCGCATGATCGCCGTCATGTCCGCCGGCAACTCGGTGGAGCGCCGACGCATGCTGGAGGCGCTCGGTGCCCAGGTGGAGCTGGTGCCGCAGGCGGGAGAGCCCCGCCCCGGCCAGGTGTCTCGGGAAGACCTGGAGCTCGTCGAGCAGCGCACGCAGGAGCTCGTCCGTGAGCTGGGCGCCTTCCGCCCCAACCAGTTCCATAACCTGAACAGCGTGCGGGCGCACGAGCTGACCACCGGCCGCGAGATCTGGGAGCAGACGGAGGGGCGCGTTGACGCCTTCGTGGCCGCCGTCGGCACCGGCGGCACCTTCGTCGGCGTAGCGCGGGCCTTGAAGGCGCGCCGGCCCAGGGTGCGCTGCTATGCCGTGGAGCCGGCGACGGCGCCCTTTCTTGCCGGTGGCGCGGTCACGAGCACCAGCCACAAGATCCAGGGGACCGGCTACGCCATGATCCCGCCCCTCTGGCAGGCCGACCTGGTCGATGGCTTTCTCAGCGTTACCGATGATGAGGCCATCCAGACGGCACGCGCGCTCGCTACCCGCGAGGGGATCTTCGGCGGCTTCTCCGGCGGCGCGAATGTCGCCGCGGCCCTGCAGCTCGCCCGTGACTGCCCCGCGGGGACGCTCATCGCCACCGTTATCCCAGACACCGGCCTCAAGTACCTGAGCACCGACCTCTACCCTGAGTAGGGCCTGCCACGGGAGCGCGATGTCCCCAGCCTGGACCGCGCGCGAACCGCCGCCGCAACGCTTGGCCTGGCGCACTGATGGCCAGCGATTAGTTCCCTCTCCCCTTTGGGAGAGGGAGAGGATGAGGGCCCCGCTGGCGAGGATTGCAGGTCAGAGCGCGCCAGCGCGGATCACGCGCAGCACCCACGGCAGCACGAAGAAGGCCATGGCCGTGTCCAGCGCCAGCGTGAGGCCCACCAGCCGCGCGTTCAGGCGGTAGCGCTCCGCCACCACGACGCTCAGCACCTGCGTGGGCATGGCGCCCTGCAGGGACACGATGGCCAGGGGTAGGCCCGAGAGGCCGATGGCCCAGGCGCACACGAAGACCACGATCGGGCTGATGGCCAGCTTGATCACCACCGCCGGCAGAGCCATGCGGTAGGGCGTCAGTGACCGCTCGAAGCGCAGGCCCAGCCCCAGCGCCAGCATGGTCGTGGGGGCGACCGACGCCGAGATGACGTGCAGCAGACGATCGACGGGGCCCGGCAGGATCCATCCCTGGAGCGCCAGGCCGGCGACCAGCGCCCAGGTCGCTGGCAGGGTGCAGAACTGGCGTACCGATTGGCGCGCGATCGCCAGTACCGCCCCACGCCTGTCCCGCGCCTCGGCCTGATCGGGCGCGATGCGGCTGCTGATGATGGCCCCCGCGAGCAGCGCCAGCGGGACGTTCAAGACAGCGAAGTACACCGCCACGCGCGCTTCATCTGGCCCGAACAGGGCGCGGCAGAGCGGAATGCCGAAAAAGCTGACGCTCCCCGCGCTGGCGGCCAGCACCAGCCCACCGGTCTCCGGCGTGCGCCCGTAGAGCCGTGCGAGGAGCAGCCAGGCCACCAGCGCCGTCCCCGCCATGCCGGCGATCGCCGCCGCCGGCGCCTGAATGAGGTCGGGCCCCAGCGGCGCCGCATGGACCGTCTGGAACACCAGCACCGGCATCGTGAACCAGAGCACAATCCGGTTCAGCCACTGGCGCGTCGCCGCGGCCGTCTGCCCGCCCCCGTGACGGCTCTCCATCACCAGGCGCAGCACAAAGCCGGCGCAGACAATCAGGCCAAGCTGTAAGAACAGAACGCTTCCCGCCGACGATTCAGCCACTACTTGTCACGTTGCTCCGAGCCGAGGAAACGAAAGCGTCACTGGATTAGGGACGGCTGCCTTTCGACGCCTGTCGCGGTGCATTCGGCGGCTTGGCGCCACGTCCGACTGGCCGGCTCAGGCGCGAGACACGTGGCGGAGGCATTGGCTCCGCTCCGGCCGGAAATCGCGCTCAGACGCCCACGGACCGCTCAGCTAATTTCAGGTGATGAGCGCCGGATCCAGGACGGCCGTCCACCGTTCTCGGCGCGGGATGGCGCCGACGATGGCCGGCGCTCGAAACGGCGCCAGAACGGACGCCGGGGCCCAGTGCAGCGGGCGCTCCGTGCCCGCGGCGTGCTCCACCGCTAGCGCCGCTGGTCCGCGCCCCGTGTCCACCACTACCAGGAACTGGGGCGTCCACGGAGCCGGGGGCAGGCCCAGCACGTCCGGTGCGTGGAGCACCGGCACTGCTCGCTCCCCGTGGATGGCGACCCCCGCGACGGGCGCGGCCGAGCGCGGCACGGGAACCACCCCCTCGTAGTGGCCGACCGCAGCCACGCCTGTGAGCGGGAAGCCGAGCGCAAGCGTTCGCTGGCGCAGCCGGTAGGGGCCCGGCGTGCAGATCAACAGCGGGCCGCCCGGTACCGCACCAGGCCCAGCCGGCCCTACCGAGGATGCGTTCTCGCCCGTCGCTTGCCCCTTGCGGCGGTCCGGTGTGCGCGCCGTGCGAGACGCTTCTTCATTGGACTGGCCAGCGCCGGCCAGCCGTTCGACGTCGAGCAGCAGCGCCGGCCCCGCGGCCAGGGGCACGACCGACGAGAAGGGGAGCCGCTGCCCGGCCTGGTCGAGCAGGTCTGGGAGGGGCAGGGCGCGGGCGTACTCGGTGCGCCCCACCGTCTCCACAGCCAGCGTGTAGCGCCCGCGAGCGGTCGCGAGTTCTAGCTGCACCTCCCCCTGTCGCTCGTGGGCCAGACCCAGCGCCTCCGCGAGCCGGACGACTCCTTGCTCAGCCGGCCCCGCGCGGCGGCGCGTGACCTCCGCCACCGTCTCAATGGGGATGGCAAACTGCTGGCCCCCGGCCGTGACCGCCAGCACCTGGCATCGCGGCGGCATCAGGCCACCACCTCGGCCGCCGCGCCAGCGCCAACGTCGCAGATCGCGCGGAGCGTGGCGACGACGTCGGCCGGCCGGTACGGCTTGGTCAGGTACCCGCTGGCGCCTAGCTCCGCCGCCCGCTTGCGGTGGCGCTCGGCCGTGCGGCTGGTGAGCATGACCACCGGCAGGCCGGCCGTCTCTGGGTTCGCGCGCAGCGCCTCCAGCAGCCGGTAGCCGTCCAGCCGCGGCATCTCGATGTCCGCCAGGACCACGTCGGGCCGGTCCACACGGATGTTCTCCAGCGCCTCCAGGCCATCCTTCGCCTCCCGCGTCTCCCAGCCCAGGTCCTTGAGCGTCCGGACCAGCAGCTTGCGGATGGTGGGCGAGTCGTCGACCACCAGCACCCGCAGGATACGCCCCACGGCCGGGCGCGCCTGGGCCGGCGCGCGGGGCGGCGCCAAGCCGTCCTTGTCCACCGGCAGGTAGCGCCGCGCCGCGATGGTCGCGGCATGCTCGAGCCCGATCAGGTCGGGCAGGTGCAGCAGCAGCGCCACCCGGCCATCTTGAAGGAGCGTGGCCCCGGCCACGCCCCGCAGCGCCCGCAGGTGGCTACCTACGGGCTTGACCACCACCTCTTCGTGGCCGCCGGCGGCGCCGGTGATGAGCGCGGCGCGCTGCCCGGCCGCCTCGACGAACAGCAGTAGCGGGTCGTCGCCGTGCGGGGCGTCCTCCTGAAGGCCCAGCGTGGCGGCGAGGTCCGCCAGGCGATATGGCCATCCGGCGTGGCGGGCAAAGGTCTCCTGCCCCAGGCGCTCCGTCTCCACCGCGCTCAGGCGGGCTACGCGCCGGACGTTGGCGGCGGGAATGGCCACCGGATGGCCGGCGGCCTCCGCCATCACCACTCGCGCCTGCGCCAGCGTGATCGGGAAGCGCAGCGAGAAGGTCGTGCCTTCCCCAGGGACGGTGGCGACCTCGATCGTGCCCCGCACGCGCTGGATGGCCGCGCGAACGGCGTCCAGCCCCACGCCGCGCCCGCTCACCTCATCGACCTGGCCCGCCGTGGACAGGCCAGGCAGGAAGATGAGGTCGATCAGCCCCTGCGGGGAGAGGTCTTCGGTCTGGATGCCGGCCGCGCGGGCCGCGGCCGCAATGCGCTCCGGATCCAGCCCCGCGCCGTCGTCGCTCACCTCCACCAGGACCTCACCCTGATCGCGGCGCGCCACGACGAAGACCTGCCCCGCCCGCGGCTTGCCGGCCCGCTCCCTCTGCTCGGGCGCCTCGATCCCGTGGTCGGCGGCGTTTCGGACCAGGTGCAGCAGGGCGTCGGCAATGGGATCCAGCATGGCGCGGTCGACCACCGCATCCCCGCCGTCGAAGCTGAAGCGCACTTCCTTCTGCCGGCGCACCGCCACGCCCCGCACCGCCCGTTGCAGCCTGCCGTCCAGCTCGGAGAGAGGGACGAGCCGCGCCGCCAGCAACCGCTCCTGCATCTCCGCCGCGCGGTGGCGCTGCACCGTCACCAGGTCGGCCGCGCTCTCCAGGACCGCTTCCAGCTCACGCTCCGCCGTCAGCGCCTCCGCCGCGATCTCCGCCAGCTCGTGCAGCAGGTAGTCGGCCGGCGTGTACCGGTCGAGCTCCAGCGGGTCGAACCCCGCGGCGTCGGCCAGCGCGCCAGAGAGGTCGCGCGCGGCCCAGCCGGCAGCAAGACCGCTGGAAGGACCCCGCACGCCCACCTCGCGCCGCGCCGATTCGATGGCCCCAGTCAGTGAGCGAACTCGCGCCACGGCGCTGCGCAGGTCCACGACCGCGCCGCTGGCCGCCGCCAGGAGAGCCGGCCAGGCGGCGACCGAGACCGAGGTCTCGCCGGCCAGGCGCAGCCACTCGTCCATCAGCTCCAGGCGCACCGGTACGGTGATCGGACCGGCCGGAGCGGCATCTGGAGACCTCGCCTCGCCGGCGGCAGCCACCGGACCCGTCGCGCCTTCAGCCTGCGCCTCGGCCGGCAGGTGCCGCCCGTCCTCGCTGGCCGGCGCTCGATCAGCCACGCCCGCGGCGCTTGCGCCATCCTGGCCAGCCTCGCCTGCCGGCGCGCTGGTCTCCGCCGGCGCCGCCGCGCCGGAGACGCAGCGCTTGATGATCTCCTCCAGCCGGTCCAGATCGCGCAGCACCTCGGCATACGCCTCCGGCGACAGGGCCGCCTCCCCGCTGGCGGCCACATCCAGCCGGTCCTCCAGCGAGTGGGCCAGCGCCGCTACCGGTTCGAAGCCCATCATCGCCGCTGCGCCCTTCAGCGTGTGCACGGACCGCCTCAGGGAGCGCAGGCGCGCCGGGCTCCCGGGCTCGCTCGCCAGGCCGGCCACGTCCGCATCGATCCGTTCGAGATGCTCGGCCGCCTCGAGGGCAAAGACCTCGCGCGTCTCCGGATCCACCTCTACCGCCAGGCCGGCGACTCCGGCGTCCGCCTGCGGGGGGGCGCCAGGCGCCGGCGCCGGCAGTGCGCTATGAGCCGGCCCCAGGGAGCGAATGCGCGCGGCGAACCCACGGCTGAGCGCCGGCTCTTCTTCCCGCTCACCGGCCGCGCTCAGCTGCGCGCGAACCTCCTCCTCGATCTGGAAGCGCAGCTCCGCCTCGATCGCCCGCCGGAGCGCCTCCTCGCTGTCCGGCGCGGGGTCGAGGTCCACAGCGTCTGGCTCGCGCCTTGCGGGCGAGGTGTCCACGAGAGCGCCGGCCACAACGCCCGCCGACGCCGGCGCCTGGCCGTCCTCTCGCGCGACTTCCCTGGTCACGGCGGCTCCACCATCGGGCCGTGACGGCTGGCGTCCGGCGCTGCTCTGCCCATCTCCTTCCAGCGCGCCCGCGACACCCAGTCCCGCGACGCCGTCGAACCTGGCCAGCCAGGCGGCGATCGCCGCGCGGTGCGCCTGCAGATCCGCCTCATTCGACGCCTCCAGGTCCCGGCCGAGCGCCAGGACCGTCTCCGCCAGCTCGTCCAGCAGGGCGGCCGCCTCAGGCCTCCCCGCCGGGCCGGCCTCGCCGGGTCGGGCTTCTCCATCCCTAGTGTCTGCGACGGGGCCAGCGCCGGCTTGCGGCCGTCGAGGCTCGGTGGCGCCCGCTTCCTCCCTGCCGGTGGCGACCAAGCCATCCTCACTCTCACCCTCGTCACCGACGACCGCCAGTACCGCTTCCGTGGCTGTTAGCACTGATAGTCGGCCATCCGCCGGTTGCGCTTGCTCCGCGACTGCCGGTTCGCTATCGACTTCAGCGCTCACGCCGGCCGGCGCAGGCTGCGCGCTTCCGTCATCTCCGGCCAGCCGGCCGGACAGCGCTTCCGGCGCAACGGCCACGCCGTTGAACGCGGCCGGCGCCTCTTCGAGTTCCGGCTCGGGTCCCTGTTCGGCGGCCGGCTCCACGGCAGGCTCCCCCGGCAAGGCAGGCTCGACCTCGCGGCGCGTGCCTTCCCTAGCGACGCCGTCCGCGGCCAGCCCGCCGGCCACGTCCGCGGCCTGTAGCGCCCCGGCCGGCACGTCTTCCGCGGCGACCGCGATCCCTGCCGGGCCCTGCTCCACCACACCGTCCGGTGAAGCCGCCCCGGCCCGTACGTCGCCGTCGCCGACCGCACCGATGGGGATGCCGCCGGCTCCTGGGCCGGTCGGGGTGTCCCCGGGCACGGCACCCGTGAGGCCGTCGCCGGTCGCCGTCCGGTCGGCCACCTCCTCGGCAACTACGGCCTCGATGTCCACCGGCTCGCCCGCCACCGCGTCGAGTAAGCGGCCGATGCGCTGCACCGAGCGCGTGAGCTGGGCCAGATGGCCCGCCGTCGCCGCCTCGCCCAGCAGCAGCGCCTCCAGGTCGCCCTCGAGCAGCTCGGCTACCTGGGAGAGGTCCACGTGCCCCATCATGGCCGCCGAGCTCTTGATCGTATGGGCGAAGCGATAGGCCTCCTCCAGCCGCTCGGCGTCGTCCACTGCCTGCAGGCCTGCCAGGATGGCGGGCAGGTAGCCACGCGCTTCGGCGACGAAGCTGGCCGTAATCTCGGGAGGCAGATCCACGGCTACCATCTGTCCACCTCACACGCCGTCTACCCGCTCACCACCTGATCACCACCTGATCACCACTTGATCACCACCTGATCCCTACCCTCCCTCACGCCGCCGCCGACGCCGAGCCGGGGAGCCTGAACGCCGCGACCGACGCCCGCAGCTGCTCGGCCAGTCGCGCCAGGTAGCTGACCCGCTCCGCCGTCTGCTGCGTCCCCTCGGTCGTCTGCATCGTCACCGACGAGACCTCCGTCATGGAGGCGGCCACCAGGGTGGACGTCTGCGCGTGCTGCTGGGCGGATTCGGAGATGGCGTGGATCAGGCGCGCCAGGTCCGCCACCACCGACTGGATCGATTCCAGCGACCGCCCGGCCTCGTCCGCCAGGCGCGAGCCGGTGACCACCTGCTGCGTGCTCTCCTCCATGGCGGCCACGGCCGCCGCTGTGTCCGTCTGGATGGCGTGGATCAGGCTATCGATCTGTTTGGTCGCTTCGGCCGAGCGCTCGGCCAGCCGGCGCACCTCGTCGGCGACGACGGCGAACCCGCGCCCGTGCTCGCCCGCGCTGGCCGCCTGAATGGCCGCGTTGAGCGCCAGCAGGTTGGTCTGGTCGGCCAGATCCTCGATGAGCTGCACGATCTCGCCCACGCGCTGCGAGGTCTCGCCCAGACGCTTGATCTTCTGCGCCGTCTCGTGCGTGTTGGCGCGGATGCGCGCCATCGCCTCCACCACCTGGCTCACCGCCTGGCCGCCTCGTCCGGCTGTATCCAGCGCGGCGCTGGCCACGCTGGCGGAACGGGCCGCGTTGTCGGATACCTCGGAGATGGCCCGCGCCATCTGCTCGACGGCGGCGGTGACCTCCTTGATGCGCGCGGCCTGCGCCCGCGACTTGGCGGCCAGCTCCTGCGACGCCGCCAGGACCTGGCCGGCATTGTCCGTCACCTGCCCCGTGGTGGAGTCGATGCTCGCCACGATCTTGCGCAGCTCTTCGGTCATGAAGTTGAAGGCGTCTGCCAGGGCCCCCGTGATGTCGGCGGTGACCTGGGCCTGGATGGTCAGGTCGCCTTCGGCCACCGTGCTCACCTCCTCCAGCAGCTGCTGGATCCGCGCCTGCAACGCGTCCCGCTCCTCACGGGTCTGGACCAGCTCGGTAAGCGAGTCCAGCATCTCGTTCAGGCGGGCGCCCAGCCGGCCGAGCTCATCCTGGCCGCCGGGCGGGACGCGGGCGTCCAGCTCACCGGCGCGCACCAGGTCCATGACGGCGAGCATCTCCCTGATGGGGTGCTGGAACTGCTTGCGAATGGCGTAGGTCACGGCCGCCGCCACCCAGGCCACGACCAGCAAGCCGACGAAGCCCACTGCCGGCAGGGAGCCCGCGGCCGCGCGCTGCACGGGCATCAGGAACTCCGCTTCCGGCTGCATGATCAGCACGGCCCAGCGCCGGCTGGCCAGGTAGGCGTACCCGCCCACCATCGGCTCCGCCTGTCCCGGCCTGCCAAAGTGGAACCGCACGTGGCCGGCGACCTGCGGCGACTCCGCCGTCAGCCCCGCCTGGGCCTTCTTCAGCGCCGCATCGACGCTGGCCAGGCCCAGCGAATCGACCTTTTCCAAGTTGAAGCGCGCCTTGGTGGTATCTTGCGCCTCGGCCGACAGCTGGCCGAGACTGTGCCACAGCAGCTCGGGCTTGCCCGGCCCGATCACCACCCCATCCTGGTCCACCAGGGTGACGACGGACCGCGGGCTCAGCTTGGCCCCGTCCAGGAGCGCCCAGATGGCCTCGGCGTTGATGCGCAGCGTCGCCGTGCCCACAATGGTCCCGTTCCCATCCTTCACCGGTGCGGTGAAGAACATCGCCGGGCTGCTTTGCACATTCACGCCCAGCGAGACGTCGGACACGTTCGGCCGCCCGGCCATCGCCTCTTTGAAGTAGGCCCGGAAGGAGAGGTCCGGCCGGTTGAAGAGGGCCGGGTCCGTCGACAGCTGCACGATCCCTTTGTCCGACAAAAGGAAGCCAATCGTGTACGCCGGGTCGGAGCCGAGGAAGCGCTGCAGCGACGCCTGCGCCGCGTCCCGCAGGGCATCGTTGCGCTGCTCCGGCGGCGTCGTCAGGAACCGCACCACCGCCGGGTCGGCGGCGAGCACCTTGGCGTCCTTCAGCCGGTCGGCCAGCGCCGCCTCCAGCTGCCCGGCGATGGACGCCGCGTAGCTCTGGAGGTTCGTCTCGGCCTGCTCCTGGAGCACGCGTGTGGCGCCCTGACCACCGATCAGCACAGCCGCAGCCAGCGGCATGACCGCCGCAATCAGGGAGAGCACGATCAGCCGCGGCGCCAGCTGGCCGCGGCGCAGGTCGATCACCTGCCGTACCCCCGCCAGGCCATGGCCGGCGAGCCGCAACACCTTGTTCATGGTCTGTTACTCCACTTTCTTTCGCTCAGGTCACCTGGTAGGCATGAAATTGGGGCGAGGCGAACAATCGCTGCACGTCCAGCACGGGCACGACCTCTCCACCGGCCCGCAGCGCGCCCCGCCACCAGCCGGCCAGCGGCCCGATCGGGAGCGGCACGGGCGCCAGGGCGTCCGGCATCGGCACCACCTGGTGCACGCCATCCACCAGCAGCCCCGCAGTGACGCCGGCGGCGTGCGTCACCAGTAGCCGCGCCCCCGGCACGTCACCGGCCCGCTCGCCGCCGGCAAAGCGCCCGAGATCGACCACCGACACCACGGCCCCCCGCACCGCCGTCACGCCCCGCAGCCACGGCGCGGCAAAGGGGACCGGCGTAAAGCGTCCCGGGCGCTCCACCGACTGCACCGCCGCCATCGGCAGCGCCAGCGTGTACTGGCCCAGCCTGAACAGGATGGCGAGCTCCCTAGCTCCCGTGCCAGCGCCCGCCGTTTGCTCCCCGGCTATCACCGCCTGCCTCGTCCTCCCTCGTCCTGACCGCCTGGCCTCCTGCCATGGGCCTGCGGCGGGCTAGATGAACCGCTGGATGCTAGAGACCAGGGTCTCCGGCTGGAAGGGCTTGGTCACGTACTCGTCCGCGCCCTGGCGCAGCCCCCAGAACCGGTCCGACGGCTGGTTCTTGCCTGTCACCAGGATCACCGGAATCGGGCTCGTCTCAGGGGAGCGCTTCAGCGTGCGGCAGACCTGAAAGCCGTTCTGGCGGGGCAGCACCACGTCCAGCAGGATGACGTCCGGACGCTCGCTGATGGCCTTGGCCAGCGCCTCCTCGCCGTCATGGGCCGTGATGACCTCGAACCCGCGGGCCAGGAGGGGCGCCGTGATCAGCGTCAGGTCCGTCGGGCTATCGTCTACAACCAGGATTCGGGCGCGCCTCATCGTTACATGCTCCACTCAGTCTCAGCGGTCTTAAGTGGTCACAGGGTCTCAGTGCTGGGACACGTGCTTGGATACGGTCTTGACGAGCTGCACGGGGTCGAACGGCTTGGTCACGTACTGCGTTGACCCCACCAGCCGGCCGCGGATCTTGTCGAAGATGCCGTCGCGGCCGCTGAGCATCACCACGGGGATGTGCTTCGACGCCGGCCGTTGCTTGATGACCTGGCAGATCTGGTAGCCGTCCATCCCCGGCAGGGTGATGTCCAGCAGGATGAGATGGGGGCGCCGGTCCGCGATCGCGGCCAGCGCCGAAAGGCCATCGCCAACCCCCAGCACCCGAATCCGCTCGCGACGCAGCGTCACCTCCACGATCTTGCGAATGGTGGGCGAATCGTCGACGACCAGCACCAGGGGCCAGGACTCGTCTTCCGGCGGCGGCGCCGGTCTGATCGGATCCGGCCCTGCGCCTGATGCCCCCAGGCTCGCCAGTGCCGCCCGCCGTGCCTGCCGTGCTGCCAACAGATCAGAGATCATCGCCATCGCTATTACGCCACCAGTTCGACCAGTTCAATGCGCGTAAACCGCTCCTTGCCGGCCACCGCCGCCCGCAGCGCCGACGGGGCCAGCACTTCGTCGTCGTTGTCGGCCTCGCCTGCGGCCGGCAGGGGCTCGATCGGTCCGATCCACGGCGCCGTAGCCACCGGCGCGGCCGGCCACTCTGGGGCCGCCTCCTGCGCCCTCTGCTCCAGCCCGCCCGGCTCTTCCCCGGGCTCGCTGCGCTCCCTGCTGGGCTCGGCGCCCTGCTCGTCGCCGCGCCCCGGCTCTTCTAGCGACTCAGCGGCCACCACCGGCACGGGGCCGGCAGCCCCGCGCTCGTCCGCCACCGGCGCCAGCGGCACCGCCAGCGCGGCTACGTCCGCCAGGAGCTCCTGCCAGCTACTCTCCAGCGTACTGGCCGCGGGGGCGGTAGGGGCATCCGCGGCCATCTGCGCGTAGGCCACCTCCAGCATGGCGGTCACCGCCTGGAGCGCCTGGTTGAAGTAGCGGTCGCCCTCCGCCCCACGAAGCTGGCCCACGCTCTCCACCACGTCGGTGCACTCGACCTCGTCCGACGCCTGGGCCCCCTCGAAGAGGGGGCACTCCTCCTGGGCGCGGGCCAGCGCGGCGCGCGCCGGCGACGGCAGGTCACCGTCCCACTCGCCAGTCGCCCTGGCCGCCAGGAGCTGGTCGCGGTGCCAGCGCAGCAGGGCGTTCACCCCTTCCACCAGGGCAGACAGCGCCTTCGCCCGCTGCCGCGGCGCGAGCGCGCCGGCTGAGCCGCTCCCCCGCACCAGGCCACCGGTGGCGGCGGCCAATCGCGTGTGGATCTCGGTTAGGATAGTGATGAGGCGGTCTTCTGCCTGCCGCTGGCGGCGTTCGCCGAAAAGCCGCTGGCGGAGCGCGTGCCAGCCCGGGCGGTCGGTATCCTGCGGTTCGGCGTCAAAAGGGGCCGCGATCACTGTGACATCACCGATACTTCGCCGATCGATCAATCGTGACCGGCCCGGAGCCCCGGCCATCACTCCAGGCTGGTCCGTTCGATGACAACGCAGCGGCACCTTCAGACGTGATGGGCGCAGGCCACCACTCCCGCCGGCGACGATCCGCCGGCGACGCAGACGGGTGGCCGTGCCGCCTGGCCCGTGCACGTGCTACCGTGCCATAGGCGCGGGTCGCCCACCGGCGTCCACAGCCGAGCAATGACCGCGAGGGGACACCAGGAGTGCCATGAGCATGCCGATGCGAACGGCCAAGAGACTGGCCAATGCCAGCTAACGACATGGAGGCGCACCCGACGCACGGCGATGGACGCGCGCATCCGCCGGAGCGCGCGGCGTCACGCCACATCTCTCGGGAGGACGCCCTCCCGACCGGCACTGTGCTGCGCGCCATCAGCGGCATCTACGACGTCCAGCCCGATGACCCCCAGCTCCCGCGGCTTGTGCGCTGCACGCTGCGGGAGCGATTGCGCAAGCGCCTCGTCTTCACGCAGAGCAAGAGCCTGCCCAGGCGCGTCAAGGAGGTCCGCCGGCTCAACGTGGTGGAGCCCGTCGTCGCTGGCGATCGCGTTCGCTTTCAGCTCACGCCAACGTCCGGCACCGCCGTGCCCGCTGGCGTGATCGAGGACGTCCTGCCGCGCCAGCGCGAGCTGACGCGCCAGGCGGTCACCTCCGGCACCGTCCCCATCGGCCAGACCATCGTGGCCAATCTGGATCAGGTGGTGCTGGTCTTCGCGGCCGCCAGCCCGGACCCCATCCCCGGGCTCATCGACCGGCTGCTTGTCTCCTGCGAGTCGGAGGAGCTGCCCGCCATCCTGTGTATCAACAAGTGCGATCTGGGCATCTCCGAGGCGTTCGCGCACGACCTGGAGGTCTACGAGCGCGCCGGCTACGCCGTCCTACGCACCAGCGCCGTCACCGGCCAGGGCCTGGAGCAGCTCAGGGCCGTCCTCCAGGGCAAGACCAGCGCCGTCGTCGGCCCGTCGGGCGTCGGCAAGAGCACCCTGCTCAATGCGCTCCAGCCGGGGCTCGGGCTGCGCGTGGGCGAGGTCAGCGCCGCCACCGGCAAGGGGGTGCACACCACGCGGTACGCGCAGCTTATTCCCTTCGGCGAAGGCACGTTCGTCGCCGACACCCCCGGGTTACGGCAGCTCGGGCTATGGGAGGTCTCGCCCGACGACCTCGATCGCTACTTTCCCGAGTTTCGCCCGTATCTGGGTACATGCCGGTTCGGCAACTGCGCCCACGTCGATGAGATCGGCTGCGCCATCCGCGCGGCCGTCGAACGGGGAGCGATCGACGCGCGGCGATACCGCAGTTACGTCAAGATGTTTACCGAGGAGGCGGCACGCGCCGGAGCCTATGACACAGCGTAAGTTGCGGGTTGGTCTCATCTTCGGCGGGCGAAGCGCCGAGCACGAGGTCTCGCTGATGAGCGCCGCCGGCATCCTCAACGCCATCGACCGCGACAGGTACGAGGTGGTGCCGATCGCCATCACCAAGACCGGGCGGTGGCTCCCGCCGGCGCGGGCCAGGGCCCTGCTCGCCGGCCACGCGCAGCCCGCGCTCCTGGAGCGCGATGGCCCCGACCCTGCCACCGCCATGGCGCTGGTGGCCGATCCGGCGGCGCGCGCCCTGGTGACCGTCGAGGCGGGGCGTGGCATCAGCCAGGAGCCGCTGGACGTCGTCTTTCCCGTGCTGCACGGGCCATACGGCGAGGACGGCACCGTGCAGGGCTTCCTGGAACTCGCCAACGTGCCCTACGTCGGCGCCGTCGTGCTGGGCTCAGCGCTGGGGATGGACAAGGCGAAGATGAAGGAGGTCCTGCGCTACCACGGGCTGCCCGTGGCGGACTGGCTGGTCTTCCGGCGCTGGCAGTGGCGTGAAGATCGCGCCGCCGTGCTCGGGCAGGCGTCGCGCTACGGCTTTCCCTGTTTCGTCAAGCCGGCCAACCTCGGCTCCAGCGTGGGCGTGACCAAGGCCCACGGCCCCGAAGAGCTGCCCGTCGCCATCGAGGAGGCCTTCCGGCATGACGAGAAGATCCTGGTAGAAGCGTTCATCGACGCGCGCGAGATCGAGGTGGCGGTGCTCGGCAACCACCATCCCGAGGCGTCGGTGCCGGGGGAGGTCATCCCCTGCAACGAGTTCTACGACTATCGCGCCAAGTACATTGACGGCAGGTCAGAGCTAGTTATCCCCGCGCCCCTCCCCCCCGACCTCGCCGAACGCTGCCGCACGCTGGCGATCCAGACTTTTCAGGCGCTGGAGTGCGCCGGGTTCGCGCGGGTGGACTTCTTCCTGCGCCGCAACGGCGACGAGATCCTCGTCAACGAGATCAACACCATCCCCGGCTTTACGCCCATCAGCATGTACCCCAAGCTGTGGGAGGCGTCCGGACTGCCCTACAGCCGGCTCATCGACCGGCTCATCCAGCTCGCCATCGAACGGTGGCAGGAGCGTAACAGTCCGCCGGATAGCCCGCCCGGTAGGGCTCAGCCGGGATAGCGCGCCAGCGGAGCCCTCACCCTGGCCCTCTCCCAAAGGGAGACGGAACGGATGGCCGGGCATGAAGAAACCGCGCTAGAACCGGTACGCCGGAATGGCCCGCCGGCCGCGAGGGGCGCGGGCGAGCACCCTAGCCAGCACCAGCCCCGTCACGAACCCGCCGATATGGGCCCAGATGGCGATCCCGCCCTGGGCCTCGCCGGCGCCCAGGGAGCCAACCCCCTGCAAGAGCTGGAGCAGGAACCACAGCCCTAGCAAGACCATGGCCGGAACGTAGCTGATAGTCAGGAAGAAGCCCAGCATCACCAGCGTCTTGACCCGCGCGCCGGGGAACAGGACCAGGTAGGCCCCCAGCACGCCGGCCACGGCGCCGCTGGCGCCGAGGTTCGGGATGTCGGCCGTCTGCGGCGTAAATGTGATGGTGACGAAGGTCTGCGTCAGGGCCGCGACCACTCCGGAGAAGAGGTAGAAGAGCAGATACTTGATGGCGCCCATGCTGTCTTCGACGTTGTTGCCGAAGATCCAGAGATAGAGCATGTTGCTGGCGATATGGAGGAAGCCCCCGTGCATGAACATCGACGTCAGGATGGTGAGGTAAGGGGGCTGCACGCAATCGGGGGGCGGGATATCCTGCCCTGTAACTAGCTCCGCCGGAATGAAGGCGCAGGCGCGGATGAAGGCGTCCGTGCGCGGCCCAAGGGAGAGCTCATACAGGAAGACCAGGATATTGGCCGCGACCAGCGCGATGGTGATGATGGGGAAGCTACGGGTCGGGTTCTCATCGCTCAGCGGGATCATGCCGTGCACTCCTAGTCCGGGTAGCCGTCCGGGTAGCGCTGGTGCCAGCGCCAGGCCGACTCCACGATCACTTCGATTTCTGGATACCGTGGTTGCCAGCCGAGATCGCGCCGGATCAGGTCGGAGCTGGCCACCAGCACCGCTGGGTCACCGGGACGGCGGGGCGCCGCCTCCACCGGGATGGGATGTCCCGTCACGCGGCGCGCGGCGTCGATTACCTGCCGGTTGGAATAGCCCATGCCGTTCCCCAGGTTGTAGGCGCGGCTGGGCGTGCCGCCTCGTGCCAGGGCCTCCAGGGCCAGGATGTGCGCCTGCGCCAGATCGGCGACATGAATGTAGTCCCGGATGCAGGTCCCATCCGGCGTCGGGTAATCGGTGCCGTAGAGCTGGACCCGTTCTCGCTTCCCCAGCGCGACCTGCAGGACCAGCGGGATCAGGTGCGTTTCCGGATCGTGGTCCTCGCCGAGCCGCTCCGTCGCCCCGGCGGCGTTGAAGTAGCGCAGGGAGATCCACCGTAGCCCGTGGATCTCGCCCAGCCAGCGCAGCATGCGCTCAAAGGCCAGCTTGGATTCACCGTAGACGTTGGTCGGCACGGCCGGCACGTCCTCCGTGATCGGCACCTGCGCCGGCTCGCCATAGACGGCGGCGGTGGACGAGAAGACCAGTTGCCGCACGCCTTCCGCCAGCATCGCCTCCACCAGGTTCAGGCTGTTGATCACGTTGTTGCGAAAGTACTTGGCGGGATGCTGCATCGATTCGCCGACCAGGCTGTCCGCCGCCATGTGGATCACGGCCTCGACCTGCTGCTCGGCCAGCAGCCGCCGGATGGCGTCCCGATCGGCGAGGTCGAAGGGGTAGAGGCGGGCCGGTGGGGTGATCGCGGCGCGGTGCCCCTTGTACAGGCTGTCGACGACCACGACCGTGTGTCCCTGCTGCACCAGCGCCTCGACGATCACGCTGCCGATGTACCCGGCGCCGCCGGTGACCAGAACGTTCATCACCTGTGCCATGCTGCCCTTGTGCCCTTGTTCGCCGCTCTGCCCGTGTTATGCCACACCCAGATGGTCCACTGCGTCCCCCGCGCGCCGGCTCTATCGTTGTCTCGCCGGAGGAAACGACACCGCCCGTGGTGACGGCGGCAGAACGTGAAACGCTGCGGCGGCTTGCCTTTCTGAAATGCGCCGTTGGACTAAGCTACCTGGCGGCGTTCTTCCTGCGCCAGGGGAGTGTTGCACCCAGCGTGCCAATGTTGCTCGCCCCTGCCGCCATCGGCGGCGGCCTGGCCCTCCTGCTTGCGGCGCAGGCCGGCCGCGCCACGAGCCTGGCCCGCGCGACGGCGCTGCTCCTGGACCTGGCCGCCGTCACCGCCGTTCACCAGGGGTGGCCGCACACCCTGCCTCCCGCCCCCGGCTGGTGGGACGCGGGCTGGCTCCCCCTCTACACGGCGGCAGCGGTGGCCATCGACGGGGCGGCCGCGCCGGCGGGTCTGGCCGCGGCCGCCCTCGTCGGCGGTGTGGCCGCCGGCTGGTTTCTCGGCAATCCGCTGGTGGTGGGGGCCGCCGGGGCCGCCGCGCTCATTGCGGCCGTAGCCGGCGCCCCGCTGCGGCGGCACCTGCTCCCGGCGGACTGGACGGCCCGCCTGGCGCAGGCGGCCGAGCCGGCCGTTCCGCTGCGCCATCGGTCGCCCGTTCCGAGGCCAGACCCGTCCGGCGCGGCGCAGGCGGCATCCGGCCACAGCCGGCCGGCCGTCGGTGAGGCCGACCTGCGCACGGCCGCCGCCCTCGCCGGCACGGGGCAGCTCGCCCTGCTCATCCGAAGCCAGGCGCGGCGCGCGCGCGTGCCCCGGGGCGACCTCTACGTCCTGAGCGGGGGTGAGGTCCACCGCTACGACGTCACCCTCGATCCAACTGCCTCAGCAGGCGGCCTGGGCTTCTTTCCGCCGACCGGTCTCATTCTGCCGGAGGATAGCTACGTCAAGCCCCTCTACGGCCGGGATGGGGAGGTCGGCCGGCTGGTGGTGCCCGCGTGGCGCACGGCGGCCGGCGGCCCGCTGCTGCCGGCCAGGGAGGCGCTCCTGGCGCTCCTGGCAGCGACGTGGAGCCTGCGCCTCGACAACCAGCGCCTGGCCGCCGAGGCCGAATCGCGCCTGCTGGACATCGTGGAGAGCCTGATCACCGGCGTGGAGGCTAAGGACGTCTACACCAGCGGGCACAGCAAGCGGGTCTGCAAGTACAGCGAGCTGCTGGCGGAGACGCTCGGCGTGAGCGGGCGCGAGCTGGAAGAGGTGGCTATCGGCGCGGCCCTGCACGACGTGGGCAAGCTCGGCATCCCCGAGCCGGTGCTCACCAAGCCATCACGGCTGGACGAGCACGAGTGGGAACTGGTGCGCTCCCATCCCAAGATTGGCGCCCGCATCATCGACAGCTTCAACCAGTCGCAGATCGTGGTGGACATCATCTTCCACCACCATGAGCGGTACGACGGCAAGGGCTACCCCGCCGGCCTGGCCGGCGACGCCATCCCGTTCCATGCCCGCATCGCGGCCGTGGCCGACGCGCTCGATGCCATGACCTCCGGGCGTTCCGACCAGCGCAATCGGACCATGCTGGAGGCGCTGGACGAGCTCAAACGGGGCGCCGGCACGCAGTTCGATCCCGCGGTCGTGCAGGCGGCCGTCTCCCTGCCGATTACCGTCCTGGAGGCCATCGCGCCCAAGCCGCCCGCCGAGCCGCCTGCCCCTTCCGCTCCACCGCCGGCCCCGGCGGCCGCTGCCACCACCATCCTCGCGCCAGCGCCGGCGCCCGTGCTGGTTCAGCGCTCCGGCGCCCACCCCGCCAGCGAGCCGGCCGCGGTGCCCGCGTAACCGCCGTCCCGAGCCGAGGCACCGCACCATCCGCGCGCCGGCCCCGAGGCTGAACGGATCAGACGGCGCAGCGTCTCGAAGAAGCGCGCGGTGAGTACTTGAGCCTCGATGTATTCACGATCGGTGCCCTCACCCTACCCCGTTCCCAATGGGAGAGGGAACGGCTCACTGGCCGTGAGGAGCCCAGGCTCGGTATCTCCACGAGCGAGAGCGTGCCGCCGCCGCAGGTGGCGGCGCCCCATCGGGATGGGGGCGTGGATAGGCCGGCCCTGCGTCAGCCGCCCACGCGCGTCAGATTGACCTCGCCAAGGCGGTCGGGGCGTGCATGGGCCAGCATGCCGTGCGTCAGCCACGCATAGCCGCCGCGTAGCACCTCCAGGCCGAGCTGCGTCGTGGCCTCGTCCGTATTGTCCTGTAGTCCGCGAAAATGGGCCTCGATCCGCCCCTGCGCGTCCGCAATCACCTGGTCGGCCAGGCGCTTACCGCCCTCGACGTGGGGCGCGTAGAGCGCGCTGGCGGTAATCACAAACAGGTCGACGCCGATGTGCGCCAGGCGCGCCACCAGGGCCTGCCGGCGCTCCAGCGACGCCTGGTAGCGCAGCATGGCGCGGAACAGGGCGCGCGCCAGCCGGCGGCTGGTCTCCTGCACATAGCGGAGGTGGGCCAGGGTGTGGGGGTCGTGCACGCCGGCGATCGCGCGCCCGTTGCGGGCCATCCCGTTGCGCGAGAAGAGCTGGCGGGCGTACCAGGGGGCGTAGTAACGCCCCAGGCGAGCCCCCTCACCGACCTTCACCAGCCCGTTGCTGCTCAAGAAGCCTCTGGCCCGCCGCAGGTGCGGGTCCATCACCTCGCGGGCGATGAACAGGGTCAGGATCTCGCTTGCCCCCTCACCGATCAGGTACAGGCGGGCGTCGCGCATCAGCTGTTCGATCGGTATCGGGTCTTCGCCACGGGCGCGCAGCGAGCCGGCCGTCTCATACCCCCGCCCGCCGCGGATCTGCATCGCCGTATCGGCGATGCTCCACAGCCGCTCGGAGGTGACCAGCTTGGCCGCGGCCGCCTCCACGCGAAAGTCGGCGTGCCAGCGGTCGACCAGACCCGAGACCAGCCACGTGACGGCCTCCATGGCGAAGATATCGGCGGCCATACGTGCCAGTCGGTGGGTGATCAGCTCGTGCTCGCCGATGGGCTTGCCGAAGGTGCGCCGAACGGCGGCCCAGCGCACCGCCGGCTCATAGAGCTGCTTGGCCATACCCAGGCAGAGGGCGGAGAGGGAGACCCGCCCCGCGTTGAGGGTAGTGAGCGCGATCTTGAGACCCCTTCCCACCTCCCCGATCACGTTCTCCACCGGCACGCGCACATTGGAGAACCGCATCCAGGCGTTCTCAATGCCGCGGTTGCCCATGAACTCGCAGCGGTGGAGCAGCTCGATGCCGGGGGTGCGCATGTCCACGATGAACGCCGTGATCGCCCCGTTTACGCGAGCCATGAGCACGATCACGTCAGCGATCATGCCGTTGGTGCACCAGAGCTTTTCGCCGTTGATGACGTAGTACCGGCCGTCGTCGCTCAGCGTGGCCGACGCCACCATACTGGCCGGGTCGGACCCGACCTGTGGTTCGGTGAGCGCGAAGGCGGAGATGGCCCCGCGGGCGATCCGCGGTAGCCACTCCCGCTTCTGGGCCTCGTTCCCGAAGAGGAGAATGGGCGCGGAGACGCCAATGGACTGGTGGGCGGAGAGGGTCAGCGCCAGCACGTTGCAATAGCCGCCCACCAGCTGCAACGCGCGATGGTAGTTGGTCTTGGAGAGGCCGAGGCCGCCGTACTCCTTGGGGATGGTCATGCCAAAGCAGCCCAGCTCGGCCAGGCCGCGGAGCACCTCCGGCGGGATCTTCCCCGTCCGGTCGATCTCCATCGGGTCGACGTGCTGCCGCAGGAAGCCCGCCAGCCGGCTGCAGAACTCGTCGCCGATGGCCCTGTCCTCGGGCGGCTGGATGGGAAACGGGCTAACCAGGTCAAAGGGCGGCCGGCCGGCGAAGAGCCCGACCATGAAGCTGGGATAGCGGAGCTCTTCCCGCGCCGCCTCAACCTCCCTCAGGTGCTGCAATACCCGCATCGCCATATGTCCTCCTCGATGTGGTGGCGCCGCTGCCTCCCCCATCGTAGCTTACCGGCCAGCAATCAAGAGGATGTCCGCCGGCCCCGGGCGCATCCAGTCTTCGCGGCTGGCAGAGCCGTCACCCGCGCCCAGGGTTCCCGCCGGAGGCGGGACGAGCGAGTAGCCACGAGCGAGAACCGAGTTGCCAGTGGCGAGGCTGGAGCCGGACGGAGCCCGCGACGACCATGCGACCACACGCAATGTATGCTTCAGTACAAGGGAGAGACAGATGGCACCGGAGTACGGGCGGAACGACGTCGTGATCGCGTCGGCGGCGCGGACCCCCATCGGCAAATTCCTGGGGGCGTTGTCCGGCCTGAGCGCGACTGACCTGGGAGGGATCGCCGTCAAGGCCGCCATCCAGCGCGCGGGGGTGGCGCCCGACCAGGTGGACGGCGTGATCATGGGCAACGTGCTCCCTGCGGGACTGGGCATGGCCCCCGCCCGCCAGGCGGCGATCAAGGCCGGCCTGCCCGCCACGGTGCCGGCGCTAACGGTGAACAAGGTGTGCGGCAGCGGCCTGATGGCCGTGGCCCTGGCGGCGCAGCAGATCCAGCTCGGCGAGGCGGAGATCATGGTCGCCGGGGGCATGGAGAGCATGAGCAACGCGCCCCACCTGCTCATGGGCAGCCGCAGCGGCTTCAAGCTGGGCGATGCCACCCTCCTGGACCACATGGTGCATGACGGGCTGTGGTGCGCCTGGGAGGGCCACCATATGGGCATGTCCGCGGAGGCGATTGCCGAGAAGCACGGCGTCACGCGCCAGGAGCAGGACGCCTGGAGCCTGCGCAGCCACCAGCGCGCCGTCGCGGCCATTCAGTCGGGCGCCTTCCGCGAGGAGATCGTGCCCGTGGAGGTGCCAAGCCGCCGCGGCCCCGCGGTGGTGGAGACCGACGAAGGGCCGCGGGCGGACACCTCGGCCGAGGCGCTCGCCGCCTTGAAGCCGGTGTTTGCCAAGGATGGCTGCGTCACCGCGGGGAACTCGTCGCAGCTGTCGGATGGTGGCGCCGCCCTCGTGCTCATGAGCGGCCGCAAGGCCGGCGCGCTCGGGCTGCGGCCCCTGGCGCGCTACGTGGCCAGCGCCAATGCCGCGCTCGATCCGCTCTGGCTCTTTGAGGCGCCGGTCCCCACTATTAGGAAGCTCATGGAGAAGACCGCCACCCGCCTGGACGACTATGACCTGATCGAGCTCAATGAGGCCTTCGCCGCCCAGATGGTCGCCGACCTGAAGCTGCTGGACGCGGACCCCGAGCGGGTGAACGTTCACGGCGGCGCGATCGCCCTGGGCCACCCGCTCGGCTGCAGCGGGGCCCGCCTGCTCACGACCCTGCTCTACGCCCTCCGCCGCACCGGCGGCCGGCGCGGCATCGGCGCCGCCTGCCTCGGGGGTGGGGAGGCCTTCGCCATCGCCGTGGAGGCGGTATGACGTCCTGCGCTTCGCCGTGCCCTCCACCTATGGGCGTATGGGCGTTGGCGAGCCTGCGGGCGCCGACGCCAGTTCGCGCTGCGCGCCGGCCGCTACCGGAAGGGGGAAGGGGGTAGGGTCGTGCCTCAGGACATCCAGCGGGCCACGGTCGTCGGCGCCGGCACGATGGGCAGCGGGATCGCCCAGGTGCTGGCCGGCGCCGGCATCTCCGTCACCCTGGTCGACATCGACGAGGGCCAGCTGGCGCGAGCCCAGGCCACGATTGAGCGCTCGCTGGAGCGCCTGATCCAGAAAGGCACGCTTCCGCCGGAGGTGCGCGATCGAACCCGCAGCCTGATCCGCCTCACCACGCGGTTGGATGCGGCCGTCAGTCCTGAACTGCTAATCGAGGCGGTGGTCGAAGATGTGGCCACAAAGCGGGCCGTCTTCCAGCAGGCGGCGCAGGTCCTGCCGGAGACGGCGATCCTCGCCTCCAATACGTCCAGCATCTCCATCACGGCCCTGGCCTCGGCCGTCTCCCATCCCGAGCGCGTGGCCGGCATGCACTTCTTCAACCCCGTCCCCCTCATGACCCTGGTGGAGGTGGTGCGCGGCCATCTCACGTCCGAAGAGACGGTCCAGACCATCGTGGGACTGGCGCGCCGCCTGGGCAAGACGCCGGTGGTCGTCAACGACTTCCCCGGCTTCGTCTCCAACCGGATCCTGCTCCCCATGATCAACGAGGCCATCTATGCCCTCATGGAGGGCGTGGCGGACCGCGAGGCCATCGACACCATCATGCGCCTGGGCATGAACCACCCGATGGGCCCGCTACAGCTGGCCGACCTCATCGGCCTGGACGTCTGCCTGAACATCCTGGAGGTGCTGCACCGCGATCTAGGCGACGACAAGTATCGACCCTGCCCGCTCCTACGACGCCTGGTCGCCGCCGGTCGCCTGGGCCGGAAGACCGGCGCCGGCTTCTACGATTATGGGTAGCTGACCCTCTCCCATGGGCGTGGGGAGCCGACCGTTTCCGGCCACGCCGCCCCCGTCCCAGTATCGGAGCCTCGCGATCCAGCCTGCCGCTCCTGGCCATTGGGATTACGAGCAGCGTCCAGGGAGGCGCAGCCGCTACGTCGAAGCGGGGAAGGAACGGACGGCGGCGGTTGCCCCGCGGGATCCGGACCGGGGATGGGTTGGGGAGCCTGATGCACTTGAGATAGGGGGAGATAACCAGATGGCGACGACGCAGCGACGCAACGGCGCGGCGCAGCAGCAAGCCAGGGCGCAGCGCCTGGTGGACGAACCTGAGCGTCAAACACAGCCGTCCTTCCGTGAGCGCTTTGTCGCTCGCCTCCAGGCCTGGAGTGAGTACGCCCGCAGCCAGCCGGGGGGCACGGAGACGCGGGAAACGTATTCCGGCTTTCCCATTGCCGGCGTCTACACGCCCCTCGACGTGGAGGCGCTCGACCCGCTGGAAGACATCGGGCTGCCCGGCGAGTTCCCCTTCACCCGCGGCATCCACCACACCGGCTATCGCGGCAAGCCCTGGACCATGCGCCAGTTCGCCGGCTTCGGCACGGCCGAGGAGACCAACGCCCGCTTCAAGCACCTCTTAGCGCACGGCGAGACGGGGCTCTCCGTCGCTTTCGATCTGCCGACCCTGTACGGCTATGACACCGACCACCCGCTGGCGGCCGGGGAGTTCGGCAAGTGCGGCGTGGCCGTCTCCTCTCTGGCCGACATGGAGCTCCTCTTCGACGGCATTCCCGTCGATCAGGTAACGACGTCAATGACCATCAATGGGCCGGCGGCCGTGATCTGGGCCATGTACATCGCCGCCGCGGAGAAGCGCGGCATTCCCATGCACCGGCTGGGCGGAACGATCCAGAACGACATCCTCAAGGAGTTCATCGCCCAGAAGGAATGGATCTTCCCGCCCCAGCCCAGTATGCGGCTGGTTGTGGATACCATCGAGTTCGGCAGCCGCTACCTGCCGCGCTGGAACACGATCTCAATCAGCGGCTACCACATCCGCGAAGCTGGCAGCACCGCCCTCCAGGAGCTGGCCTTTACTCTCGCCGACGGCAAGGCCTACGTCGAGGCCTGCCTGGCGCGGGGCCTGAAGATCGACGACTTCGCGCCCCGATTGAGCTTCTTCTTCAACGCCCACAACAACTTCTTCGAGGAGATTGCCAAGTACCGCGCCGCGCGGCGCATCTGGGCCCGCGAGATGCGCGACCGCTACGGGGCTAAGCACCCCCGCAGCATGTGGCTGCGCTTCCATACCCAGACGGCCGGCGTCACCTGCACCGCCCAGCAGCCGGAGAACAACGTCGTCCGGATTGCCCTGCAGGCGCTGGCCGCCGTGCTGGGCGGCACCCAGAGCCTGCACACCAACTCGCTCGACGAGGCCCTGGCCCTGCCCTCGGAGAAGGCGGTCCAGATCGCGCTGCGCACCCAGCAGATCATCCTGCACGAGAGCGGCGTGGCCGATACGGTGGACCCCCTGGGTGGCAGCTACTACGTGGAGTGGCTCACCGAGCAGATGGAGCAGGGGTGCTACCGCTACTTTGAGCAGATTGCGTCCTATGGCGGCGTCATCCCCGCCATCGAGGCGGGGTTCTTCCAGCGTGAGATCGCGGAGGCGGCCTACCGCTACCAACAGGCGGTGGAGAGCAAGCGCCAGATCATCGTCGGCGTCAACGAGTACGTCACCGGCGAGGCGCTCGAGGTTCCGATCCTGAAGGTGGACGAGGCGGGCGA
This sequence comes from Chloroflexota bacterium, assembly GCA_034437795.1. GTDB lineage: Bacteria > Chloroflexota > UBA11872 > UBA12225 > UBA12225 > DAOTTI01. Next base: position 21,789 of record DAOTTI010000022.1, on the reverse strand, counting down.
GGCGCGTCAGATCGAGCGCTTGCGCCGCATCCGGCGCGAGCGGTCGGCGGCGGACGTGACGCGCTGTCTACGTGAGCTGGAGCGGGCGGCGCGGGGCACGGAGAACCTGATGCCTCCCATCCTCGACGCGGTGAAGGCCTACGCCACGCTGGGCGAGATCTGCGACGTGCTTCGCGGCGTATTCGGCGAATACCACGAGACGCCCGTCCTGTGAGTGATCCTGAAGGATGCAGACGTGAACGAGGTAACGGAAGGCCCGCTCCTCATCCGGCGCGATGGCAGCACGGCCGTACTGACGCTCAACCGGCCGGACGCCAGGAATGCGCTGGACGCCGACCTCCTGCACCGTCTGGCGGCGGCCCTGGCCGGTCTGGGCGAGAGTGACGCGGTTCGAGCGGTGGTCATCACCGGCGCAGGGGATCGTGCGTTCTGCGCCGGGGCGGACATCCGCCAGATGCGCGGTATGACTGCTGACGACGGCCGGCGCTGGTCGCAGCTCGGCCACCAGGTCTTCCAGCAGCTTGAAGACCTGCCCTTGCCCGTCATCGCGGCTATCAACGGCGCCGCCGTGGGCGGTGGCTGCGAGCTGGCGCTGGCCTGTGACTTCCGCTTCATGGCGGAAGGGGCGGTGATCGGGCAGCCGGAGATCAAGCTGGGCATGCTGCCTGGCTGGGGCGGGACGCAGCGTCTCCCGCGCCTGATCGGCCTGGCGCGGGCCAAGGAGCTGGTGCTGACCGGCCGGCTCATGGACGCACAGGAAGCCGAACGTGCCGGCCTGATCAACGCGGTCACGCCCAGCGGCCAGACGCTGGCCCGTGCGCTGGAGTTCGCGGCCCAGTTTGCCTCCCTGCCCCCGCTGGCGGTGCGTTTCGCCAAGCGCGCCATGAACCTCGGGCGGGACCTCAGCCTGCGCGAGGCGAGCGGCGTCGAGATTGAGGCCTTTGCGCAGTGCTTCGCCACCGAGGACCGCGTGGAGGGCCTTGCCGCCTTTCTGGAAAAGCGCCCGCCGCAGTTCCGCGGCCGGTAGGACAAGGCGCCGGGTGTAAGCGCATGCGGCCTTCAAGACGGCTCTAGCTCAGGGGACAGAGAAGCATGGCGAAGACGGTTGCGGGAGCGGCCGGATGCGAGCACGGGTCATAACCGCGCCAACTCAGGGGAGAGAGAAGCATGGCAGTGAGCGAGGAGCATCGCGAGACGGGCGGGAGTGAGACCGCCGCCCTGGAGCGTCCCATCCGCGTCCTGATCGCCAAGCCCGGTCTCGACGGCCACGATCGCGGCGCCAAGGTCGTCGCACGGGCGTTGCGCGATGCCGGCATGGAAGTTATCTACACTGGCATCAGGCAGACGCCCGAGATGATCGCCGAGGCAGCGCTGCAGGAGGACGTGGACGCAATCGGCCTATCCATCCACTCCGGGGCGCACCTGGCCCTCTTTCCGCGCATTATGGAGGCGCTCCGCCGGCGGGGAGTCACCGACGCCGTCGTGTTCGCCGGGGGCATCATTCCGCCCGATGACGTGCCGGCGGTCAAGGCCATGGGCATCCGCGAGGTCTTCGGCCCCGGCGCCTCACTCGATGAGATTGTGCGCGCTGTTCGCGCGGTCGTCGCTGAGCAGCGGGCCAGGCAAGGCGCTCAGTAGGGGCTCAATTACCTGATCGGCGAGGTGAGCCGTCCGACTGCGCCACCTCCACACGCCACGGCAGGTGCCTGGGCACATGCCTGGATCCGTCCAGCTTGGCCTACCGTCCCACTACTCTGTCCACGTGCCCAAGGGGTCCCCATCGAAGGTCCAGCCGAAGGTCTGCGTGATCACGTTACTTCCACGTACCCAAGGGTTCTCCTCTCCCTGTGGGAGAGCGAGGGCCCATGGAGCGGGCGGCGGTGATGGCGCCGCTCATGAAGGATCGGCCATATCTCGCTGGCCCAGATCATTCATGGCCGGCAAGGAGTTCCCTCTGCCAAAGGGAGAGGGCGAGGGTGAGGGCTCCACTGGTAGACAAGTAGTCATGCTCCTGTGGGGCACCAGCACCGCGTGCAATAGGCCGGCTCCTTACGAGGGAATGAGAGTTACCTGCCGTTCTTGGACGGAGGCGGCCAGGCGCTCAGGGCCGCTCCCCAGCCGGCAATCGTCCCATCCCGGAGAACGACCACGCGCACCTCCTGAACCCGCTTGAGTGCGCCCTCGGTGGCGGTTTCGCCAGCGACGAGCGGGATCGCCCGTAGGCCAGCTTCGCGAAGCGCCTGGGCGCGCCGAACCGCCCGCTCGACGTCGTTGCGGTCGACCTTCGCCGACACCTCGCCTACCAACCAGACCTCTTCCTGCTGCGGCGCGTCGCGCGACTGGCCTCGCACGATGAGGTCCGCCTGCAGCAGCACCTGAACATCCTCCGGCGTCAGGTGCGCCTCGTACGCCTCGACTACCTCACCGGGGCGCTGCACACGGATCCGCCGCAGCAGGCGACCAAAGAAGCTGTCGGCCCGTTCACGGTAGAGCCGCTCGAGGTCCCGGCCGAGGACTTTGGAACGGAAGTCGCCAAACTCCTGGCGGAAGTCAGAGAGGTCCTTGGACAATTTCTGGACCCGAGCTTCGGTCCGCGCCTGCGCTTCGGCCAGCTGCTCGACCCGAGCTTCAGTCCGGGCCTGGGCTTCGGCCAGCTGCTCGACCCGAGCTTCAGTCCGCGCCTGCGCTTCGGCCAACTGTTGCACGGCCGCTTCCAGCCGGTCCAGGCGCTCCTCCGTGCGCGCCTGCGCTTCGGCCAGCGCGCGGACCTGCTCGGCCAATTGCTGCACGGCCGCTTCCAGCCGGTCCAGGCGCTCACTCGCCCGTGCTTGGGCCTCGATCAGCCCCTGCACCGTCGCTTCCAGTCGGTCCAGGCGCTCACTCGCTCGTGCTTGGGCCTCGGCGAGCTGGCGCACCAGGGACGGAAGCTCGAGCAGCTCGTCCGGCAGCAGGTGGCGGCGCAACTCGGCCCGCCACTCAGGGTGCTCCTCGAGTAGCCGGATCAGATCCCGAAACTCTTTGATGGTGAACGGCATTGCCGGACCCAACAGTAGTATACGTTCGCCAGGGTGCCTATCTGAGGTGACCGCTGGCGTTGCTCTTTCACCGGCGGAGCCCTCGCCCTGATCCTCTCCCAAAGGGAGAGAGAACTCCCAGTTGGCCGTCAAGGCGGGACCCCCGCTGTTTCCCAAGGGGAGAAGAGGCTGATCGCCGGCGACGAAGACGACGAAAGACGCGGGCTAGCGTTAGCCACTCGCGGAGTAGCCGCAGAGCTCCCGTCGGGCGAAAGGGGCGACGGCGGACAACCTTTGAGGGTTCTTGCTCACATGGAAGCGCCAGCTAGCGAGTGCGGCGCTCCATCCCCTCGCCAATCTTGCCCTGCTGGTAGAGCCACTTCACGAACTGCAGGCGCTTCAGGGAGAGAGTGGTGTCGCTGCGGCGCCCCTGGCGGACCTCATCCCACAACCGCACGAGGCGCAGGACGTCGGCGCTGCTCGGCTGCCAGCCATAGGCCAGGCAGATCTCCAGGCACAGGCGGCCGGCTGGGTGGTGAGTCAGCAGGCGCTCGTCCAGCGGGCCTCGCGTTGACTGTGCCATCGCCCCGCTCCGGTTCCCACTAATAGCTTACACCAGGCTGGCACCGCTGTCTGCTCTGCCAGCCATCTATCCCCAGCCTATAATCCTGCCGTATTCCAGGCAACTGTCAACTGCGAAGGGAGTGGCAACGTGGCTGAGCAGCAGCGGTGGCGAGGCATCTTCACTATTCCGGTGACGCCGTTCGACGACCAGACCGAACTTGATCTAGACAGCCTGCGTTCTGAGCTGGACTTCTGCGTCGAGGCAGGCGCGACCGGCATCGTCCATCCGGTGATGGCCTCGGAGTTCTTCACCCTCACGGACGAGGAGCGCCTGCGCCTGATGCCGGTCGTCACGCGACAGATCAACGGCCGCGTCCCCGTCGTGCTCGGCGTGGCGGCCACCAGCACCCAGGGCGCGCGCCGCTTCGCGCAGGCTGCCCGCGACGCCGGGGCAGACGCCGTGATCGCCATGCCCCCGTACGTGACGAAGTTCAGCCAGGATGATGTGCTGCGCTACTACGAGGCCATCTCGCAGGCGGCCGGCGGGCTACCTGTCTTCATCCAGAACGCAGGCGTGGCGGCAATGAATACGGCCACCCTGCTCAAGCTCGTCCGCGAGGTGGAGCACGTCCATTACGTCAAGGAAGAGGTCGCGCCGGCCCATCACAACATCACGCGACTGGTCGAGGCGAGGGAGCCACGCCTGTGGGGCGTCTTCGGCGGCGGCGGTGGCCAGAACCTGATCGACGAGCTACACCGCGGCGCGGCCGGCAACATGCCGGCGGCGCAGTACACCGACGTGCTCTCGCGCATCTTCCACCTCTGGGAGCAAGGGCGCGAGAGCGAAGCGCGGGAGCTGCACATGCGCCTGATGCCGGCCATGAACCGTGAGCGCTTGGCCGGCGTGGCCTCCGCCAAGCAGGTGCTCGTCCGGCGGGGCGTGATCAGGTCTGCCCGCACCCGCGGCGCCGGCGGGCCCCTGGACGACTACGATCGCGCCGAGCTAGACGCGCTCTGGCCCTCCCTTGAACCGCTCTTCACCTGGCGACGGTAGGCAGACCCCTGCGCCTGGCCTCCTGGCATGGATCCTCCATGGGCAGAGGTGACGCATTACGCATTTCGCATTACGAGTTACGCCTTGCGAGTTACGGGTCACGCTCCAGCCGGCTGCAGCACCGCCGCCTGCTCCTTCAGATAGGCGAAGTCCTTCCTCGTCTGCTCGATGAGTTCGGGCACGCTCAGATTGCGCCAGCTACTGCCGCCCTGGTACTCGCTGTGCACCGAGACCAGCGAGCGCCCATCGGCGTCCCAGCCCGCCTGGCGCAGCAGTGTGAAGGCCTCACGCCACTGCACGTTGCCCTCCTCCAGGGGAACCAGCTTGGGGACCCAGCGCAGGTGCCCCGTCCTGGGGTCCGGCTCACGGAACCAGCCGAAGCTCTTCACCGCCACGATGCCCACGCGGTCCTTCAGAAAATCAAGGCTCTGCTTCCAACCGGACTTGCCGCCCTCCACCGTCAGATGCCCTACGTCCAGGGACACGCCCACGTAGCTGGGGTCGGTGTCGCCGATGATGTACTCCAGCAAGGCGCCGCTGGTGCTCAGGAAGTCGCCCGAGTGGCAGTGGACGTCCAGGCGCACGCCGTATTCCTTGCCCAGGGACTCCAGCTCCCTGGCGTCGCGGCGCGCCAACGCGATCTGCTCGCGGATCTCGCCGAAGCCTCGGTAGCGATGGCTGGACGTGCGTAGCTCGGTCGCCCCTACTCGCGCCGCCGTCTCGCACACCGCCGCGGCGTGCTCCTCCCGCCGGTTGTGGATCTCCACGACCAGCGCCGGCACCTCCAGGCCAATCGATCGCAGCTCGTCGACGGCCCGAGGCAGCTCGTCTCGAACGTGCTCCGGTAGGATGTGCCCGTTCGGGCGGACCGTCAGCTCGACGCCATCGAAGCCCAATGCCTTGATCGTCTGCCCGGCCTCGACGATGGACATGCTCTGCAGGTGCTTGGTGAACATGATGTAGCGCACAGCGACCCTCCTCCCTGGCGCTGGCGAGTATAACGGCCTGGCGCCGGACGACCGCGCTGCAGCGTATTGAGAGGGCAACGTTGGACCAGGCTCATTCGACCAGCACCGGCCAGCACCAGATGGAACCGAGCCGTCGCTCAGCGGGGAGTGCCGTAGCCGGTCAGCTCAACATACCCGCGGCCGGCGTCCGCGCCCGACCCCGTATAGTGCAGGGCAACGGCGCCCTCCCAGTAGATCACCCCGCTGCTGGTCCGCGCATCCAGCTCCTGGTCCAGCAGCAGGGGCGTCCACCGCAGGTCGAGGTCCGCGGCCGGCACCCGCACGCGCCAGCCGGACGGGTAGTGGATCCCAGTGCGCGGGCTGACCCACTCCCCCAACGCTTCCACGGTGAAGCTTCCCATCCCGAGATGGCGCGCCTCGCCGCTGGCTTCCACCAACGTGCCGTACGCGACTATGGTGGCGCCGGAGGCGTCGCGGATGAGCGAGATCGTAAGGTCGCGGCCGTCCGCCAGGTTGGCGGCGAACCAGTCCCATCCCCCCTCGCCCAGGACCAGGAAGTCCCCCCACTGGTGGTCCGTCCAGGCGATCCCCTCCACCGACACCGGCATGCCGTCCACCTCCAGCACCCCACGGGCAACCATCCTGGTGCGCGAATAGTAATACGAGTACCCCGCAGGGCCGAACGAGATCAACCCCGGCTGCCATGGCGGCTCGCCGAGGTGGAGCGCCGGCGGTCTGGTTGCGGCCAGCTCCAACTCTAGCCGGTAGCCCGCCATCGCCGCGGAGACGAAGTCGCGCCCATCGCGCCCCCGCATGCGCCAGCCGCCCATCGCCAGGTCGAACCCGCCATCGGGCGGTGAGAGGGAGATGATCCCAGGCGGGCGCTCCCCGCCGCCCGCTACTGGGGAGCGGGCCGGCTCCGGCCGCGCCAGCTCGTTGAGCGCCACGTCCTGGCGCTGGTCATACTGGAAGCGGCGTCTAGCCGTGTCCGTGATAGCGAAGTGGGCGGCGTAGCCAGGGGGCCGGCTGCCGCGCACCCCGCGGAAGAAGACCAGCTCGAAGCCGTATTCGTCGCCACCGGTCGCGTATAGGTGGCCCGTGTAGTACCACCACTCGGCCAGCACGTCGTGGGGCGCCTCGTCTTCAGGGAGCCGCACCGGCGGCAGGGAAAGGGGGGTTGGCGAAGGCGCCGGCTCCACCTGCAACGGCGCCTCGCTGCGCAGCCGCGGATCACCGGCGGGGGCCGCGCAGGCACTCCAGGCGGCCAGCGCAAGGGCGGCGCCACCCGCAACCAGCCCCCGGCGGCGGGTGCGCGTGGCTGTGCTCACGTCCTGCTCATCTCCTGATCGCATCCTACTTCCAGACTACGGGCGTTCCGCCGCGTGGCGCGCCACCCGTCTACCCCCCATCGGTGCCCTCACAGGCCGGCGCCTGATCGGAGGCTCGAGCCGGTGCGCGCTGCTCCAATCGGCCCAGGAGCGCGCCCAGCGGCGGTGGCAGCCACCAGTTCCAGTCTCCCAGGAGGCGCATCGTCGCCGGCACGAGCAGCGCACGCACGATGGTGGCGTCGACCAACACGGCAATGGCGATGCCCAGGCCCAGCGCCTTGATCTGAACGACGTCCGCCGCCACGGCGAAGCAGCCGGCGACGGCCACCACGATCGCGGCCGCGCCGGTGATCACGTGGCCGCTGGTCTCCAGTCCGGCAGCCACGCTTCGCGCGTTGTCGCCCAGCGCTAGATGGGCTTCGCGCACGCGGCTGAGCAGGAACACCTCGTAATCCATCGAGAGGCCAAAGAGGGTGCAGAAAAGGAGGATCGGGAGCGTGGCCTCCACGTAGCCGAGTGGTGCAATACCGAACGGAGGCGGCAGGCGCGCCAGCAGACCATCCTGAAACACCGCCGCCAGCGCGCCGTAGCTCGCCACCAACGACAGTGCGTTCATGACCACCGCCTTGGCCGGAAGGATCACGCTGCGGAACGTGATCAGGAGGACGATGTACGTCACCAGGATGACGAAGCCCACCACCATGGGGAACTGCTCGTACAAGCGCTCCGTGAGATCGAGGGCCGTGGCCGTCGCGCCCGCCACCTCCACCGTCCAGCCGGGCGCCGGGGTCGTGGCGCGCAACGCCTTCACCAGCGCTATCGTTTCCGGACCAAGCGGATCGAAGCGCGGAACGACGCGCACCAGGGTCACGTTCTCTCTGGCCAGGGCCCGCGCCACGCCGCGCGCCCACAGGTCGGGGCTGGCCTCGGGGCGGGCGTAGAGCAGGGCATACTGCTCTTTGGTCAGGCGCGGATCAAGATCTACGATGCTTTCCACCCGCTCCACGCGTGGATCGCGCGCCAGGGCACGCGTGAAGTCGTAGAGCGTGCTGAGCTGCGCGGGGGCCGTGATCCGTTCTGGGGCGATGACGGCCAGCAGCAGCGGGGCGCCGGCGCCGGGCTCGAACTCCGTCGCCAGCAGGTCGGCGGCGCGGCGCGAGTCCGTACTCGGCGGGAGGATGCGCGCATCCGGCGTGCTCAGACGCGCTCCGGTAAAGGGGGCGCCCAGCGCGCCGAGCAGAAGCAGCACCGCGACGAGCACGCGCCACGGGTGACCCAGGACGAGCCACGCCAGGCCCGCCCACAGACCCTGCCGGTCCTCAGTCGTGTCCCTGCTCAGCCACAAGGAGCGGAGCAGCGCGGTGCGCCATCGTCCACTGTGACCCTTCGTACCCCGAGAGCGGGAGACGGGGCCGGCGGGTGAAGGGCGCGATGGCCCCCCGTGTACCCTCCACCCCAGCACCGCCAGGATGGCCGGCAGGAGGGTGAGCGCAGCGGTGACCGACGCCAGGACGGCGACGATGCCGGCGATGCCCAGCGAGCGCAGCAGCATGAAGGGATAGGCCAGCAGCCCGGCCAGGCCGGCAAGCACCGTGCCGGCGGAGAAGAATACGGCGCGGCCGGCCGTGGCCAGGGTCGCGGCCAGCGCCTCCTCCAGCCGGCCCTGGCGCGCCAGCTCCTCGCGGAAGCGGCTGACCATGAACAGGGCGTAGTCGGTGCCGAGCCCCAGCGCCAGCATGCTGGCCAGGTTGAGCACAAACACGGAAAGGTCGAAGGGGAAGCTCAGGGCGAACAGGCTCGCCAGCCCCAGGACGGTCGTGGCCACTCCCACCGCCACAGGGACGGCGGCGGTGAGCACAGACCCGAAGACGAGCGTCAGTACCACCGCCGCCACCGGCAGCGTGATCAGCTCGGCGCGACGCAGGTCGCGCTCCGTAGCCTCCTGCAGATCGCGAAAGAAGGGCGCGCCACCGGCCACGAGCACCTCGATCCGGGTCCCGTCCGCCAGGGGCGGCACGGCGGCCAGGCGCTCAAGCTCGGGGAGCAGGCGCAGGCTCGTCTCCGGGCGTCCATCCAGGCTGAGCAGGGCATAGGCCGTGGTGGCGGACCGCCCGATCTGGCGGCTCCCCTGGTCGGGGGCGATGGCGGACCGCACCTGGGGCAGCGTCCTCAGCCGCGCAAGCGATTGGGCCACCGCCTCACGGACGGCGGGGTCGGCGTACGGCCGGCCGTGGCTGAGATAGAACACCGCCACTGTGTTGGCCGGCAGGTCCAGCGCCTGGCGGAGCGTGGCCTCCGCGCGAGCTGACGGCAGGCTGGGATCGGCAAAGCCGCCGGCGCGCAACCGGCCGGGGACCGCTGGCAGCAGGGGGAGCGCGGCCAGCGCCACCGTGAGCCAGATCGTGATCGCCGCCCAGCGCCACCGATACAGCCGGCGTCCCCACCAGCCAAAGACGCCTGTGGCGCCTGCGCTCGCCCCGCGCTCCATAGGCCTCACACCAGCGTACCCATTCCGCCGCTGCGAGTGGGGCGCGCCCTTGCAAGTGGCCATTGGCCCCGCAGGCGAACTGGCCACAGGCGCGGCCGCTGATCCTCCAGCCTGGGTGATTGATGGCCAGTGACGACCTTCCTCTCCCTGTGGGAGAAGGTCAGGGTGAGGGCTCCGCTGATGAAAAGCCAGGCCAGAGCAGGAGCCGGCCACCTCCCTGGGATGGCCGATCGTGGAAACGACGGCAGTGCTGGCACTGCAGGTTGCCTGAAGCAGCACAAGGGGCGCCGGCGGCGAATGGTGAAATAATGTGGGCAAGAGGCCTTGAGCCTTATGACCTCATCTGGGGCAGAGCCATCTGGAGCAGAGCCGTCTGGTGCAGACCGCCGGCGTCCGCCACACGTGGTCATCGTCGGCGCCGGGTTCGGCGGGCTGAACGCGGCGCGGGCGCTGGCCAGGTACCCCGTGCGCATCACGGTCGTCGACCAGCACAACTACCACCTCTTCCAGCCCTTGCTGTATCAGGTGGCCACGGCCGCGCTCTCGCCCGGCGACATCGCTCACCCCATCCGTTCCCTGCTACGTCGCTACCGCAACGTGCGCGTGGTGCTGGCGGAGGCTACGGGCATCGACCTGGCCGGCCGGCGCGTACAGCTCGATGACGGCGAGCTCTCCTACGACTACCTGATCCTGGCCACCGGAGCGCGCCACTCCTACTTCGGCCACGATGAGTGGGAGCCGTTTGCGCCGGGCCTGAAGACCATAGACGATGCCCTGGAGATCCGGCGCCGCATTCTCTGCGCCTACGAGGCGGCTGAACGAGAGACCGATGAGGTGAGACGGCGGGCCCTGCTCACGTTCGTCGTCGTTGGCGGCGGGCCGACGGGCGTCGAACTCGCCGGCGCCATCGCCGAGATCGCGCGCTTGACGCTTCAGCACGACTTTCGGGAGATCGATCCGGCACAGTCTCGCGTGATCTTGCTGGAGGGGCTGGGCCGCATCCTGCCGGCGTTTCCGCCGGACCTCTCTGCCAGCGCCGAGGCACAGCTGCGGAAGCTCGGCGTAGAGGTTCGCACCAACGCCACGGTGACGTGCATCACCCCCGAAGCAGTGCACGTCGGCGACGAGGTCATTCCAACGTACACCACGCTGTGGGCGGCCGGCGTGGCCGCCTCCCCGCTGGCGCGCTCGCTCGGCGTGCCGCTGGACCGCGCCGGGCGCGTCGCGGTGGAGCCGGAGCTGACCCTGCCAGGCCATCCGGAGGTGTACGTCATTGGTGACTTGGCGCTGTTCACCCACCAGACCGGCCGGCCGCTCCCCGGCGTGGCGCCGGTAGCGATCCAGCAGGGCCGCGCGGCAGCGGAGAACATCTGGCGCAGCATCACCGGCCGGCCACGGCGGCCGTTCCGGTACGTCCACCGCGGCAGCCTGGCCACGATCGGGCGCGCCGCGGCCGTGGCCGAGTTCGGTCGCATCCACCTCTCCGGCTTTGTGGCCTGGCTGGTCTGGCTGGCCGTGCACATCTTCAATCTCATCGGCTTTGACAACCGGCTGCTGGTCCTGCTGCAGTGGATGTGGTCGTACTTTACGTACGAGCGGGGCGCGCGCCTGATCACCGGCGGCCGGCACCCCTGCCGATCCCTGGCCGGCCGCGAAAGCCCGGAGCAGGCGGGGACAGCCCCCGGCCGCCGGCCGGACTAATGGCGCCCAATCGCGCCGCGCCCGGCGCCGTGGCGCCGGTGGCTCAGTCCACGTCCGCTAGTACGAACCCGAGTTCTGCCTCTGCCCTTTGGAAGTCGGCCAGCAGGTGGTCCCAATCCTGGCCGGCCAAGTTGATGACGCCGTACCGGTAGCTGGCCCCATCGCTGTTTTCCGGCAAGTCTGAGAGCAGCTGGCCCTCACGGTAGTAGCCGGCCTTGACGATCGTCACCGCGTAGCGGCGCTTGACCGCCTCGACCTGCTGCGGATGGGGGAGCCGGACCACGCGTTTGTCCGTGAAGGCGCGAAGCGGAAAGCTGGCCGCCACCCGCCAGCGTCCCGCTTCCCGCCGGAAGCGGGGGCGCTCCCCCACCGCCAGCGCCAGCAAGATCTCATAGGTGTTCGTTCCGTGGACGCTCTCCATCAGGTCCGCGAACTGCCCGCACATGCGCGGATTGATCTCGATGATGGAGATGCGGTCGGTATGCCGGTCGTAGAACATCTCGATATTGAACAGGCTGTTGTCCAGCCCGATGTGGCGGATCACGCGCGTGGCGATGTCGCTCATGCGCTCCTGCACGGGGAGGGGCAGCGCCGATGGGTGGTCAAAGCGTTGAAAGCTGATCGTCCCAGGGAACATCACTGAGTCCGTGATGCCGATGATCTCGACCGCCCCCTGGAACACGTAGCCCTCGACCGTCACCTGGTCGCCCCCCAGGATCTCCTCGGCCACCAGGTAGCTGCCATTGAACGGGAAGTCGGTGTAGCGCTCGAGCAGGTGGTTGAAAGGCGCCACAAACTCGCTGAGGTGGGCACGGACGTCGGCGCGTCGTACGAACGCCACCAGCTCGTCAAAGCGCTCGATCCGCTGGGCAAAGATCGAGAACCAGGACTTGACTGGCTTGACGAACAGTGGGAAAGATAGACCAAGCGACCGCTCAGACAGGTGGTGCGGGTCCACGAGGGCAAAGGTGGGGGTCGCCTCCGGCACGGCCTCACGCTGGGCGACACGCGAATAGTACTTGTGGGAGCAGGTCAGGACCGCCTTCGGCTCTGGCCCGGGCAGGCCAAGCTCCTTGGCGATCCCAGCCGCGACGATGCACCCGGGGTAATCGCTCGAACTGGCCACTCCATCAACCGGCCGTTTCCGGAGGCGCTCCACCATCTGGTCGATAAAGCCGAGCGCGTCGAACGTCGCCGGATAGTCTTCGGCCTCCTCGGCGGCCACGTGCAGCCGGTACCGGTCGCGCGGGAGCGTGCGCGACGCCGGAAGCTGCGCGCTGTCCCAGGCGCTCGGGCAGACGAGAAGCACATCCTTCATCTCCGTCCCCTCGCCGTCAGTAGCCGGCGCTCGCATTCATGACCCAGCGCCAAGCTCTGCGGCCGCACAGAAGAGCCCATCCCTCACCATCAGCGTCTGCCGGAGGGCCCGTTCCCCATACTGACCTGGGAGCGCTGCGTCCGTCTATGCCCTGAGGCGGGCGCGGGTTCGCTCGATGACGGCATCGGTGAACTCGGTGGTCGCGGCTTCCCCGCCGAGGTCGGCGGTGCGGATGCCGTCGATGATCGCCTGGAGGGCGGCGCCGCGGATGGCCTCGGCCGCGCGGTCAGCCTCGGGCGTGCCGAAGTGCGTCAGCAGCGCGGCGCCGGCCAGGATCATGGCCATGGGGTTGGCGACGTTTCTCCGGTAGAGGCGGGGCGCCGTGCCGTGGGGCGCCTCCGCCATGGCCACGGCCACGCTCCAGTCCTCACGGAAGGAGAAGATCATCGACTCGGCCCCCGCGATCGAGCCGAACATCTGGATGATCAGGTCGGAGAGACAGTCCCCATCGCGGTTCAACGTGGGGATGACCAGCGCATCGCCGGGCTGGGTGAGCAGCAGGGCGTACAGGGCGTCGATGAGCACCGGCTCGTACTTGACCGTGGGGTGATTGGCGGCGGCGCGATCCAGCTCCTCCTTGAACATCCCCTCGTAGATGGGACTGACGGTGAACTTGGGGCCGCCGAAGACGCGGGCGTGATGGCGCTCCGCGTACCGAAAGGCGAACTCGGCCACCGATCGGCAGACGCGGCGCTCGATCCGGTCGGCGCGATAGGCTACCTCCTGCAGACTGCCGGTCTCCCCCTCGCGCCATTCCCGCGCCAGGTAGGCGTCACCGACGGCCATGCGGACCACCGCTACCGGTTCGTGGAACCCGCCGATGACCCGCACGCCGGGCAGGCGCCGCCCCACGCGCAGGATCACGGTGGCGTCGATCGCCTCCCGCAGGATGGCATTGGGGCTCCCCACGTCAGCGGGGTCCTCGGGCGTAATCGTGGCGGCCTTTAGCCCAAGGCCGCACTGGCGCATGAGCGCGGCTGCTTCTTCGACCACCTTGTTCCTGGTCCGGCGCCGGTTCTCCAGGCTTAGGTCGAAGTGCTGGAAGTCGATTGCAAAGCCGATCACGTCTGGCTGCAGGACCCGCAGCGCCTCCAGCAGCAGCTCCTGCCCCGTCTCATCGCCGTCCAGAACGGCAACGGTGCGTGTGACCATAGCGCGATGGTACCGCAGAGCCTCCGCCCGGGCCTGCCGCTCCGCAGCCGCCGGCGGCGCGAGGCCGGCCACGCCGCGCTTCTAGCGCTCGAACAGCCGGCGCCGGCGCGCCCGCGGCTCGACGTAGACCCGCTCCAGGTTCTGGGGCGTGATCGCCGCCACGTTGGGCACCCCCGGATGGGCGCGGGCCACGTCCTCGTTCAGCTCCACGCCCAGGCCCGGCTTCCGTGGCACCTCGATGTGCCCGTCCACGACCGGCAGCTCCGTCACCACCTCGTAGCGCCAGGGAACATCATGGGCGCGGTGCTCCAGGATCAGGAAGTTCGGGATCGAGGCCATCACATGAACGGCCGCGGCCTCGCAGATGGGACCGTTGGAGCCATCGTGCGGTGCCACCATGATGTGGTGCGCCTCCGCCTGCGCCGCTACCTTCTTGAGCTGCATGATCCCGCCGACGCGACCCATGTCGGGCTGGATCACGTCCACGATCTCGCGCTCGATCAGCTCACGGAAGCCGTAGATCGTGCTGCAGCGCTCACCGGCGGCGACCGGCAGGCTCAGGCTCTCGCTGACCTTGGCCAGGGCGTCCAGGTTCTCCGGAGGCACGGGGTCTTCGTAGAAGAGCAGGTCATACTCTTCCAGCTCCTGGCCCACGCGGATGGCGTCCGGCACGGTGAACCACGGCGGGCCATGCACGTCGATGCACAGGTCCACGTCGGCGGGCAGCGCCTCCCGCAGCCGGTGGACCGTCCGTACGGGGTGCTGCAGACCACCGCACTTGAGGGCGGTGTAGCCCTCCTCCACCAGCTTGACGGCGGCATCCGGCTGGCTGGCGTGCGCGTAGACGCGTACCCGCTCGCGACACATGCCGCCCAGGAGGTCCACCACCGGCACGCCCAGCTTCTTCCCCAGGATGTCCCACAGCGCGATCTCGATCCCGGTCATCGCGCCGGCGCCGACCACGCCGGTCATGCCGTGGCCCATCATCCCCAGGAGCATCTTCTGCCAGAGCAGCTCGATGCGGGTCGGATCCTGCCCGACGAGGATCGTCTTGAGGTCTTCGATGGCGGTCTGCACCACGCGCGGCCACCCGCTGGCCTCGCCCAGGCCAGTGATGCCCTCGTCCGTCTCCACCTTGACGAACAGCCAGTTTCGGCCCCCGCCGCCCCAGCCCCCAGGCGGGCTGGCGTCGACGAGAAAGGTCTCGATGTCGGTGATCTTCATCGTTACTGCTCCAGCAATCCGTGTCCTTCCATCGCCTTGGGGACCGGCAGGCCCATCAGCGACAGGAGCGTGGGGGCCACATCCGCAAGGATGCCGCGGTCCTTCAGGCGCGTGCCGCGGGGCGCGCCGACGAGCATGAATGGCACCGGATTCGCCGTGTGCGCCGTCTTGGGCTCGCCCGTCACCGGATCGATCATCTCCTCGGCGTTGCCGTGGTCGGCGGTGATGGCCACGAAGTAACCGTGCGCCAGCGCCGCGTCAACCACTCGCCCGACCGCCGCGTCGACCGCCTCGGCGGCCCGCACCGCGGCGGCAAAGATACCGGTGTGGCCGACCATGTCGCCATTGGCGAAGTTGATCACTACAAAGGCGAACTCCCCTGACTGGAGGCGTTCCACTGCCGCCTCAGCGATGCCGGGAGCGCTCATCTCCGGCTGGAGGTCATACGTGCGGACCTTGGGTGACGGAATGAGCACGCGGTCCTCGCCGGGGAAGGGGGCTTCAATCCCCCCGTTGAAGAAGTAGGTGACGTGGGCGTACTTCTCCGTCTCCGCGATGTGGCACTGCTTCAGGTCGGCGCTAGACACCACGCGCGCCATCGGCCACTCTACGTGCTGCGGCGGAAACGCCACCGCGCTCACCGGCAGGGTGGGGTCGTATTCGGTGAACGTCACGTAGTGCAGGTCGCGGGGCACTCGCTCGCGCCGAAAGCCGCGGAAGTCGGGCAGCAGCAGGGCCTGGGTCAGCTCCCGCGCGCGGTCGGCGCGGAAGTTGAACCAGATCACCGAGTCGCCGTCGGAGATGGTCGGGCTAGGCCGGCACCCATCCCCGCCGCCCCGCTCCGGCTCGTCGATCACGGTGGGGACGACGAACTCATCGGTAATGCCGGCGTCGTAGGCGCGGCGCACCGCCTCCTCGGCCGACGGCGCATGCTCGCCCCTGCCCAGCACGAGCGCGTCGTAGGCGCGCTGCACGCGGTCCCAACGCTGGTCCCGATCCATGGCGTAGTACCGGCCGGAGACGGTGGCGATCCGACCGGCTCTGGTCTGGCGCAGGACGCGCTCCAGCTCGGGGAGATCGTGCAGCGCCTGTTGGGGCGGCGTATCCCGCCCGTCCAGGAAGGCATGGACCGAGACGCGCCGCAGCCCGCGCCTGGCCGCGAGCGCCAGCAGGGCATAGAGGTGGCGGGCGTGGCTATGCACGCCCCCGTAGCTAAACAGGCCCAGCAGGTGCAGCGTACGCCCGCGGGTGCGGGCGCGGTCGATGGCGCCGGTCAGGGCCGGGTTCTCGAAGAACCGGCCGGATTCGATCTCCTGGTCGATGCGAGGCAGGTCCTGGAGCACGCGAAAGCCAGCGCCAAGATTGAGGTGCCCTACCTCAGAATTGCCGATCTGGCCCTCCGGCAGGCCCACGGCCAGGCCGGCGGCGTCGAGCGTGCTGCGGGGCCCGTCCGCCCAGTACCGGTCGAGGTGAGGCGTCCGAGCCGCGGCAATGGCGTTGGCCGGGCCGGGCGGCGCCAGGCCCCAGCCATCGAGGATGATCAGAACGCAGGGACGAACTGGCATGAACAGCCAAAGATAACAGGCCGCATGCCGCGGCGCGCGCTACCATTTGGTCCGGGACGCGGGCACCGGCCAGGCGACGCGCTACCGCGCAGCGGTTCACCCCGCACCCTGCCTCACGGCGCGGTCGCAGACTTGCTCGCGCCCCCTGTTGGCCGATGGCTATGGCAGTCGAGACCGAACGAGAACGAACCAGCGCGCCGGCCGTTGCGCCCGGCCGCCGCACGGACCTGGACTTCGATCCCGATGTCCTGCGGCGGCGCCTGCCGCCCTACAAGGTCGTCGTCCACGACAACGATTACAACACCTTCGACGAGGTGATCAGGATCTTGCTCAAGGCCGTGCCAGGGATGACCCGCAGCCGCGCCGTGGCCCTCACCTATGAGATCCACTACACCGGCGCGGCCGTCCCCTACGTCGGCCCCAAGGAGCAGGCGGAGGCGGTGGCGGCCGTGATCCGGACCATCGGGATCAAGGTCACCGTGGAACCGGATGAGTAGGCCGGAACGCGGCCGAAGCATGCCGGCCGCGCATGCCCCATTCGCCTCCAGGTCGCCGTCGCGGGCGACCCCTCTCCCGACCGGAGATGGCCAGGGTAAGCGCCCCATCCGTCCGGCATGAGTACCTGAACCTAGACGCACTGGAGAAGCACCTGCACTCACTGGGAAGGACCATCCACCGATGAAGGGAGTCATTCTGGCCGGCGGCAAGGGAACCCGCCTCCGCCCGCTCACCTACACCGGCGCCAAGCAGCTCGTGCCGGTGGCCAATAAGCCGGTCCTCTTCTATGCCCTGGAGGACCTGGTGGAGGCCGGCATCACGGACATCGCCATCGTGGTGCCGGCCGACCTGCCCATGGCGCGTGACCAGATCATGGCCGCCGTTGGTGACGGCAGCCGGTTCGGCGCCCGGGTCACCTACATCGACCAGGATGCGCCACGAGGGATCGCCCACGGCGTGAGCATCTGTCGCGACTTCGTTGGCGACGACAAGTTCGTCGTCTTCCTCGGAGATAACTTCATCCGCGAGGGCATCAAGCGCCAGGTGGAGGAGTTCCGGAACGGGAGCATGAACGCCATTCTGCTGCTCCACCGCGTCCCCAACCCGCAGGACCTGGGCGTGGCGGTGGTCGAGAACGGGCGGGTGGTGGAACTCCAGGAGAAGCCGAAGGTGCCAAAGAGCGACCTCGGCATCGTTGGGATCTACCTGCTCGACCACCACTTCTTCATCGCCGCCGAACGGCTCCGGCCCTCGGCGCGGGGCGAGCTGGAGATTACCGACGCCCTCTCCGCCCTGATCGAGATGGGGCTCGACGTCCGGCCGGAGTTGGTGGAGGGATACTGGATCGATACCGGCAAGCACATCGACATGCTGGACGCCAACCGCCTCGTCCTGGACACGATCGAGACCCGTGTCGAAGGCGAGGCGGACGAGCAGAGCCAGATCGTCGGGCGCGTGGTGCTGGAGAAGGGAGCCAAGCTGGTCCGGAGTACAGTGCGCGGGCCGGCGATCATCGGCACCAACGCCCTGATCGTGGACACGTTCATCGGCCCCTTTACCTCGGTCGGCGACGGCTGCCGCATCGTCGCCAGTGAGCTCGAGCACAGTATCGTGCTGGAAAACTCGGTGATCGAGCACGTCGGCACGCGCATCGAGGGCAGTCTCATCGGCCGCAACGTCGTCCTGCGGCGCTCAGACGGCAAGCCTAAGGCCCACCGGCTCCTCCTGGGCGATAACTCGCACGTCGAGCTGGCGCCGTGATCAGGTGGTGATCCGCTCGCTGCACTCGCGGCGATCACCTGACGATTAGATGTCCACCTCAACCGACCGCCCCAGCCGCGCCGACTCCCGTGAGGCGTCGATAAGCAGGACGTTGCGCATCGCCTCCTCGCCGGTCACCGCCAAGGGTTTACCTTCACGGATGGCCTCGTAGAGGTTGCGGAAGAGGTCCACAGGGGGCTCGCTCTCGTCCACGGCGCGCTGCCCGCTCTCCGTAGCCAGGGTGCAGGCGTCTCGCTCATAGCGGAGCGTGCCTTCGGTGCCGAAGACCATCCACTTGGGCCAGGAGAGGTAGGCCACGTCGCACTTGCTCACCGTGGCGCGGCAGCCGTTATCGAAGACCAGCTTGGTGTCGAAGTAGTCATCGGCGTCGCCCCACTTGAAGTGGCGCACGTCGGCAAAGACCTGCACGACCTTGCGACGCGGCAGCAGCGAGAGCACCTGGTCGAACCAGTGCGGGCCAAAATCGAAGATCGTGCCGCCGCCCATGGCCGCGGTGATGCGCCACTCCTGCCGGAAGTCGGGCACGCCGAACCCCACCGCCGGGCGCGGGCCGGCGGAGCGGTTTTCGATCAAGAAGAGCTCGCCCAGCCGGCCTTCCTGAACCACCCGCCGCACCTTGCGCACGTCGCTGTCCCAGCGCCGGTTCTGAAAGCAGGAGAGCAAGACCCCGCGCGCCCTGGCCGCTTCCACCATCTCGCGCGCCTCGCGCCCATTCATCGCGAATGGCTTCTCCACCATGCAGTGCTTCCCGGCGTTCACCGCCGCCAGGGTGTGCTCATGGTGCACGCTGGAGTGGCTGGTCACAAAGACCAGCTCCACATCGTCGTCGAGGAACTGTTCGACCCGGTCGGTGGCGCGCATGCCATAGGTCTGCTGCGCCACCTCGCGCCTGGACGGCGTGATGTCGCTCACCGCCGTCAGCTTGAACAGGTCTGGCGTCTCCGCCATCTTCCTGGCGTGGTGTTCGGCCTGCCGGCCGAAGCCGATGAAGCCAACACGAACTGGTTCAGCCACGTGCCCTCTTCTCCTTGAGCCGGCGCCACGAGTGGGCCACTTACCCCGGGTGTAGCCATTGGCACCTCTGGCGGAATGGCCATCGACATGGCCACTGACCCACTCGTTCTAGCCGACTCCTTCAGGGTACCTCATCCAGCCGTCGCGCATTTGGGCGTCCGGCCAGCGGGCATGCGCACCAACTCAGGATAGAGCCAGGCCATAGGCCTCATTCCCCCTTCCGCGGCGAAGAGGGGGCGGTGGGGCCAAGCCGCACGGTGGGGCTGGGTGAGGAGCGGGTGCGACGCGGCCCCGGCCGAAGGGGGTGAGGGCTCCTCACTTGCTACTCGCTACTCGCTAGTCACTACTCTCTATCTCCGCTCGTCCCAGGACAGGTCCGTTAGCATACCTGGTGAGGAGCTTGAAGATGTCGTCACGAAACGGGGCGGTCGAGGGGTTTGTGCGCGTGGCGGCGGCGGTGCCGCCGGTGCGTGTGACCGACTTCGCCTTTAACCGCGAGCACACTCTGGCGCTGTGGCGCCAGGCCCATCGTGAAGGGGCCGCCGTCGTCTACTTCCCGGAGCTGGGACTGGCCGCCTACACCGCCGGCGACCTGCACATGGACCAGCACGTGCTGGCCAAGTCGCTCGAGTCCCTTAGCTGGCTGGTGGAGCGAGGCGCCGCGGAGGACCTGCGCCCGCTGGCGTTCGTCGGCCTGCCCCTGTTCGTCCACCCGGGGGTGTTCAACGTAGCCGCCGCCATCCAGGGCGGCCGCATCCTGGGCGTAGTACCCAAGGCCTACCTGCCGGCCTACAGCGAGTTCTACGAAAAGCGCCAGTTCCGCGAGGGGCGTCTGGTGCCCCCGGGCCTGACCATCGACCTGCTTGGGCAGCGCGTCCCGTTCGGCCTGGACCTGCTTTTCGTCGCCGACAACGTCCGAGGGCTGGTGGTAGGGGTCGAGGTGTGTGAGGACGTGTGGGTCCAGCTCTCTCCCAGTGCCTTCCAGGCGTCGGCCGGCGCTACCGTCTGCGGCAATCTCTCCGGCAGCAACTTCCTGATCGGCAAGGCGGAAACGCGCCGGCACCTGTGCTGGAAGGCGTCGCAGCCGACGCGGTGCGCCTACGTCTATACGGCCGCCGGCCCGGGCGAATCGTCATCCGACCTCGCCTTCGACTCGCACGCGCTGATCTATGAGCGCGGGGAATGCCTGGCTGAGTCCAGGCGCTTCTCCCGCGAGCCCCAGCTCCTCACCGCCGACATCGACCTGGAGGGCCTGCTGCACGCCCGCGCCGTGACCGGCACCTTTGGCGATTGCGCCGTCGAGCACCAGCGGCCATTTCGCTCCATCTCCTTCCTCGCCCACCAGCCGGCGAGCTTCCGCCCCTTGCGCCGGCCGGTGGACCGGCACCCGTTCGTGCCGAAGGACGTGGCCACGCTGGCCACCCGCTGCTGGGAGGTCTTCGAAATTCAGACCAACGCCCTGCTCACGCGCATGGAGTACTTCGGCAACGAGCGGATGGTGCTTGCTCTTTCCGGCGGGCGGGACTCCACGCTTGCGGCGCTGGCCTGCGCCAATGCGCTCGACCAGCTCGGCAAGCCTCGCTCGAACCTGCTGTGCGTCTCCATGCCGGGCTTTGGGACCTCCAAGCAGACGCGCCGCGCGTCCAGGCGCCTGGCGGCCGCGCTGGGGGCGAGCTTCGAGGAGGAAGACATTCGCGAAGAGTGCTTCCTGATCCTGCGCGAGCAGCGCCACCGCGCCACGCTGCGCTACGCCGAATGGCTAGAGGCCGAGCGCCGCCCGCACAGCATCGATACCTTCGTCGAGTTCCTCTCGCGACACCCCGAGCTGGCCGACGTGGAGCTGGAGAACGTCCAGGCGCGGGTCAGAAAGCTGCGGGTCATGACCAAGGCCAACCGCCACCGCGCCATCGAGATCGGCACCGGCGACCTCTCCGAGAAGGCGCTGGGCTGGTCTACCTACGCCGGCGACCACATCTCCATGTACGACCTGAATGCGGGCATCCCTAAGACGCTGGTGGAGTTCGTCATTCGCTGGGTGGCCAATGAGCGGGTCCAGACCTGGTCCAAGCAGGGCGGCGAGGACCTGCGTGAGGTCCTGTTCGACATCCTCGATGAGCCGATCTCGCCCGAACTCCTCCCGCCGGACGCCGCCGGCAAGATCTCCCAGCTCACGGAGAGCGCCATCGGCCCCTACGAGCTGCACGACTTCTTCCTGTACTGGTTCGTGCGCCACGGCACGCGCCCGGCGCGCATGCTGTTCCTGGCCGAAGAGGCCTTCGGCCAGGACTATTCGCGCGAGGAGCTCAAGAAGTGGCTGGCGGTCTTCTTCCGGCGCTTCTTCCTCAGCCAATGGAAGCGCAACTGCACCGCCGACGGCCCCAAGGTGGGCGAGGTCGCCCTCTCCCCGCGCGGCGACTGGCGCATGCCCAGCGATGCCGTGGTGCAGTCATGGCTCGAGGAGATAGAAGGCGCCTAGTATTACAGTTCCCCTTGGGGTCTTAAGCGACGCCGACGGTGGCAGTCTTGGGCC
This sequence comes from Chloroflexota bacterium, assembly GCA_034437795.1. Lineage (GTDB taxonomy): Bacteria > Chloroflexota > UBA11872 > UBA12225 > UBA12225 > DAOTTI01. The sequence continues at coordinate 30 of DAOTTI010000022.1, read as the reverse complement.
AGCTTCTGGTGGCGACGACGCCAGCGGGAC
>DAOTTI010000021.1:0-27629 GCA_034437795.1 Chloroflexota bacterium | reverse complement strand
GGCTCGGTGGCGAACGGGGCCGGCATGGAGCGCCTGTTGCAGCGCGGCCCACTCGCCTGGCTGTGGCCCAGGGTGGAGGTGCGCGCGCCGCGGCCCGTCGGCGCCGCCCAGGAGATCGGGGGCGTCGTGGCGCAGGTCGTGGACCCGCGGGTGACGCCTGCTGAGGGAGGGCGGCAGGCCAGCGCCGGCCACCAGTTTCTCACTGTGACCGCCGTCATCGACAACCAGAGCACCCAGGCCTTCACTTTCGGCCTCAGCGACTGGCGCGTGCGCGACGCCAGCGGGCGCGCCCGTCCGGCCGAGGCGATCCGCGCCCCCGGCTGGCTGAGCGGGGGCACGCTCCAGCCGGGGCAGTCGGTGCTGGGGACCGTCACCTTCTTGATCCCTGAAGGGGAGACCCAACCCCAGGTCACCTTCAGCCCCACCGCCGCGCGCACCATGCTGCGCTGGAACGTCCCCACCGGCTAAGTATCCGCTGGTATGTTCGCATCGCCCTGTCCATCGATGCCCGGCCGTCCGGTCCCGCACGAACATACCAGCGCCGACTTAGCCCTGAAATCACGGCCAGCGACCAGTTCCCGTCTCCCGTTGGAGGGCTTCCCACTACCCGCGGCCCTCGTTCCCCCTCTCCGTATCGCAACGGGGGTGACGCCGGCTCGCTGGTGCTGCGGGCGCCGGCCGACCCCCTCTCCGTGCGGGAGCGGGGGCGACGGGGCCCAGCCGCACGGTGGGGCGAAGTGGGGCAGGGGTGCAGTGCGGCCCTGACCGAAGGGGGTGAGGTCGTCCCTCCCTCGCGGCGCGGCCCCGGCCGAAGGGGGTGACGTCTTCTCCCCTCCCCCGCGTGCGGGAGCGGGGGCGACGGGGCCCAGCCGCACGGTGGGGCGAAGTGGGGCAGGGGTGCGGCGCGGCCCCGGCCCAAGGGGGTGAGGGCTGCCCTCCCCGTGTCCCTGCGTCGGCGCGGGGGGCCAGGGGCCGAGGTCCAGATGCGCTGCGCCTATCGTCGACGCACCGCTCTCATCCGGCGCCTGGCATCGCCCGTATACTGCCCGGTAGAGGGCATCTGTGGTTCTGGCCGCCGCACTGCTGGGCACGGGATCCATCACCGCCGCTGCCGTGCTCCTGGGCGCATGCCTGACGCGCGTCTACGCCGTACTCTATCCCAGCAACGGGATCATCTTGCTGCTGGCCTTCGCCGCCAGCGGGGCCGCTGCGGGCGCGCTCGTCACTCACCGCCTCACCTGGTGGCCGGGACGCAGCCCTACCATCGCGGCGGGCGCCGCCGCGGCCACCGGCGGGCTAGCCGTCCTGACGGGATGGCTGGCGATTGCGGGGGCCGTGGTCAACTGGCCGGTGGCGAATGCCGTCCTCGCCTACGCCACCTTCGCCATGGCCGGTGCGGCGCTCGCTGCCGCCGTGCGACACCGGCCGGCGGCCGCAGCCTGGACGTTCGGGGCCCAGCTTGCCGGCGGCGGGGGCGCCGCGTTGCTCAGCCCGGCCATCATGGACTGGCTGACCCCGATCCCGGCCCTCCTTCTGGCCGCGGCGCTCTTCGCCGGGGCCGGGGTGGCGCACGCGCTGGAGGCGGTGGCGGTACGGCGAACGGGAGTGCCGGCCCGCCCGCCGACCGCCGACGCGGCTATCGACGAGGAGGCGGGATTTGCCTGGTCGCGCCTGGGGCGATGGCTGGCGCTCGGCGCCGCCGGCGGCGGCGCCATCCTGGCGCTTGTCGCCTTCCCCCTGCAGCTGACCGCCGGCTGGCTGCAGCTCGACCCGGCGCGCGTCGCCAGCCCCAAGTCGCTGTTCCGCAGTATCCATGACGAGCAGCTGCGCGAACGCGTGCTCGATACGATGTGGGACAGCTTTGCCCGCACCGATGTGACCGAGCCGGCGAATGCCACCGACGTGCGGTGGGTCTACCTCGACGGCAGTGTGGCCGGCCTGATGCACCGGATGGAGCCAGGCGGTGCAGTCCCCGCGGCGTTGCAGGCGGACATCGGTAACGTCCCCTTCACGCTGCCGGGTGCGCGCGACAAGGTGCTCGTGATCGGCGCAGGGACGGGGCGGGAGGTGCTGATGGCCCTGGCGGCCGGCGCCACGCAGGTGGTGGCCGCGGAGGTCAGCCCGGGCCTCCTGGCGGCGGCGCGTCGCGCCGAACCGTTCAGCGGCGGCTGGCTGAGCCACCCCGCCGTGCGCGTCGTGGAGCAGGATGGCCGCACCTTCCTCCGGTCGACGGACGAGCAGTTCGACATCATCTACCTCTCGCTCGCCACTAGCGGCGTCGCGCAGCCGGGCGGCGCCGCAGCCGGCAGCTATCTCTACACCATTGAGGCCTTTGGCGAGTACCTCGATCACCTGCGTCAGGACGGCCGGCTGGTGATCAAGCTGAGGGACGAGCAGGAGTTGACCCGCGCCTTCAACACGGCCTTCCAGTCGCTGACGGGGCGCGGGGCCACGCCGGTGCAGGCCATCCGCCGGCTCCTGGCGATCAATGACCAGCCCCTGGCCGAGCGCCAGGGCGGGGGCATCGTGCTGCCCCTGCTGATGGTGCGCAAGACCCCCTACCTGGAGGATGAGGCCCGCGCCATCTTCGAGGCGCTGCGCCAGACGCCCTACCCGCCTCTCTTCATGCCTCACCTGGAGGCGCTCTCCCCATTTGGCGCCTTTGCCGTGGAGGAGATTGGCCCGCGGGCGATCGAGGCCCGCGCGCCGTACGATATCCGGCCGGCCAGCGACAGCAGCCCCTTCTTCTTCGAGTTTGAGAAGGGCTTCCCCTGGGGCCCGGCCATCGTGCTGCTGGTTGCCGGCGCAGCCGCCGGCGCCGCCGCCCTGCTCACTCGCCGCCCGCCGGCGGAGTCGCTGGACCTCGATCTGGCCGCCGATGGAAGCGAGGAGGCGGTGGCCTTTCTGGAGGACGCTGTGCCGTGGCGCTTCCTGGCCTTTGCCGCCCTGGCGGCCGGCGGCTTTGCCCTGGTGCTGTTCCCGCTGGCCTATCGGCTGCCGTTGCTGGTCGGCCATCCCACCCTCGCCCCGGCGCTGGCTTACGGCACCTTCCTGCTGGCCGGGGTCGCCGGCGGGGCGCTCGCCGGCCGCGCTTCGCCCCGCGCGCTACGCCCCGTCATCGGCTGGGCAGCCCTGGCCGCCGGTCTGCTGGCGGTGGCGGCGCCGGAGCTGCTCGCCATCGCCACCTCCACCGTTCGGGTCGAGCGGATGCTCCCACGGGCGGCCGTCGGGGCCCTGGTCGTAGCCCCCTTCGGCATCTGCTTCGGCGTGCTCTTCCCGTCCGCCATCCGACTGCTGGCCACGGCGCGCCGCGGGGGCTGGGCGGCCCTTCTCTGGGCTGTCTCCGCCTTGGCCGGCACGGGCGCCGTCCTGCTCGCGCTGACCATCGGTCTGGCCTGGAGCTTTACCTACGCCATGCTCGTCGGCGCCGCGTGCCTCTTCGCCGTCTTCATGATGGCCGGGCTGCGCCTGCTGGAGCCCCAGGCCCCTGAAGAGGAGGCAGAGCCGGCTCCGGCCGACCATTCGCCATTCCAGCGCCCCGTGGCGCCGGTGGCCGGAGAAGAGCGGGACGGCTAGCCCGGCCTTTTCGCGAGTGGAACCTTCACCCTACCCGTCTCCCTCGCGAGTGGAACCCTCACCCTAACCCTCTCCCTGTGAGAGAGGGAACGGATGGCTGGCCATGGCGGGTCCGGGCAGGGCTGGGGGAGCAGCGTGAGACCCCCCCGCAGTCCGGCTACGTCACCTCGACGCCGCGCCCCTCCGCAACCTGCCCGATCCGCCAGAACGGCACGGCGTGAAGCTGCAGCTCCGCCTCCAAGGTGCTGGCCAGCCGTGCCGGCACGGTGAACAGCAGGCCGCCGCTGGTCTGGGGGTCGAACAGCAGCGCGGCCAGGGACGCGGGGACGCTGGGGGCGATCGTCACCCGCGGCGCTCCCGATTCGTCGGCGGCCAGCAGGTACTCGCGGTTGCGGTCGGCGCCCCCGGGGAGCAGGTCCGCCTCGCTGTAGGCTAGCGCCCCGTCCATCAGGGGGACGGCGGCCGCCTCGACCTGCAGCCGCACCCTGCTGGCGCAGGCCATCTCGTAGCCGTGCCCCAGCAGGCCGAAGCCGGTCACGTCGGTGCAGGCGCGCACGTCCGGAAAGAGGGCCAGCACCCGCGCCGCCCCGCGGTTCAAGGTCAGCATCCACTGCACCGCCCCGTCCACGTCCGCCGGCCTGGCGCGGTCCTTCTTCAAGGCCGTGGTGATCACCCCCGTGCCCAGGGGCTTGGTGAGGTAGAGCAGGTCGCCTGCGCGGGCCGCGGCCTTGGTCAGCACGCGGTCCGGATGCACCAGTCCTGTGACGCACAGCCCGTACTTCGGCTCGTCATCCGTCACCGTGTGCCCGCCGGCGATGACCACTCCCGCCTCATCGGCCTTCTCCATGCCCCCCCGAAAGATCTCAGCCAAGATGTCTTTGGGCAAGTCCGCCGGGAAGGCCGCGATGGCCAGCGCCAGAAACGGCTCGGCGCCCATCGCGTACACGTCCGACAGGGAGTTGGCGGCGGCGATGGCGCCGTAGATATAGGGATCGTCCACGATGGGCGTAAAGAAGTCCACCGTCTGGACCAGTGCCCGCGCGGCATCCAGCCGCCAGACCGCCGCGTCGTCTGCCGTGTGCAGGCCGACGAGCAGGTTGGGATGCCGCACGCCCGTTAAGTGGCGCAGCACGTGCGCCAGGTCCGCCGGACCCATCTTGGACGCTCAGCCCGCGCAGGCGGAGAGCGCCGTCAGCCGGATCTTCTCCAGGTCGGTCATCTCGTACCCTTGCTTGAGGATACCTGCTGCAGCCAGAGAATCGCCGCCTGGGACTTGCCGTCTGATGGAGACGCTGCGCCAGGTGTGGCGTCTCTCCTCCACATGAGAGATAACCCCAGTCGGTCGTCGAGATCCCAACCAGGCCGATCGCCGGTTTCAGGAGAAGTCAGGCTCAAGCGTATGGCTACCGAACCCGCCGACGCACAGTTCCAGCGGCTGAGCCAGGATGTCAACGTGCTCGGGCACCTGCTCGGGGCGGTGCTGCGCGAGCAAGGGGGCGAGTCCGGCTTCCAGCTGGTCGAGGAGTACCGCGCCCGCACGAAGGAGCTACGCAGCGCCGGACCCACGCTCGACGACTTCGGGCCGCCGGGGCAGGCGCTTCTTGCCCGCACGGACCAGCTCAGCCTGGACGGGGCGCGCTTCCTGGTGCGCGCCTTCACTGCCTACTTTCACCTGGTCAACATGGCCGAGGAGCATCACCGCCTGCGCGTGCTGCGGGCCCGCGAGCAGGCCGCCGGCGGTGCGCCGCGGGGCGAGTCGATCCGCGAGGCCATCGTTCAGGCGGCGCGGGCGGGGGTGCCGGCAGAGCGTGTCCAGGACCTGCTGGGCCGCTGCGTCATAGAGCCGGTCTTCACCGCTCACCCCACCGAGGCCAGAAGACGCACCGTGCTGCATAAGCTGCGGCGCCTGAGCGAACTGGTCGAGCGCCTCGACGATCCGCGGCTGACGGCCCAGGAAATGGCCATCTGCCATGAGCGGATCAAAGAAGAGATCACCGCCCTCTGGCTGACGGAGGAGGTCCGCCAGCGCGCGCCGGACGTGCTGGACGAGGTGCAAAACGGGCTCTACTACTTCGAGCAGTCCCTGTGGTCGGTCGTGCCGCGCCTGTACCGCGACCTGGAGGACGCCCTCCGTGAGGCCTACCCCGGCGTCCGGTTCGACGTGCCGGCCTTCCTCCGCTTCGGGTCCTGGATCGGCGGGGATCGGGACGGGAACCCGGCAGTCACCGCGTCCGTGACCGCCCGCACGCTCCGATTGCACAGGGACACGGCGCTGGCGCTCCTGGAACGCTCCCTGCAGGCGCTGCAAGACCATCTCAGCGTCGCCGCCCCGCCACCGGCGCTCCAGCCGGTGGAGGGCGAAGCAGGCGGGCTGCCCGGCCAGCGCGCCGTCCCGATACTCCGTGACTCGCTTGCGGCCGACGCCACGGCCATGCCTGACCTGGCGGCCGTACTGCACGAGCGGTTTGCCGGTGAGCCCTATCGCCAGAAGCTCGGTTTCATGCTGGCGCGCCTGCGGGCCGCCCGCTGGCTCAACACCGTTGCCCTCGCCCGCCTGGACCCCCGTCGCCCCGACCCCGTACCGCCGCTGGCCCAGGACGGGTGGGGAGCGGGCGCACCCGAGGAGCGCCCCCGCGCGGGCGACGAACGCATCGCCTACCGGCGCCCGGCCGAGCTCCTGGCGGACCTCCGTCTGGTGGCGCAGAGCCTGCATGAGCAGGGCGCCTCCCGCCTGGCGGACGGGCTTTTGAAAGACGTCATCCGCCAGGTGGAGGTCTTCGGCTTCCACCTGGCGCGCCTGGACCTGCGCCAGCACAGCGCCGTTCACGAGGCGGCCGTGGCGGAGCTCCTGGCCACGGCCGGTGTGGCGCCGGACTACCGCTCCCTGAGCGAGCCGGAACGCGTGGCCCTGCTGGCCAGGGAGATCGAAAATCCCCGCCCCCTCGTCTGGGGCGTCGCCGAGCAGGCGGACCGGTATTCCCCTCAGACGGCGGAGGTGCTCGCCGTCTTCCGTGTGGCCGCGGAGCTACAGCGCGAGCTTGGCCCCGAGGCCTGCAACGTCTACATCATCTCGATGACGGCTGGCGCGAGCGACGTACTGGAGCCACTGCTGCTGGCCAAGGAAGCCGGCCTCTTCCGCCCCCGCCGCGGCCGCGAGCCCCCGCGCAGCACCCTGCAGATTGTGCCCCTTTTTGAGACCATCGACGACCTCCATCGCTGCGCCGGGCTGATGCGAGACCTGTTCGCGCTTCCGGTCTATGCGCAGCACCTGGAGGCCTGGGGCGGGCTCCAGCAGATCATGCTCGGGTACTCGGACAGCAACAAGGACGGAGGCTACGTGACCGCCAACTGGGAGCTGTATCGGGCGCAGCGCGCCCTGGCGGACGTGTGCCGCCAGGCGGGGGTCACGCTCTACCTGTTCCACGGGCGGGGCGGCGCCATCGGACGGGGCGGGGGGCCGACCAATCGGGCCATCCTGGGCCAGCCCCCGGGCACGCTCGACGGACGCCTGCGCCTGACCGAGCAGGGAGAGGTGACCTTCGCCCGCTACGCCAACCCGCGCATCGCCCACCGCCACCTGGAGCAGACCATCAATGCCGTGCTGCGGGCCAGCCTGCGGCCCGGGGGCGAGGAGAGCGTCGACCCGCGGCCGGAGTGGACGGCGGCGATGGAGGCCATCTCGCCCCTGGCGTTCGCCGCCTACCGCCGGCTGGTCTACGACGATCCCGACTTCCTCGCCTTCTTCAGGCAGGCCACCCCGATCGACGAGATCGCGGAACTACGTATCGGGTCGCGTCCGGCCAAGCGCCAGGCCAGCGACCGCATCGAGGATCTCCGTGCCATCCCGTGGGTCTTTAGCTGGACCCAGAGCCGGTTCGGGCTGCCAGGCTGGTACGGGATGGGGACCGCCTTCGGCCAGTTTGGCGCGTCATCGCCGCGGCGCTGGGACCTCATGGCGGAGATGTATCGCGCCTGGCCCTTCTTCCGCTCCCTCGTCGATAATGCCCAGATCAGCCTGGGCAAGGCGGACCTGGCGGTGGCCCGCCTCTACGCCGGCCTGGTCAGCCCGCCGGCCCTGGCCCAGCGCATCTTCGGCAAGATCGAGCGCGAGTGGCAGCGGACTCGGGACGCCATCCTGCGGGTCACCGGCTCCGACGTCCTGCTCAAGTCCTCGCCCGTCCTGCGCCGCTCCATCCAGCTCCGCAATCCTTACGTCGATCCGCTGAGCCTGGTCCAGGTCACGCTCCTGCGCCGCCGGCGCCGGCCGGCCACGGCCGCCGAGCGCGAAGCCATCGAGCGCCTGGTGGCCCTAACCATTAACGGCATCGCCGCCGGCCTCCAGACCACCGGCTAGCCGGCATGCTTCATGGCCAAAGAGGCATTCCCTCTCCCTTTCGTTCGTCCTTCGTCTCTCTTCCTTCTTCGTTCTTCCTTCCTTCTTCCTTCCCTCCCCCCCAGTTCTCTCGCCCGCACAGGGATCCGCCCCTGGACACGCTACCATCCTGCCTAAGACCGAAGCACTCAGGACAGATTATGCGCGTCATCATCACCGGCGCCAGCGGGCTCATCGGCACGAACCTCGGGCTCCGGCTGCTCGACGAAGGACACGACGTCCTCGGGATCGACCGTGAGCCCAATCCCTGGACCGACCGCATCCCCCAGCGCGTCGAGGACCTGCGCGATCTCTCCCGTGAGCCGGGCGCCGGCTGGGGGACAGCGGACATCGTGGTGCACCTGGCGGCGCGGGCGAAGGTACACGAATCCGTCGAGCGGCCACAGAATGCACTCGACAACTACACCATCACGCACCGCGTGCTGGAATATTGCCGGACCCGCCAGACGCCGGTCATCTTCGGCAGCTCGCGGGAGACGTACGGCGAGCAGGACCACGTCCCCGTCCCCGAAGATGCGGTGCGGATCGAGAAAGCAGCCAGCCCCTACGCCGCCGCCAAGCTCGGCGAGGAGGCGCTCATCCACGCCTACGGGCGCTGCTACCGCCTCCGCTACCTCATCTTCCGCTTTAGCAACGTCTACGGACGCTATGACCGCTATGAGCGCACCACGCGCTTTATCCCCCTGCTCTGCGATAAGCTGCCGCGGGGAGAGACGGTCCCCATCTACGGCCCCGAGAAGACGTACGACTTTACCTACATCGACGATGCGATCCAGGGCGTGATGCTCGGCCTGCACCGGCTCGTGCAGGAGCCTGAGCGCGTCTCGGGGCAGACCATCAATCTCGGCACGGGGAAGGGAACCACCTTGCTCGAGGCGGCGCACCTGGTGGCCAAGGCGGCCGGCGTGGAGCCACGGCTGGAGATCAAGCCCATCCGCGTCGGAGAGATCAGCCGCTACGTGGCCGACATCAGTAAGGCCCGCACGCTGCTCGGCTACGACCCTCAGTATCCTCCCGCGCGCGGCATCCCTGAGTTCTATCGCTGGTGGCAGTCCTGGTACGGGAAGAAGACCTGAGCCGGCCTCTGCTGCCACCGGCTGAGGCTTACCCTGGATCTTGCACGACCGGCCACAGGAGTGCCCCGTCCCTCTGGGAGAGGGCTAGGGTGAGGACTCCGTGCATGAATTGCCGGTCATGCCCCTCTGGGGCACGGGCGACGGATGGAAGGACCGGCCATTGCCACTCCAGACCACCGGCTCGGTCACTCCCTCGATTGGCTCGGCACGGGCGACGGATGGAAGGACCGGCCATTGCCACCGGAATCCAGGTTAGGCCGGCGCCCAGTCGCGGGGCAGGCGGCGCATGGTGTGGCGCAGCGTGCCGATGGGCGGGCACTCGATCTCCACGATGTCGCCCTCCTGAAGGGCCAGCTCTGGCGGCACGATGATGCCCGTGCCGGTGGACAGCACCGTCCCATCCTGGATGGGATTGTTCAGGCGCAGGTAGCCGATCAGCTCCTCGAAGCTGCGCTTGATCCGGTCCAGACCCACGGACTCGTCGAAGACCACTCGGCCGTCGCGGCGGATGGCGCATCGGAGCGTCAGCGCCCGCGGGTCGCCGATCTCATCCGCCGTGACGATGCTCGGCCCAAGCACGACACAGCCGTAAAAGATCTTGGACTGGGGCAGGTAGAGGGGGTTCTCGCGCTCAATGTCCCAGGCGGAGACGTCGTCGCAGAGGGTGTAGCCGAGGATCTCGCCCCTGGCCGTGAGCACCAGCGCCAGCTCCGGCTCCGGCGCGGTAAACGACGAGTCGGCACGGATGGTGGCCGCGTCGTTCGGCCCCACGCAGTGGGCGGCGCGCCCCTTGTAGAACAGCTCCGGGCGGGGCGCCGTATAGACCAGGTCATAGATCCCCCGTGAGGTGGACGTGTCCTCATCACGGAACTCGGCGCTCTTCTTGTAGGTCACGCCGGCCCCCCACACCTCCGGCGGATCGATCGGCGTGCGCAGGTGGGCCCGTTCGGGGGTCGGGGGCACGTCGAGCGCGGCCAGGGGCCAGCGCGGCGCCCCGGCCAGGCGCGGTGCCGGATGGCCGCGCGCGTGGGCCAGCAGCAGGCGGAGACTGCTATGGGGCGCCTCGTCGGTCACGTCTACGACCTCGGCGCCGTCGACGATGCCGACGCGCGTCCCGGCACCCGGCTGGTGAAACTGGACAACTCGCACGCTACGTTCTCCTTCTGGCTCGCCGGTGCGGCCTCGCCGCCCGGTCCGCCCACGTCACTGCTGTGCATCCAGCACGACTGCGCTGCGAAGCCGGCAGCGCTACCCATCAAGGAAGGATAGCTGCACCGCCTGGCCGGCCGCCGGCTGGGGCCGCGCGGTCAGCCTGGGGAACAGACGCTGAAACTCCTCCTTGCTCCCGCACAGGCCTTCGAACCGGCGCGCCGTGTCGTGCAGGCGCCGCAGCAGGTACTCGCGGTCCTCGTCGCCTTGATAGCTGGCCACCAGCGCCAGCGACCCGTCGGCTCGCTGGTAGACCTCCACCTTGTGCCCAACGGGCGTGCCGCGGGCGGCCGCCGCCAGCCGACGCAGGGCGGGCGAGGAGTACGTCTTGGCCGTGACGCTCTCGCGCCGCGCGAACTCGCTCACCGGCAGCTCACCCCGCTGGATCCGCCCCGCCAGCTCCAGGTAGCGCCGGCTGACGTCCTCCAGCGTGCCATGGATGAGGGCAATGGCGCTCTCCTGGAGGAATTCGCGCAGATAGCGCTCGTCGCGGCGCGAGCGCAGGCTCGACCCGCGGGCGATGAGGCGTCCATCGTAGGTGAGCAAGAAGTACGTCTTCTGTTTCAGGGACACCATGCCCGCGTAGCGCCCGTCGTGGGCCAGATTGATCCCCGGCGGCAGCACCTGCCCCACCTCCTCCACCAGCGCCAGTTCGTCGGCTTCGGTCTGGACCGCCGGCGGAGGCACAAAGTAGACGCCGTCGGTATCGACCTCGATGATCTGGCAGCCCCGCGCCTCCAGCGCGCCGAGCACGTCCTTGATCAGGCGTTGGCCGGTGGTCGTGACCCGCTCGGCGGCTGTGTAGTCGTTGAAATTGGCGCGCGCGTACGCCAGATAGCCGTAGAACGAGTTGATGAGCACCTTGTAAGACGACGACAGCCCCGTCCAGTAGGATCGCTCCGGGCCGCGGCTGAGCCGGATGTGGCGCTTGGCCTCCAGCCGCCGCTCGGTCAGCTCCTTGAGCAGGGGCAAGAAGATGCCCAGGGTATCCGAGGCCGGGGCGTAGCCGTAGTGCAGCATCACCGCCGGATAGAGGCTCTCGATGTCGCACTTGACCACCCGCCGAAAGACGCCGGAGGCGCGTAGCTCCAGATACCCGCCGGGGTAGGGGCGGGGCGCCTCGGGGCGGGGGATGGCGTGGCCGGCGGCCAGATAGCCCCGCACTATCAGGGCATTGATCTTCTCCCCCGTCCCGCCGGTGGCCACGTCCTGCAGGCTGCGGGGCACGATCTGGGTCTGATAGAACTCGGTCGGCGTGATCAGCTCGGAGAGCGTGCGCACGTCCCGTGCGTCATCCAGGCAATAGCGGGCCAGGCGCTCCGGGGCGGAGCGCCAGAGCTCCATGATCTCCGTCCGCCCCACGAACTCGCGGTCCGGCCGCACCAGCTCCAGCGCCTCCATCACCGGCTTGAGGGCATAGCTTTCCAGCCGGCCCTCGGTGTCGAAGCGCTGGATCTGCTGGTAGGTATCGATCACGTGGCGCCCGTGGATCCGCACCCGCATCGCCGGCAGGAGGCGCGCGCCGACCTTCAGCCGCCCCTGCCGCTCCTGGAGCCAGACCGGCTGGCCGTCGCGCCCCCAGGTAAGGGCCACCCCGAGCTGCGCCGCACGGGCGGCGAGGTACGGCAGGTCGAAGTCGGTCAGGTTATGGCCCTCGATCACGTCCGGATCCAGGGCCACGATCCGTTCCGTGAGATGGCGCAGCAGCGCCGCCTCGTCCCCATCCCGCGCCGTGAGCACCTCCTCATACCCACGGTTGTCGGTGATCGCCACCACGAGCACCCCCGCGCCGGCAGCCCCGGCCCGCAGCGTCGCCGTCTCCACGTCTAGCTGCACGCGATGCAGGTCCTCGAAGCGCATCTCGCGGAAGAGCGTCCTGCCGGTGATGGTGAGATACTGGGCCACCAACGACGAGCAGGCGTAATACTCCACGCCGGCGGCCTGGAGCGCGCTCTGCGCGCTGAGCAGCGCTGCCCAGCGTGGAAAGCGCACCAGTCGGTTGAACTCGCCGTTCCCCGCCAGCGCCACCACCTCCCGCTCCCCGTGGGGGAGGTGGGCCAGCCCCGCCTCGCCGACCAGCAGCCAGGGGCGGAAGGTCTCCCGCTCGCTCGTGACCGTCCCATCCGGCAGGCGCCGGTAAAGCACGACCCCGTTGGGGCCCGACGGCTCCACGGCCACGATGCGGGGCTGCGGGTCGTGGCCGTAGAGCAGCGCACTGAGGTCGTGGGGGCGCGGTTCCGCCAGCGCGGCGGGACCGGCAGGGGCATCGAGTACGGACACGTTCTGGCACAAATGCTACACCCGGCCCTGCCCCGCCATCCGCCCGCGCTGAAGGAAGATCGGCGGTAAGATTGCAGCGGACGAGCCGCGCCCGGGCGAGGGCCCAGGGACGCGCGGTGTGCACAGGGGCGAAGCAGAGACCGGGCGCGAGTACGACCGCACGAAGACGGGCCTGAGATAGGCAGCTGATGGGCATGAAGGAAGACATCAAGGCGGCCGCCTATGAGGTGGGCTTCGACCGCGTCGGCGTCTCCGATGCGGCCCCGCTGGAGGAGGCGGAGGCGGCCATGCTCCAGCGCATCGCCGACGGCCACATGGACGGGCTGCGCTGGTTCACGCCCGAGCGCGTGCATCTGGCCACGCGTCCCCAGGAGCTGCTGCCCGGCGCGAAGAGCATCCTAGCCCTGGCGGCAAGCTATCTGGGCCACCGTCCGCCGCCCCCGCCGGTCCCCAACGAGCCCCGCGGGCGGATCGCGCGGTACGCCTGGGGCCGTGACTACCATGACGTGCTGAAGGAGATGGCGCGAGAGCTGGTGCGCCGCATCGAGGCCATCGCCGCGCGGCCGGTCCGGGCGCGCATCTTCGTGGACAGCAGCCCCCTGGCCGAACGCGCGGTGGCGGTTCGCGCCGGCCTGGGCTGGTTCGGCAAGAACACCATGCTGCTCCTGCCGGGGGCCGGCTCCTGGGCCTTCCTCTGCGAGGTGATCCTGGACCTGGAGCTTGAGCCGGATGTCGCGGTCAGGAAGAGCTGCGGCGCCTGCCGGCGCTGTCTGGACGTCTGCCCCACCGGCGCCCTAGTCGCGCCCGGCGTCCTGGACAACCGGCGCTGCATCTCCTTCCTCACTATCGAGCTCAAGGACCGCATCCCGCACTCTCTGCGCCCCCTGATGGGGAACTGGATCTTCGGCTGCGACGACTGCCAGGAGGTCTGCCCCGTCAACCGGCGCCCCCTGCCGGCGCGGATCGCCGCCCTACGCGCCTACGACGACGAGAGCGCCTTTCCTCGCCTGCTTCCCCTCCTGGCCCTGTCTGACCAGGAGTTCCGCGCGCGCTACCGCGGCACGCCGGTGCTGCGCGCCAAGAGCTGGGGCCTGCAACGGAACGCCTGCGTCGCGCTGGGGAACATCGGTGATCCGGCGGCCATCCCGGCCCTGGCCGCCGTCCTGGGCGACGAGATGCGCCACCCCATCGTGCGCGAGCACGCCGCCTGGGCGCTGGGGCGCTTTGCCCAGCCGGCGGCCCGCAAGGCGTTGGAGCAGGCCTGGCGGGCGCTGTCGCACGGCGCCGGTCCCGAGCCGCCCGACGGGACGGAGCACCTCCGCGCCGAGCTAGTACGCGCCCTGGATGGTGTGGAGCGGGCCGCCTGAGGCGTCCGGCGTGGAGCGCCCTGCCCGCCGGCCGGAGAACCGCTCGCCCGGCAGGATCGTCCCCAGTCCCGGGCGCGGCGGCGGGGCGCAGGGCGGCTCCGGCTCCTCCGGCGCCCCCACCTCCGCCTCCAGCGCCGGGCGCGGGGCGCCGGCCCGCCGGCGAATGCGCAGGCGCTGTCCCCCCTGGGGCATGCGCGCGCTGTCGGAGACGTAGCCCCGCGCGCGCAGAGCCTGGTAGGCGCTGGCCATCACCCCGGCATACTCCGGCGTGTCCCGCAGCAGAACCAGGAGCGTCACGTCGGCGCTGACCCGCTCCAGCGCCCCGAAGATCCGCGGCAGGATCTTGTCGGGCGGGGTGGCGCGCAGGTCCAGGGTCAGCTCCACCGGCACGTCGGAAGGCCGGATCGGTGGCAGCGCCCGCCCGCCCTGGGTGCTCGCAGGCGGTTCGCGGTGCGGGACGGTGAGGGAGGCAGGAGGCGGCCGGTCGGGGGGGAGCTCCACCGCCAGAGGAGGACCCTCGCCCGACGCCTCTGCTGCGAAGGGAACGCTACCCCGTGCCTCGCCCTCCTGCTCGGGAGATCCCTGCGCTGCCCCTGCCGCCGGCGGCAGGCTGCTCATCGCAGCAGAATTATACGATTCCGGACCTCTGGCTCGGATGGCTGGGCCAACTGCGCGCCGTGCGCCGCACGTGGGACAAAGGCGGAGCCCTTACCCTGTGTCAGAGAGAGAAGGCATAGAGCCATGCACAGCCCTCACCCTCCCCCTCTCCCACAGGGAGAGGGGGAGGTTCCGGCGCCGGCCGCGACACGGGCCGTGCCCCTAACCCTCTCCCACAGGGAGACGGGGGCGTAGGCCGGGTGGTAGGTGGGCAGGACGTACCCTAACCCTCTCCCACGGGGAAACGGAACTAACTCCCAAAGGGAGAAGAGGGGACGAATTACTGGCTGTGAACAATCAGGTTTAGGCTGCGGCGCTGGCGCACCGCGCGCAGCGCCCCGTGATGTCGAGCTCGATCGACGCCACCTCGAAGCCCCGCTCCCGCTTGAGCTCGTCCCGCAGGCGCTCGATCACGTCGCCGGAGAACTCCTCCACCGCGCCGCAGCTGCGGCACAGGAGGTGCAGATGCTCGCGGCCCTTCTTGGCCTCGTAGTGGTGATGCTCCTCGCTCAGGTGAAGCTCGTCCACCAGGTTGTGGCGCTTCAATAAGGAGAGCGTGCGATAGACCGTCGAGAGGCTGATCCGCTTGTCCCGCTTGCGCGCCAGCTGGTACAGGCCATCCGCGTCCAGATGGCCGCCCGCGTTCTCGATCACGTCCAGCAGGACGTCCCGCTGCTGGGTCATGCGATGCCCCTCGGAGCGTAACGCCTGCCGCGCGCGCTCGCGGAACTCCCCCCGCTTGGCCCGCGCCGGGCGGCGCCCGCCGGCCGCGTCGCGCGCCGTCGCCACCCCGTCCGGTGCCTGCGGCGCCCGCGCCGGGGTGCTGTGTAACCGTGGTGAGGGTGCAGGGCTTGCCATGGCGTTGGACTAGCTATGGCAAATGCTAGGCCAGATGGCCGTCTGCGTCAATGGCCGGCAAACGCTATCGTCGATGGGTGGCCAGTAAGGCCGGCAGCATAGAGAAAACGTCCCACGGCGGCTTTACGTCGCGCCGTGAAGGTGGTAAGGTGAAGCAGACGCGCCGCGTCGCGTCTGGCACGGGACATGCAACGCGGAGCGGCGTGTACGGGATCGTCCTCCGGTGGCGCAGGGGCAGCGACAGCGGAGCCTTGACAGTGTTCGTAACGTAGGTTAGGTGGGTTTCCTTGCTGCTGCCATCGCTTGCGCCGGCTGCTTGGCTGACAGACCTGCATCGGTGGCGGGGTCTCCGCCGGCTCCTGGGCCGGGTAGGGTGGTCAGCTAGCCCCGGTCTCCGCGCCGGGCCCCGCTCCCTTGAGCGCGCCTTCCGCTCCGGCCCCGAGGCGAACCCAATCGAGGCCCGTCTCCGCCCCTTTGCGCGCCGCCTGCGCCAGAAGCAGGTCTTAGAGCAGCTACCTCGGCTGTTGCTCTGGGCCGCGCTCATGGTGGTCGCCGGCGCGGTCCTGGCGCGGCTCACCGGCGCCGGCGCCCTCGCGTGGCTCGGCGCCATCGTGGCGGCCGTTGTGGCCGGCGCGGGCATCGTCCGCGCCGTGCGCCGCCCGATCGGCCCGTACGAGACCGCGCGGCGCACTGACGCGGCCCTTGGCCTGCGGGAGCGCCTGGCTACGGCGCTGGAGCTGCTGGACGAGGGCGCGGATGGCCCGGTGCCCCGCGCCCAGGTGCAGGATGCCGTGACCCTGGCCGGGCGCCTGCGGCCGCGGCAGGCGTTCCCCTTCTTCCCGCGCGGGAGCGCCGCGCGGCGCCTGGCGGTGCGTGACACCGGTCTGGCGGTGCTGGCGCTGGCCATGACGCTGCTGTTTGCGCTGTGGCCGTGGGGCGCGCAGGGACCGCTCCAGGGCGTCGACGACCGCCGGCTGGTAGTGGCCGATCCGGCGCGCCGCGAGGAGCAGCAGGTGGCGCCCGAACGGCTCCTGCCGGGCCAGCGCGTGGACGAGCAGCAGCCGGTGGAGGCGCTCAGCTCACGGCCGGACCAGGTCGGCGACCCGCCGCCTGGCCTGGTTGGGTCCAATCCCCAGCAGGCCGCGCCCCAGAACCCGCAGGGCGACCCCGGCAGCCAGAGCCAGCGCGGGCAGCAGGACGCGGCAAGCCAGTCAAACCCCAACGTCGCGGCCCGACAGGAGGCCTTACAAGACCTGGCCAACGCCCTTCGCCAGAGCCAGACGGCGCGGCAAGCCGCGGACTCGCTCCGGCGGGGCGATACCCAGCGGGCCAGCGAGCAGCTGAACCAGGTAGCCGACCAGGTGAACCGGCTGAGCCCGGGCGAGCGACAGTCGCTCGCACAGGCCTTCCAGCAGGCCAGCCAGCAGATCGGCAGCAAGGATCGGGCCCTGAGCGACGCCGCGCGGCGCGCTGGCGAGGCCCTGGAGCAGTTCCGCAACCGCGACGCGCAGCAGGCCATCCGCGACACCGCCAACCAGGTGCGCGACATCGGCCAGCAGGCGGCGGCCCAGCGGGAGGCGGAGGCCAGGCGCAGGGAGCTGGAGCGGGGCGGCCAGCCGCAGCTCGCGCAGGGGCAGCAAAGCCAATCTGGCCAGCAAGGCCAGCAGGGCCAGCAAGGGAGCAGCGCGCAGCAGGCCGGCGCCCAGACCCCCGGCCAGCAGGGCGCCAATCAGCCCAGGCAGGGCGGCGACGCCGCAGGCAGCGGCGCGCTCTCCGAGCTGGAAGCCGCCCTCCGCGGCGGCCTGGACGCCGCCAGCAGCGCCCCCGGCGCCGGCAGCGGCGCGGGCACCGGCGAAGGCGGCAGCGTGCAGGGCGCGCCGAGCCGGCTGGACGTCCAGGCCCGCCTAGTGCAGGTCGAGGCCGAGTTACGGGAAGGTCCCACCGTGTGGCGCCCGCCCAGCCCCAACTCGCCGCCGGCGGTCGTCCCGCCGCCCGCCGCCCCGCTTCCAGGTGCCCCGGCCAGCGCACAGCCCGTCGGGACGGGGCTGGACCTCAACAACGTTCCCTGGGACATGGCCGGCCCGGTGCGCCAGTACTTCACTCCCGACCAGCCGCGGCCATAGCCTGGCCGTCGCTGGCGGGGACCACGGCCAACAGATAATGCCGACCATGGCGAAGCCGCTGCCGGCCGGTTCACCGGCCCCCACCAGAGACAGGACCGGATGGCCCGCATTGGTGGCCGGCACCGGTACGATTCAGTGATCCCAGTAATTCATTGGGTAAGGCAGCGCAGCCTCAGTGGCCAGCGGGGGTAGGAGACCTGTGAGCGAGTACGAGCGAGACTACCAGCGGGTGCGGGACGCAGACGTGGAGCGGTTCCAGCGTACGGCCAGCGCCATCCTGGACGAGGTGCGGCGCGTCATCGTCGGCCAGGAGGAGGTGCTCCGTGGCGCCCTGATCTGCCTGCTGGCGGGGGGCCACGTGCTCCTGGAAGGGGTGCCCGGGCTGGGCAAGACGCGTATGGTGCGCGCCCTGGGGGAAGCGCTCGACCTGCGCTACAGCCGCGTGCAGTTCACCCCCGACCTGATGCCGGCCGACATCACCGGCACGAACATCATTACGGAGGAAGGAGGCGAACGCCGCTTCCGGTTCGAGCCGGGGCCGGTCTTCGCCAACCTGGTGCTGGCCGACGAGATCAACCGCGCCACGCCCAAGACCCAGGCCGCTCTCTTGGAGGCCATGGCCGAGATGCAGGTGACCGTGGCCAATACCCAGTATCGGCTGCCGGCGCCGTTCATGGTCCTGGCCACCCAGAACCCGATCGAGATGGAGGGGACCTACCCGCTCCCCGAGGCGCAGCTGGATCGCTTCCTGTTCAAGATCAACGTCTCCTACCCGTCCGTCGATGAGCTGGTGGATATCCTGGACCGCACCACGTCCGACCACGTGCCGGAGGTCTCCCGCGTGGCCAACGCGCGCGACATCCTGTGGATGCAGGAGCTGGCGCGCCAGGTCCCGATCGCGCAGCACGTCCTGGCCTACGCCGCCCGCCTGGTGATGGCGACCCATCCGGACAGCCGCGAGGCCCCCCGCGCCGCGCGGGAGTACGTCCGCTTCGGCGCCAGCCCGCGGGGCGCCCAGGCCCTGGTCCGAGCCGGCAAGATCAACGCCCTGCTGGACGGGCGCTACAACGTGGCCTACGAGGACATCCGGCGCATGGCCCATCCGGCGCTACGCCACCGCATTATCCTCAACTTCGAGGCGGATGCGGAAGGGGTCAGCTCCGACACGATCATCGACCAGATCGTGATCAGCGTCATCCCTGAGGAAGTGGAAGCCGCCGTCCGTTGACCCAGACCACGCCCTTCATCCGCCGCTTTCCCTGGTTCACCCCCCCGTCCGGCAGGGGGGCGGAGCGCCATGCCGCGGGCGCGCCGGCACCCAGCAGCGCCGCGCCAGCCCCTTCCCCCGCCGGTGAGCACGGCCCCGCCGTCCGGCAATTCTTCGACGAGGGCTTCCTGCGCCGGCTGGAGCGCCTGCAGGTGGTCTCCCAGCGCATGCACGGCGCGGCCAGCCATGGCGGGCGCCGGAGCAAGAAACGGGGCACCTCCGTCGAGTTCGCTGACTATCGCGAGTACACCCACGGGGACGACCTGCGCCAGATCGATTGGAACGTTTACGGGCGCTCCGACCGGCTCTTCGTCAAGCTCCGCGAGGACGAGGAGAGCCTGACCGTGCACCTGCTGATCGATTGCTCGCGCAGCATGGACTGGGGGCGCTACCACAAGCTCACCTATGCCCGCCGCCTGGCGGCCGGCCTGGGCTACGTGGCCCTGGCCAGCCAGGACCAGGTGGAGGCCGCCGGCTTCGGCACGCGCCTGACGGCCTACCTGCAGCCCCTGCGAGGCAAGGCCATGGTCGGGCGCCTCTTCTCCTTCCTCGCCTCGCTTGAGCCCGCCGGCCAGACCGACCTCAAGGCCGTGCTGCGCGCCTATGCCTCAATGCACCGGCGCAGCGGGCTGGCCATCCTCATCTCTGATCTCTTCAATCCGGGCGGGCTGGAAGGGCTGGTCGCCCTGCTTGACCGCGGCTTCGAGGCCGTGCTCATCCACCTGCTGGACCCGGTGGAGACCGACCCGGAGCTGGAAGGCGAGGTGGACCTCTACGACCGCGAGAGTGGGCAGACCGTCCGCGTCTCGCTCGATAGCGTCAGCGTCGACGCCTACAAGCGCCGCCTGGCGGACTGGCTCCAGGAGACGGAGGCCTTCTGCGCGCGGCGCATGGTGCGGTACGTCACCACCAGCACCGCCATGCCCCTGGAAGAGCTGATCTTCCGCCAGCTCCGCGCCCGTAGAATCTTGACGTGAGCCTGCTGACGCCCTGGTCACTGCTGTGGCTCGCCGCGGCGGCCGCCATCGCCGGCCTGTATCTGCTCAAGCCCCGCAGCCGGCGCGTGGAGGTCTCCAGCACGTGGCTGTGGCAGGGCGCGCTCCGCGAGCAGTCGGCGCGGACCCCCATCCAGTGGCTCAAGCGCCACCTGCTGCTGCTTCTTCAGCTCCTGGCCGCCCTGGCCGGCGTCTTCGCCCTGGCGCGGCCGGCCTTTACCCGCGAGGTCCCCGTCGGGCGCACCATCGTCATCGCCGTCGATACGTCGGCGGCGATGCTGGCGACGGACGGGGATCCGGCGATCCTGGCCGCAGCCGGACTGGCCCCGCCGGCCGCCGGCGGGGTAACCCGCCTCGATGAGGCCCGCGCCCGCGTGTTGCAAGTACTGAACCTGCTCGAGCGGGGCGATCGCGCCATCATCCTGGCCCTGGCGGATCGCGCGGAGGTGGTGGCGCAGGGGGCCATTCCCGGAGACCTGGAATCGCTGCGGCGCGTGGCCCGCCGCCTGCAGGTGGCCCCCGCCGACCTGAACCTGGCCCAGGGGCTCGAGCTGGCCGGCAGCCTGACGCGCAGCGCCCGCATCGGCCAGATCGTGCTCATCACCGGTGGGGCAGCCGAGGTCGACGAATCGATCCTGGCCCACCGGCCACCGGCAGCCATCGAGACCGTCCTCGTCGGGCGCGGCGACAGTGAAAACCAGGCCATCACCGCGTTGGAAGCGCGCCGCTCCGCCGGCGGCGACCTGGAGGTCTTTGCCCGCATCCGCAACTACGGCGACCAGCCGGCCAGCGGCACGCTCCGCATCAAGGTGGACGGCCAGGCCTTCGGCGAAGTCCCCCTTGAGCTCGCGCCGCGGCAGGCGCAGGAGCTGGTGCTGGCCGAGTTCCCGCCCAGGGCGTCGCTCATCGAAGCCACCTTCGTGCGGCGGGACCTGCTGGCCCTCGACAACGTGGCCACGGCGGCGGCCGTCGTCCCACCAGTGCGCAAGGTGCTGGTCGTCGGCGGGCGCAGCGAGCAGCTGGAGCGCGCGCTCAGGGCCGTCCCCGGCGTGGAGCTGGCCAAGACCGACCCTCAGCGCTACGACCCGCGGGGAGGCTACGACGTCTACGTCTTCGAGGGGTGGTTTCCGCCATCGCCGCCACCGGGCCACTGGATCCTGATCGATCCCCCACTCAAGGGCGCCCCCGTTCGCGTCACCGGCACCCTGGGGCGCCGCACCGAAGGGGGGCGTGAGGTCAATGACGCCCAGATCGCCCGCGTCATGCCCAGCCCCCTTCTGCGGGGCGTGGACCTGACGGGCGTCGGCGTGTCGGAGGCCAAGAAGGTCGCGCTGCCGGAGTGGGCCGAGGAGGTCGTCTCGGCGCGTGAGGGCCCGCTGCTATTTCTCGGCTATCCGCGCCCCTATCGGGCGGTGGTCTTCGCCTTCGATCTTCGCGCCACCAATCTCTTCGGCCGCGTCGCCTTTCCCGTGCTGGTCGCCAACGTCATCAACTGGCTCACCGGTGACCTGCCGACAGGGATGGGGGCCGACGTGGCCGCCGGCCGGTTCACCCCCGGGGACGCCCTGCTGATCCAGCCCCTGCCGCGCGCCACCGCCGTCCAGATCGAGACGCCCAGAAAGCGCTACCGCTTCGACGGCCACCAGCCGGTGCGCTTCGTCGACACTGCCTTCCCCGGCGCCTACACCGTGACCCAGTTTGCCGGCGCAGAAGAGATCGCGCGGCGCGTCTACATCGCCAGCGTGCTCCGCCCCGGGCATGAAGGCGCGGTCGCCGACCTCAAGCCGCGGGACCTGGTCGGCCAGCTGGAGACGATCGGCGGCCCGCAGCCAGCGATGATCCAACTCGGCCCCGGCAAGGAGCTGGCGCACGCTGAGTGGTGGCGCGTGCTGGCCGTGGCGGCGCTGATGGCACTGTTTGTGGAATGGTGGTGGTTTCACCGATGAGCCCGCCCATCTCCTTCTCCCACCCCATCTTCCTGGTGCTGCTGGCCGCCATCCCCGGCTTCTACCTGCTGGCCCGCCGGCAGCGACGCGTCCCCCGCGGCCCCTGGCCGGTAGCGCTCTGGCTGCGGGCCCTGGTGGCCGTACTCCTCGTCCTAGCCCTGGCCGGCCTGCGCGCCCCCGCGCCGGCGAAGAGCGTGGCCACGGTCTTCGTCGTGGACCTCTCCAGCAGCGTGCCGGAGGACGTCCGCGAGGCGGCCAAGAACTGGGTCCGCCAGGCTCTGGCCAAGCAAGGGCCAGACGATCTGGCCGGCATCGTCACCTTTGGGCGCGAGGCGCGGGTGGAGCTGCCGCTGGGCAAGGCGCGCGACCACGCGGAATGGGGGCCGCCGCCGGACGGCAATGCCAGCAACGTCCAGGCGGCCCTGGAGCTGGCGGCCAGCCTGCTCCCGCCCCCGGGCTCGGGGCCGCTGCGCCGGCTGGTCCTCCTCTCCGACGGGAATGAGACGCTCGGCGACGCCCAGCGGGCCCTCCTGCGCCCGCAGCTCCGTGACGTGGAGATCGCCGTGCGCCCCCTGCCGGCGCTGGTCGACGACACGGCCGTGACCAGCCTCACCGTGCCCCCGGCCCTGCGCGAGGGTGAGCCGGCCAGCATCCGTCTGGGGGTGTATTCCCCGATCAGCCAGGAGGGCCTGGTCCGCGTCTGGGCCCAGGCCGGCGCCGAGCAGTACCTCTTGTTCGAGCGCCAGGTGCAGCTCCAGAGCGGCCCCAACGAGATCCCCATTGGTGACAGCGACCTCTCCAAGGGGAGCTGGGCCATCCACGCCACGCTGGCGGTGGACGGCGATAGCCGGCCCGAGAACAACGAGAGCTGGGCCTTCACCATCGTCGGCGAGCCGGCGCGGGTACTCCTGGTAGAGGGCGTACCGGACGATGCGGCCGCCGTCCGGAACGCCCTGGCCGCCGCCCGCATCCAGGTGGACCGCCGCCGGCCCCAGCAGCTCCCTGCCCAGGTGGAGGAGCTCCTGTCCTACGATAGCGTGATCCTCTCCAACGTCCACGGCCAGGACCTCCGCAAGGAGCAGATGGCGACGCTCCAGCGCTACGTGGGCGAGCGCGGGCGCGGCCTGGTGCTGATCGGCGGCGAGCGCACCTTCGGCCTGGGCGACTATGCCGATACGGTGCTGGAGGAGGTGCTGCCGGTCAGCGTACAGCCACCGGACCGCGAGCAGGCCTCTACCCTGGCCCTGCTCCTGGTCATCGACCGCTCGGGGAGCATGTCCACGGCCGACACCGGCGACCGCCGGACGACGCGCATGGACCTGGCCAAGGAAGGGGCCATCAAGGCCGTGGAGACCCTGCAGGAAGGCGACCAGGTGGGGGTGATCGCCTTTGATTACACCCCGCGCTGGATCTCCGACGTGCGCACCATCCGTGGCCGCGCGGACATCCAGGCCATCGCCGACCGCATCGCCACCGTGACGCCGGACGGCGGGACGGACATCTACGCCGCCCTGGAGTACGCCTACAAGGGCATGCAGCAGGTCTCCGCGCGCGTCAAGCACGTCATCCTGCTCACCGACGGCGAGCAGGGGACGCCCATGCCCTTCCCCACCTTGATCAACATGATGCGCCGCGCGGGGATCACGCTCTCCACCGTGGGCATTACCAGCGACATCGGCGGGCGCGCCCAGCAGGACATGATGGACTGGGCCCGTCGTGGCGGCGGCCGCTATTACTTCACCAACACTGCGCGGGACGTGCCCCAGATAATGACCCAGGAGGCGCGCCTGGCCGGCCGGAGCTTCAAGCAAGAACGCGACTTCCGGCCGCGCCTGGTGACGCCGGCGCCGGCCGTCCGCGGCCTGGTGCCGGCGGAGCTGCCCCAGCTGCATGGCTACGTGCGGGTCTCCCCCAAGCCATCCGCGGAGACCGTGCTCACCAGCGACCAGGAGGAGGTGGTGCTCGCCCAGTGGCAGTACGGCCTGGGTCGCGCCCTGGCCTGGACGTCGGACGCCCAGGGCGCCTGGTCCAAGGACTGGGTGGGGACCGACGCCTTCAACCGGCTCTGGCCCCAGGCCGTGCGCTGGACCATGGCGGCGCCGGTCGACCCCAGCACCCAGATTGCAGTGCGCGCCGACGGCGACCTGGCCACGATCACCGTTGACTCGGTCGAGCCGACGGGGGAGTTCCGCAATCGCCTCCGCAGCTACGCCGACGTGGTCTCGCCGGACGGGGCAGGGCGGCGGGTGCCGCTGCCCCAGGTGGCGCCGGGGCGCTACGCCGGCCGGTTTGCCCTCGCCGGGCCGGGCGTCTACTTCATCCACGTCACTCAGATGGACGACAACGGGGAGACGGTAGCGTCCCAGACCACCGGCTACGCGCTTCCCCACCTGCCCGAGTTCCAGCTGACGCCGGCCAACCGCGTCGTTCTGGAGCGACTGGCCGCCGACTCCGGGGGCCCGGCCATCACGCGGCCAGAGGATGCCTGGCGGCGGGACACGCGCCACGCGCTCCAGCCGCAGGACGTGTGGAACTACCTGCTGATGGCCGCCATCGCCCTCTTCGTGGTCGATGTGGCGGTGCGCCGCCTGCGCCCCACCTTCGCCGACGTGGCCCTGGCCGGACGAGCCATCCGGCGCGCCACCGTGGAACGCCTCCCGGCTATCCGCCTCCCTCGCGTCCACCTGCACCCCCTCCAGGCCGCACGGCGTCGGTAGCCGGTTCCCCGTGACTGGACCATGGCCTCGTTCCCTTCTCCGACGCGGAGAGGACGCGGCGGGGCCACGCCGCACGGCGGTGGCCGTCGTTCCCCCTCTCCGCGTCGGAGAGGGGGCGAGGGGGTGAGGTCCGTCCTCCCTTCCCGGCGCGGCCCCGACCGAAGGATGTGATGGCTGCTCCCCGCGTCTCCGCGTCGGTGCGGGGGGTCGAAGGGGGTGGGGGCCCGGGGCCTGCTCCCGAATGACGCCTGCCGCTACAATTCCAAGTCAGTCCGGTGCTCGTGGGCCCACGCTCCTCCGTCCGACGTTGGTGGTGGTTGTTGTGCCTGGCCGCCGTCGCCGTGCTGTTCGCCGGCGCCAAGCTCAGCGTGCGCTCCGTGGCCACGGGCGAGCCGGTGCTCCCCTGGGTCGCCGGCGCGCCGGTCCTCGGCCCCGCCCCCACCGCGACCCCCACGCCGGGCCCCGGGCGCGTCGGGCTCCGCGTCCGCGTCACGGACACAGCCGGGCAGCCCCTGGCGCAGGCGCTGGTGGAGGTGCGTGATCGCTTCAATACCGCCGTCGGGCTCCAGGAGACCGGCCCCAACGGCGACGCCTTCTTGCCGGTCCCACCCAATCCGTCATACATCGTGACGGCACGTAAGCCCGGCTACCAGCAGGGTCGCGTGGAGGGCGTGGAGGTGGTGCGGCCGGCATCCGATGCAGGTACGCCCAGGCCGGGCAGCACGCCCGGGCCGCGCCTGGCTGCGCCGGCCCAGCTCGTCCAGATCCAGCTGCGCCCTGCCGAGGGCAGCGCCCCCGCCACGGCGGGTGGCGCCAACCCCGCCAATCTGACGCGCCTCTACGTCGGCCACACCGTCCCACGGCTGAGCCTGATCGACGCCTCGTCCAACCTGCTCCTGGGCCACAGCGAGAACCTGGGGCAGGGGCGCCTCACGCTCATGGCCAGAAGTCTGGACGGACGCGTGCTCTTCACGGCCTGGTCCGGCAGCCCCGACCTGCTGGTGGTCGACGCGGAGAGGCTGACTGAGCAGCGGCGCCTGGCGCTGGGCAGCGGGGGCATCACCTCGCTGGCGGTCCACCCTGGCAACGGGCGGCTGTGGGTGGCCACGGCCAGCGCCGAGAGCCCCGACAGCGCCCTGCTGGCTGAGCTCGATCCAGGCGCCACCCAGATCATCCGCCGCACGCCGGTCGGCGCCTCGGTGGCCAACATGCGCTTCCGGCCCGACGGCGGCGTGCTCTACCTGCCCCAGCGCTCGACCAGCACCCTCTCCTGGATGGACCCCGTTTCCGCCACGGTCGTGCACAGCATTCGGCTGACCCAGTGGGCCAGCGACCTGGCCTTCTCGGCCGGCGGTCGCTCCCTGTTCCTGGCCAGCCTGGGTAGCGAGAGGCTGCTGGAGCTCGATGCAGCTTCGGGCGACCTCCTGCGGAGCCTGGACGTCGGCCCGGGCGCCGTCTCCTTTCTGCCCCATCCGGACGGCCAGCGCGCCTTCGTCGCCAACCAACTGTTCGGCTACGTCCAGATCCTTGACCTCGTCCAGGCGCAGGTGCTCGACCTCATCCCCGTCGGCCGAGGCCCGCAGGCGATGGCGCTCAGTCCGGACCTGGCCACCCTGTACGTCGCCAACAGCGGCTCCGGCACCATCAGCGTCATCGACGTCGAGAAGAAGACGGTCAAGGAGACGATCAACACCGGCGGCGCCCCCTCCTCGCTCCTGCTGGTTCGGCCCGCCACCGCCTGAGGCAGGCACTGGATCCTGTCTGGATGGGCCACGCCATGGCCTTCGTTCCCTTTGTGCCGCGTGCGGGAGACGGAGCGACAGGGCCTCCGCGGATCAGAAGCTCTCCCCGTGGCCGTCATCCCCGTCTCCGTGTCGGAGCGGGGGCGGCGGGGCCACGCCGCACGGCGGTGGCCGGCGTTCCTCCGCTCCGTGTCGGAGACGGGGCGGCGGGGCTCTCCCCGCGTCCTCGTTAGCACTCTCCCTTGAACAGTGCTAATCGTGCCGCTATAATGCTTCTGGCACTCTCCGGCAGCGAGTGCTAATCCCGGGGCGTTGGCAGCACTCCGGAGCAATCTCGCCGGAAGAGCACGACACAGACCCACAAGCAGTTAGGAGGTAGGAACGTGCCGAAGCAAGTGGCCTTTGAGATCGAGGCGCGTCGCAAGCTCAAGGCCGGCGTGGACATTCTCGCCGAAGCGGTGAAGACCACGTTGGGCCCCAAGGGCCGTAACGTCGCGCTGGACAAGAAGTACGGGGCTCCCACGGTGAGCCACGACGGCGTGACCGTGGCCAAGGAGATCGAGCTGCCGGACCCGTTTGAGAACATGGGCGCGCAGCTCCTCAAGGAGGCCGCCACCAAGACGAACGACATCGCCGGCGATGGCACCACCACCGCTACCGTGCTGGCGCAGTCGATCGTCCACGAAGGCTTCAAGAACCTGGCCGCGGGCGCCAACCCCATGATCATGAAGCGCGGCCTGGAGAAGGCGACCCAGGCCGTGGTGCAGGCCATCAAGGACATGGCCGTGCCGGTCCAGGGCCGCGAGGAGATCGCCAACGTCGCCGCCATCTCTGCCGCCGACAAGGAGATCGGCAACCTGATTGCCGACGTAATGGACAAGGTCGGCAAGGATGGCGTGATCACGGTCGAAGAGAGCAAGGGCCTGCAGTTCGAGACGGAGTACGTCGAGGGCATGCAGTTCGATCGTGGCTACATCTCCCCCTACTTCGTGACCAACCCCGACCGGATGGTCGCCGAGATCGAAGAGCCCTACATCCTGATCACGGAGAAGAAGCTCAGCGCCATCGCCGACATCGTGCCGGTCCTCGAGCACCTGGTGCAGCAGGGCCGCAAGAACCTGGTGATCATCGCCGAAGACGTCGAGGGCGAGGCCCTGGCCACGCTGGTGGTGAACAAGCTGCGGGGCGTCCTCAACGTCCTGGCGGTGAAGGCCCCCGGCTATGGCGACCGGCGCAAGGAGATGCACAAGGACATCGCCCTCCTCACCGGCGGCGACGTCATCTCCGATGAGCTCGGCCGCAAGCTGGACAGCATCACCGTCCGCGACCACGGCCAGGCGCGCCGCGTCGTCTCCGATAAGGACAACACCACCATCATCGAAGGCAAAGGCTCCCCCGACGAGATCCAGGGGCGGATGAAGCA
>DAOTTI010000020.1:0-31866 GCA_034437795.1 Chloroflexota bacterium | reverse complement strand
AGTGCACCATCAGGCCAGCGACCTGGCATGGCTTTCCCTGGTGCGCGGGCTGGCATTCCCGAAGAGGTTGCCTGCGACAGCACTAGGCCCCTCTCCGATAGGGCGAGCGGGAACGACACCCACGGGGAGAGGATCTCCCCCATGGTGGCCGCGCCGCCGCTCCGACGCGCAGACGCGGGGAGAGGACGTGACCCACGGATGCCAGGCCGCGACCGCTTCGGTACGGCGAGGAGGCACGCGGGCTGGACTTGTACCCTCTGCCGCACGATGGCCGCGCCCCACCGGCGCCGGATGCGCTGGCGCCAGCGCGCCTGCTCGTGGAAACCGTTGCCGAGCCCTGATGGAACGGTGAGCGTGCGCCTTCGTGCTGCGAGGAGAGCCGGACCGGCACCGTTCGGTTGATCTGGCAAGGCTGACGACGGCGGAGGCGGTGGTGGCACGCGGCCGTGGGCCAGGTGTGAGTGTGGGAGAGGCAGCCACGATCCTGGTCCGGCCGCAGGGGGCCCGATGAGCTTTCAGCTCCTCGCGTATCGGATGCCGCGCCTGCACTGCCATATCCTGCCGCGGTACTATCCTGGATCATCCGTGAGCGGAGCCCTCACCCTCACGTCCTTTGGGAGAGGAAACTCCTCGCTGGCCATGCTTAATCGGTCATGCCCCTGCGGAGCACTCGCGCGACATGGAAAGGCCAGCCATTTCCATGGGAACCCGGGCTACGGCCACCCGGCGCCGCGGGGGCCGATTGAGCCACGGAAGGGGCGACTGCGGCTGAGTGCGGGGGAGTACGAGGCGCGGGACAGACCGATCCGGGAGGCGTTGGAGCAGGTTGGGCACGGATAGGGCGCACTGGCCACCTTCCGCAACGTACCGGTGGTGGCGCCGGCCACCGGCGGGCGCAGGTGCTGCGGCTGCCCGCCCGCACGGGGCTGGGTCAGGCACGGCGCCGGCGCGGGACCGTACCGCCCTGGCCTACGCCGCTGCGCTGCTGGCCATCGTCGGGTGGGGATCGCTCTATCCGGCCTCTCGGGTCGCGTTGCGCGAGGCGACCCCGCTGGCGATCGCGCTGGCGCGGGCCGGCATCGCCTGCCTGGCGCTGGCATCGCTTTCCTGCCTGCGGGTGGGCGGGCTCCGCCGCGGGCTGGCGCACCTGCGAAGCGAGGCGGTGGCCGGTGGGTGGCGCGTGGCGCTGCTTGGTCAGATCAGCTTTGTGGTCACCTCGCTGCTGGCCGTGGGGGCCCAGCAGTTCCTGCCGGCCTCGCTTAACAGCGTGCTCAATAACCTGTCGCCGCTGTGGCTGGCGGTGTACGCGGCTGTCCTGGGGCGCGCCCGCAGCGGCCCCTTGCTGGTGGCCGGCTCAGCCCTGGCGGCGGCCGGCGTCGCCGTCGTGCTGCTGGGTGATGCCATCCTGGAGCGCATGGCCGGCGG
Source organism: Chloroflexota bacterium (assembly GCA_034437795.1). Taxonomy (GTDB): domain Bacteria; phylum Chloroflexota; class UBA11872; order UBA12225; family UBA12225; genus DAOTTI01. The sequence goes on along the minus strand of DAOTTI010000020.1, from coordinate 30,441 downwards.
CGTGTGGCCCGCGGTGTCTGGCGGCGGGCCGGGGGGCGCTGCGGGGAGCGCGGGGATCGGGATCCTGCTCTCGCTGGCCGGCAGCGTGCTCATCGCCGCCAACATGGTCGTGGCGCGGCGGGTGATGCCCGGGCGCGATCCACTGGCGCTGACGGCGATCGCCGCCGGCTGGGCCGCCGTGCCGCTGGCCAGCGCGGTGGCGCTCGGCGCGGGCGGCGGGTTTCCGGCCTACCTCTCAGCTTCCTGGGAGACGGTGGCGCTCCTGCTGTGGCTGGGCACCATGTCCACGGCGTTCAACTTTGCCCTGTGGAACTTCGCGCTGGCGCACCTGCCGGTCACGCGCATCGCCCATTTCCAGTACCTGATCGCGCCGCTGGGGGTGGCGCTGGCCGTGGTCTTTCTTGGCGAGCGCGCCGGCGCGGGGCTGCTGGCAGGGTTGGTGGCGATCGTCGCCGGGATCAGGCTGGCCCAGGGTGGCGCCGAGCCGGTGCGGTAGGGCGGCTCGGTACGCCGCGGTCGTGCGCTCGCGTCTGGGTTCTCTATGTGCGGAGCCCTCACCCTCACCCTCTCCCTATGGGAGAGCGGGCTTCTCGCTCGCCCATGGGGAGACGGGACTCGTCGCTGGCCGTAATACCCAGGGCTCGCCTGCCGGTCGCCACGTGGGGACGCGTCCGGGAGTAGAATGGGACTGTATCGTGGCAGCCACAGGCCGGCAGATTGGCCAATCGCGAGGCGCTGAGCGCGCCGAGGGAGGTGCAAGTCATGAACAGACCTCGTGGATTGATGACGCGCCGTGCGGTGGTGCAGGTGACCGGCGCAGTCAGCGCCGGCCTGGCGGGCGGCACGCTGGCCGCGTGTGATGCGACCGGCAGGGCCGGCCAGGCGCCGAGCGCATCCCAAAGCGGTGAGCTGACCTGGCAGATTGCCGACTACGGCGGGCCGGCAGGCCAGGCCTGGTTCGACCAAACCCTCATTCCAGGTTTCACCAAGGACCGCCCCCAGGTCCGGGTGAACATGATCTACGTCACCTGGGCTGAGCACGGCCAGAAGCGGGATACCCTCTTTGCGGCCGGCCAGGGCCCCGACCTGCTCCAGTCGGGCGCCGGCCAGGCTCACGCCTACCGCAAGCTTGTCATCCCGCTTGACGAGCGCCTGCGGCGCTGGAAGGAATGGAACGATTACTATCCCGCTACCCTGGCGACCTCGACCTGGCAGAACAAGCACTACGGCATTCCGGCGCGGATCGACGCCCGCGCCATGATCTACCGGCAGGACCTCTTCCAGAAGCAGGGCCTCAGGCTACCGGAGACCTGGGACGACCTGCGCCAGGCGGCCATCGCGCTCACCCGTCGCGAGGGAGGCGAGCTGGTGCAGCTTGGCTATGATCCCTCCGACTGGGACGGCCAGTTTGGCAGCCAGCGGTACGTTCCCCGCGTCTGGCAGAACGGCGGCGAGATTGTCTCCCAGGACGGGCGCAAGCCGCTCTTCAACTCGACGGAAGGGGTCGACGCGCTGCGCTACTGGACCGACCTCTTCAACACCATCGCGCCCCTGGAGGCCAGGCTCCCGGTGCCGCCGACCGGCGCCTCGCGCCTCGCCGGTGGCACCGCCGCCGCTCAACTGGCCGGGCAGTGGATCCAGCGCGCCGCAATCGAGGTCGTCCCCGACGCCGTGCCCAACATCGTCGTCCGCCCGCCGCTCAAGCAGCGCCGCCAACAGATCAACGTCTTCAGCAATTGGTTAGGCATCGGCAGCCAGTCCAAGTACCCCGACTTGGCCTGGGACCTGCTGATGTACTTCAACCGTGCCGACAACCTGCTCGAATACCTGCGCCTGAACGTGTCCACGCTGCCCCGCAAGGGCCTGCCGGATACCCCCTACACGTCCGACCCGCGGTACCAGCTCAAGACCTGGGCCGAGGTGCTCGACAAGTACTCGCGGCCCAACCCGCTGATCGTCGCGCAGTCGGGGACCGACCCCTATGCGGTGCTGACCGCGGCCATGAGGGCGGTGCGGGAGGGGAAGCAGAGCCCCAAGCAGGCCCTGGACGAGGCCGCGCGCCTGTGGCAGGAGTATCTGGACGGGGGCGCGCGTGAGTTCGGCCTGTAAGGCATGGTGGCCCTGGCCCCTACGTAGACGTGCGTAGACGTGTCAGACCAGGCGTCGACGCCAGGCCAGGCTGCAGCCACGGCCTCGCCGTCGTGGCGATGCCGTCGTGGCGATGCCGTCGTGGCGATGCCATCATGGTGATGCCATCATGGCCATACGGGCAGAGCAATGTGACCATGGTGATGTGGGCGTGGCAGCGCGATCGTGGCGGAGGCGGTCGGTAAGGCGCCTGGCGCTTGCAGGCGGCACGCTCATGGCCGGTACAGTGGCCCACCTGGTGAAGACACCCAATCCGCGGAGGGGGATAGTGAACGCGAGCGCCCAGACGGCCGCTGAGCCTTCACCCGGATTGAAGGAGCTCGCCGCCGCCTACAACATCTGGATCGGCCCGTGCGTCGCCTTCGCGCCGCTGACGACGGACCTGGCGTATGCCGAGACGCTACGCCGCGAGTTTTCTGTGGTTACGCCTGAGAATGAGATGAAGTGGGCCCTGATCCATCCGGAGCGGGAACGGTATGACTTCACACGCGCGGACGCCATCGTCGACTTCGCCAGGGCGAACGGCATGGCGGTGCACGGCCACACGCTGGTGTGGCACAACCAGGTCGCACCCTGGCTCGCCGCCGGGTACACGGCGGGCGAATTCCGCCGCGACGAGCTGCTTGACCTCTTGCGGGATCACATCGCCACGGTGGTCGGTCGCTTCGCCGGCGCCGTCGCCGCCTGGGACGTCATCAACGAGGGGCTGGCCGGCAACGGCTCGCTGCGAGAGACCCTCTGGCTGCGGGGCATTGGCCCGGAGTACCTGATCCTGGCGTTCCAGATGGCGCACGATGCGGACCCGCAGGCGAAGCTGCTCTACAACGACTTTGACATCGAGCCTATTAACCCCAAGTCGGACGCGCTGTACGCGCTGCTGTCGGACCTGCTCCGGCAGGGGGCGCCGGTCCACGGCGTTGGTTTCCAGATGCACCTCACGGCGGCCGGGGTGGACCTGGAGCGCTTTGCGCGTAATATGCAGCGCTTCGCAGATCTGGGCCTCGACCTCTACGTGACTGAGCTGGATGTCCGGCTCCAGCTCCCGGTGACACCAGCCAAGCTGGAGGCGCAGGCCGCAATCTACCGCGGGGTGCTGGATACGTGCCTGGCGCAGCCGGCGTTTCGCGGCTTCCAGATGTGGGGCTTCACCGATAGGCACTCGTGGATCCCTACCCACTATCCGGGCTACGGCGCAGCTTTACCCTTCGACGAGCGCTACGCGCCTAAGCCGGCGTACTACGCCCTGCGAGATCGCCTCGCCACGCGCTAACGCGGGCGCCGCGGGGCCGCCGGCTTGCCTGGATGAATCATGGCCGGCGATGTGTCCCCTCTCCCTTTGGGAGAGGGTAAGGGCTCCACGCGTGAATACTGCAGGCAAGGCCACCGCTTCCAGCCTGGCCAGCGGCGCGCAGGCGGCCGCGGGCGGCGCGCGCCGGCCATGGTCTGGCTTCCCCGAGGCCACTCCGCCGTCTGGCCGGCGTCTGGCCGGCGGTGGCGCGGGTGGCCCTTGGCCCCGACCCGGTTCCGGCGTCAATCGTCAATGCCGTCCGCTGTGCTCCAGCGCAGGCGTCGCTTCCGCCCAGACCTGCGCCAGGTGCACCAGGACCGCGGCCGCGGAGGCCATGTCCTGCACGCTGATCCACTCCCGCACGCTGTGGTAGTCGTGGGCACCGGTAAAGAGGTTGGGCGTGGGCAGCCCCCGCTCGCTCAAGCGGGCGCCATCGGTGCCGCCGCGGATGAAGGCGCGCCTGGGCGTCAGCCCCGCGCGGCGCACCGCCTCTTCGGCCGCCGCCAGCACCTGCGGGTGCGGCGCCAGATATTCCTTCATGTTGCGGTAGGAGCGCTTCACCTCCACCCGCACGCGGGCGCGGGGCTCGCCGGCGGCGACCTCGTCCGCCAGCCGCTGGAGGAAGCGCTCATGCTCGGCCAGGGCGGCGGCGTCGAAGTCGCGGACGATGAACTGGATCGACGTCTCTTCCACGCCGCCCTTGATCACGTTGGGATGGACGTACCCCTGGCGCCCCTCGCTCGTCTCCGGCGAGAGCCGGTCCCTTGGCAGCCTGGAGAGCAGATCTGCCGCCAGCTTGATGCTGTTCACCAACTTCCCTTTGGCGTAGCCGGGGTGGACGTTGTGCCCGCGAATGGTGATGGTCACTGTTGAGGCGGTGAACGTCTCGTCCTCGATCTCGCCGACGCTGGAGCCATCGACCGTGTACGCCGCGGCCGCGCCGAAGGCGTCGATGTCGAAGTAGCGGGTGCCCTGGCCAATCTCCTCGTCCGGCGTGAAGGCGAGCTTGATGCTCCCGTGCGGGAGCTCTGGGTGCGCCACCAGGTACGCCACCGCCGCCATGATCTCCGCGATCCCCGCCTTGTCGTCGGCGCCGAGCAGGGTGGTGCCGTCGCTGGTGACCAGGTTGTGGCCGATGCAGTCGTTCAACGCCGGCGAGTCCGCGGGGCGCAAGACCTGCGCCGGATCGCCCGGCAGGACGATCTCGCCGCCGCGGTAGTTGCGGATCACCTGCGGCCGTACCCCCGTGCCGCTAGCCTCGGGGCTGGTATCCACGTGGGCGATGAGGCCAATGACGGGGGCGCTCTCCTTTCCCGGCGTGGCCGGCAGCGTGGCAAAGACGTACCCGTGCTCGTCCACACGCGCGTCGGCCAGCCCCAGGGCCCTCAGCTCCGCCGCCAGCAGCCGGCTCAGGTCGAGCTGCTTGGCCGTGCTGGGAAAGCTGTCTGCGCCTTCCTGAGACTGGGTGTCGATCTTGACGTACCGCAGGAACCGCTCCAGCGCATCCGCCGCCAGCGCCGCCGCCAGGGGCGAGCTGTAGCCGGCCGGCGCCGGTGACTCGGGCGCTTCAGCCGCCACGGTATCAGCGGTGCCTGTGGTGGAGGATGCCATGGTACTCGTACTCGGAGCGCCTGTGGGGGAGCTGTCTGTGGTGGAGGGCGTCATTGCGTTTGGGCTGCCTGTGGTGGAGGATGCCATGGTGGTGGAGCTATCTGTGGTTGAGCGGGTCACGTCTGGCCTGCAAGCTGTGTCCGGCGAGCCAGTACAAGCCAAATCGGCCGCGTGCTACGTTATTTGTAGCGGAGGCAATCGAATGCGAGGGTACCGTCTCCTCTGGCACTGTGGCTGGTGCCAGCCGCTGCGCGGGTGGCAGCGGGCGCTCTACGCCGCCGGCATCCGCTGGACGACCGGCATCTGCTCGCGCTGCCTGGCGCAGGAGAAGGAGCGCATCCATCGCCGCCGGCCGGCCTCAGCCGGATAGCACCGGCCCCCTGTTCTCCTAGCCCAGATTAGTGGCGTGCGGAGCCCTCACCCTCTTCCATGGGGAGAGGGAGCCTCCTCGCCGGCCGTGCGGGGCCATCAAGTGGAGCCGCCTCCCTTTGGGAGACGGAATCTCGTCAGCGGCCGTGCAGGGCACTCACCCTCGCCCTCTCCCAGCTAGCGTCGCGGCGCAAGCCCTTGTCTGGCGGGGGAGCGGCGCTACTCCCCTTCCTCCACCTGCTCAGCCAGCGCGGCCGGATCGGTGACGGGCAGCCGGCAGGCGAAGCGCTCGCAGACGTAGGCCGTGGCCCTGGCGTCCAGCTGGGGGCGTGCTGCAAGCAAAGGGATGAGGCGCTCGGCCCGCTCGCCCTCCGGCCCCGGCGGGCGCAGCGCCACCACCCGGTTGGGGAGGAAGCGACTGAAGATCACGCGCAGCAGGGCCTGCGTGTCCTCCGCCTGCGCCTCGCCGGCAATGGCGATCTCCTTCACCGGCCCCAGGCAGAAGTCGAGCGTGCACAGCAAGTGGCCGAAGGCGGTCGGGTGCTGCGCCATGGCCTCGGACAACGCTGCCAGGTACCGTTCCGCCCGCTCGCGATAGCCCTGCTCCCCCGTGAGTTCGGCCAGCTTCAGCAGCACGTCCACCGCCACCGAGTTGCCGGCCGGCGTGGCGTTGTCGTAGAGATCCTTCGGGCGGGTGAGCAGGGGCTCATGGTCGGCGCTGGTATCGAAGAAGCCGGCGTTCTCTTCGTCGGCGAACTGCTCGACCATCGTCTCCGCCAGCCCGCGGGCGGCCTCGAACCAGCGCAGGTCGAAGGTCGCCTCGTGCAGCGCCAGCAGTCCATCGGCGTAGAAGGCGTAATCTTCCAGGTAGGCGTTGAACTTCGCCTGGCCACCCGTATAGCAGTGCAGCAGCCGCCACCCGTCCGCCCCTCCTCGCTCCTTCTTCCGGCTTCCTTCTTCCTTCGACGCGCGCAGGCGCGTCGTCACGAACTCGGCGTTCTTCACCGCGGCGCGGCGGTAGTCGTCCCGCTCCAGGGCGGCGGCCGCCTCGGCGAAGGCGCGGAGCATCAGGCCGTTCCACGACGTCAGGACCTTGTCGTCCCTCCCCGGCTTGACCCGCCGCTCCCGCGCCTGGAAGAGGATGCGCCGGCCCCGCTCAATGGCCTCCCGCAGGCGCTCTTCGGACACGCCGCAGAGGTGGGCCACCACATCGGGGAAGCGGGGCGTATGCAGGATGTTCTTGCCTTCCCAGTTGCCGCGCTCGGTGACGTCGAAGTACTCGCAAAAGAGACGGCCGTCTTCTTCGCCCAGCAGGGCCTTCACCTCGGCCGGGGTCCAGACGTAGAACTTTCCCTCTTCGCCCTCGCTATCCGCGTCCTGGGTGGAGTAGAACCCGCCCTCGGGCGAGGTCATCTCCCGCAGCACGTAGTCGAGCGTCTCCTCGCAGATGCGGCGGTAGAAGCGATTGCTGGTGGCCAGGTAGGCGTGCAGGTAGACGCGCGCCAGCTGGGCGTTGTCGTAGAGCATCTTCTCGAAGTGGGGGACGAGCCACCGCTCATCCACCGAGTAGCGGTGGAACCCGCCGCCGAGGTGGTCGTAGATGCCGCCCTGGGCCATCTTGTCCAGCGTCACCTGGGCCATGCGTAGCGTCTGCGGATGGCGGCTGCGCCGCCAGGCGCGCAGGAGGAAGTCGAGCAGCATCGGCTGGGGGAACTTGGGCGCGCGGCCGAAGCCCCCGTGTGTCTCGTCGAAGCTGCGCGCGAGCGCGCGCTCCGCCTGTTCCAGCACGCTCAGGGAGAGGCGCTCCGGCTGGTCCTTGCCGGCGAGCTGAGGCTGTCCCTGCAGGGCCTGGCGGAGCTGGCCGGCGCTCCGCTCCACGTCCTCGCGCCGGCTGCGGTAGGCCTCGGCCACGGCCAGAAGCACCTGCCGGAATGACGGCATGCCGTAGCGCGGGGTGGGCGGGAAGTAGGTGCCGCCGTAGAACGGGGTGCCGTCCGGGGTGAGGAAGACGGTCATCGGCCATCCGCCGTGGCCGGTCAGGGCCTGGACGGCCTCCATGTAGATGCTGTCCAGGTCCGGCCGCTCCTCGCGATCCACCTTGATGCAGACGAAGTGCTCGTTCATGATCCGCGCCGTCTCTTCGTCCTCGAAGGACTCGCGCTCCATGACGTGGCACCAGTGGCAGGCGGAATACCCAATGGAGAGCAGGATCGGCTTGCCTTCGCGCCTGGCACGTTCCAGGGCCTCCGGCCCCCATGGATACCAGTCCACGGGGTTGTAGGCGTGCTGCAGGAGATAGGGGCTGGTCTCGTGGATCAGGCGGTTGGGCTTGCGGCCACCCTGTGCGCCGTGCGCGGACTCTGTCGGTGCCTGACTCGCCATATCCGGCCTCCTTCCCTGGCCCTCTTGATCGTACCCCCTGCGGGCAAGGATCGGGCCACGGCGGTTGCCCGGTGCCGGTAGTGGTCATGGGTGTCACGTCGCCGCGGGCGCGGCCATTGGAGCGCCGAACCCTAGACCTATCGCCGGTACGGGTACAGGAGATCTCGAACGCGCATGCGGGAGCCGCGCAGCATGTTACCGCCCTGGACCTCGTCGTCCGGGCCGAGCTGCTCAACCGAGCCATCTGCCCAGTAGACAAAGAGGCGCGCCGGGGATGGATACACGACCCAAACCATCCGCGCCCCGGTGCGCAGCCAGTCATCTACCATTTCGAGCACCTCGGCACCCGTATCGCTGGGCGAGACGACCTCCATCGCCAGGTCCGGCGCGCCGGGGATATAGCCGGCGGGGAGGCCTTCTCGTGGGATCCGCTGGGTGGATAGGAAGGCCACATCAGGAGCGCGCACCCGGTCGGGGTCCCGTCGCAGCAGGAATCCGGTCTCGGCGGCGAGCACGCGCGCCATGGGATGATCGGAGACGAACCGGCTCAAGTGCCCGTGGATCGAGCCGGCAGTGTCCCCGTGTGCGCTTCCCGCTGGTGGCATCGTCCGCAGCTCTCCGTCGATGAGCTCATGCCGCCGGCCGTTGTCAGGCAGCCGCAGCAGCTCTTCGGCGGTCATGAGCCGGCGCTCCACGACCACGGGCAAATGCCTCCTCACCCCTCTCTGACTGGCGGATGCGAGCGGGCTCGATGATCCCGGGGCGGCTAACAGGTACGCCAACGGTCCGAGCGTCAGAGGTAAGTGTAGCTGCGGACCTCACCCTTTCCCAGAGACCCGCCCTCTGCGCTCCGGGCATTCACCCGCCTCTCCGGTCTGCCCGTAAGGAGGCGCTTGCGAGGGACAGCCAGCGCCCGCACTGGGACCGTATCCAAGGCGTAGTCACCGCGCGCCATTCGCTACGGCGCCGTCTTCTAGGTACGCCGCACCGGCGGCGTCTATCGCCGCGAGTGCGTGGGGGAGCCGGCGAGCCAGTGGCGGGTTGAGCAGCGTTAGTGCCTCGGCAACAGGCGAGAAGTGGAAGGCGCTCAGCTCCGCCGGAGGGAGCGTGATCCGCGCCATTGCTGTGTCAGTGAGCGTCCCACCGTAGAACAGGAACTGCAGGCTCTCCCGCGCCCCGGTGGCAAGCGACATGCAGTCAATGGCGAGCAACCGCTCTACCGGCACGTCCAGCTCCATCTCCTCTCGCACCTCGCGCACGCACGCCTGGCGTGGCGAATCGTTCTCTTCGACGATCCCGCCCGGGATCGACCAGTACTCGCGGTAGGTGGGTTTGACCAGCAACAGCGCGCCGGCCCGGTTGAAGAACAGCGCGCCGGCGGCCGGGTGCTTCTTCGGATAGGACGGTTGGTCCGTCCGGTCCGCGTTGTTCGGGCGAGCCGGACGGGGGGCCCGTCGCATCACGGATGAACGACAGGACGGCGTGGAGATCCGGGGCGTACCGTTACTGGTGTCCACTATTTCGATGAAGACGCGATGGACCGAGGCACCGTTAGTCCTTTGCGCCTGCGCGGCATCGACGTCGAGACTGCCGCCGACGCCGGCATACTCGAACAAGACGATGAGGCACAACTGGCCTACGGCGCATCGCAACGGCGCGTCATCGTGACCGCCAACGCCCCCGATTTTGCGCACTTGCACCGGCAGTACCTTGAAACGGGGCGGACGCATGCCGGGATCATCGTGATCCACCAGCAGCGCTACTCTGTGGGCGAGGTGATCCGGCGCTTACTGCGTTTGATCGGCACGCGCACCTCGGACGATATGCACGACCTACTGGAGTATCTCGGCTCAGCGGCGTTCCGAGCGTCGCAGGGGTCGTACGCGATCCGTTCTGGGCCTACGGCCCGAACGGTACGTGGCTCTGAACTTCGCTACGGGCATGTGCGCGGCTTCTCGGTATTGCCGTCCGCGGCGCTCGCTGGTGGGGCGGACGGACAGGTTCGCGTCTGACTGCGATACCACTGGGCCTGCGCTGCGAACAGGGCTGCGTATGCGCCGCCCCTGGCTATGAGGTCGTCGTGGCGGCCCTCCTCAACGATCTGGCCGCCACGCAAGACGATGACCCGATCTGCGAGGCGCGTCGCGCCGAGGCGGTGCGAGATCATGAGGGCGGTGCGGCCGTTCAGCAGTTCGACGAAGCGCGCGAACAGGGCCAGCTCGGCGAGCGGGTCGAGCGCCGCCGTGGGCTCGTCCAGCACGAGCACCTGTGCGTCGCGGACGAAGGCCCGCGCCAGCGCCACCCGCTGCCACTGCCCGCCGGAGAGGTCAGTCCCGCCCACGTCCGGTCCGAGCACCGTGTCCAGCCCGTCCGGCAGCGCGGTCAGGAGGTCGCCGGCCCCTGCGCCCGCTCGTGCCACCAGGCGGCGTCGAGCGACGGATAACGGGCCAGGGGCACGACGTTGTGCTCCGTCCAGTGGCTGGCCAGGCCGCAGCGGGGGCAGCGCCAGCGCCGCCACAGGGGCCCGTGGGGGCTCACGCCCGGCAGGAGCTGGGCCACCAGCCGGCGTCGGCCGCAGTAGGGGCACCAGACGCCGATCTGCTCCGGCTCCTCGCTACAGACGGCGGCGACAGCCTGCAGCCGGCGCAGGTCGCGATAGACGCGCCCCTCGGCGGCGCGCGGCGAGACGCCCAGTGCGGCCGATCTCGTCGTGCGGGTCGCTCCACCTCCGGGTCGCGCGCGGGTCGCCCGCTCGCATCGCCAATCATGCTCGTGGTGCTCGTGCTGGCCATGGTGTCCCTCCCTTGGCTCTACCGGCGCACGAGCTGGACGAAATCCCACGCGAGCCTCACACGGCCCAGCCAAGTACCGTTACCTCGGTGGCGGCCAGCGGCCGGAGCGCTTCAGCCCCTCCAGGATGCCGCCCTGCTCCAGCTGCCGCTCCACCTGCTCCGTGCTCCGCCGTGCGGCCGGCCAGTCGCCGGCCTCGGCCACGCGCAGCAAGAGGCGCGCCGCCACCATCGCGGCGCACTGCAGGCTCTTGCTGTTCGCCTTATCGAAGGTATCCGCCGGAGTGTGCCCCCAGCCGCGGCCGACCAGCCCGCTGTTGGCCGCGGCCGAGAGCTGCGTGGTGGAGATGCTGGCCGCCGGCACGCCGTTCATCGCGAACGGAAAGTGGTCGGAGGCGGAGGTGAACCGGTCACGCACCTCCAGGCGATAGCCCATCCGCGCGCTCATCTGCTCGAAGTACGGGACCAGCTCGGGAATGCCGTTGACGACCAGGGACTCGGTGCCGGGGGCGCCGCGGCCGACGGTATCCAGGTTGAGCATGAACCGCACCCGGTCCAGTTCGTCCGCGTGCCGGCGCACGTACTCCCAGGACCCGAGCAGACCAATCTCCTCTGCGGCGAAGAAGCAGAAGCGCAGCGTACGGGCGAAGCCCCGCCCCCGCTCGCGGGCCACGGCCGCCAGGGCCCGCGCCGCCTCCAGCGTGATCACCGTGCCGGCGCCATTGTCCATCGCCCCGGGGGAGATGTCGTGGCTATCGTAGTGCCCGCCGGCAATCACCAGGTCGTGGCGATACGGGCTGGCCGGATCGGCCGGCAGGTCGGCCAGGACGTTGCTGCTCTCCGCCTCGGGGAAGCTTGCCTCCGTCGCCAATCGCAGGCGCACGGGCCCCTGCTCGCACAGCCGGCGCAAGTGCTCGCCGGTCTCGTAGGTCAGCCCCAAACCGGGGATCGGCGCCGGCCCGCGCCCGCCGCCGGGCAGGCCGCCGGTGATGGGCATATCGCCCGGGTTCTGGTTCACGTACAGATAGGCCGTGGCGCCGGCCTCCACCGCGCGCATGTACTTATCGCGCCGGTGCGACGACGGCTTGCCCGGGCGCCCGGCCGTCTCGGCCGCCGTCATGACGATCGTCCCCCGTAGCTCGCCCTCGGCGGCGCCAGCGCGGGCGAAGTCTTCCGCCTCGCCGTCGCCCACCCAGCGCAGCTCCGCCTCCACCTCCGCTGGCGGGCAGTAGGGCAACGCCAGGCCCTTCAGGGGCCGGCGCACGGGCGCCACGACCTCGAGCGTTTCCGCTCCGCGCCGCCAGCCGACGTAGCGAAACGGTTCGGCGCGGACCGCATCCAGGCCGTACTCCCGAAGGCGCTGCTGCAGGAAGGCGGCGGCGCCGTGCTCCGCCGCCGAGCCGGCGAAGCGCGGGCCGAAAGTATCGCAAAGCGCCTGGAGGTTGAAGTAGGCCGCCTCCGAGGTCCAGATCTCGCCGACGACCGCCTTATCAAGGGCCAGTACGCGGTCCTGGTAGGTGTGCTCCTGAGAGGGAAGAGCCATCGTCCGCTCCAGTTCCAGTCAGTTGATCCTGCCTGCACCTCCAGGGCACCGGCGAGACGGCCGGGGCTAAGGGGGTGAGGGCAGCCGCATTGTAGCCACAGGGGGCTCGAGGCTCGCCCCTGGACCTTGAACGGTGAACCAGATACATGGGAGCGGGCACGCGGGACCGCGCACGTGGGATGGGGTACGTGGGTTAGTATCTGGCCCCAGGAGGAACCACCGATGTCCGACGCGGCGGTAGCGCCGGGGGAGATGGCCGTCGAGCGGCGCGCCACTGCGCGCACTACGCGTCCCATCTCACGCCTGAGCGTCGCGAGCTGGGTGCTCTACGACCTGGCCAACACCATTTTTAGCCTCAATATCGTCAGCCTGTACTTTTCCCTGTGGGTGGTGAACGCGATGGGCGGGACCGACCAGACCTACGGGAACGCCAACGGTCTCTCCATGGCCCTGATGTTCGCCAGCGCCCCGGTGCTGGGCGCGCTCTCGGACCAGGCCCCGCGCCGGCTCCCGTTCCTCGTCGCCAGCACGCTGGTGTGCGTGGCCTTTACCCTACTGCTTGGTACGGGCGGGCTGGCCCTATCGCTGCTGTTCTTCATCGTCGCCAACTACTTCTACCAGGCCGGCCTGATCTTCTACGACGCGCTCCTGCCGGAGGTGAGCACAGAGGAGACCCGCGGCCGGATCGGGGGGATCGGCGTCGGCGTAGGCTATCTCGGCTCGGTCATCGGCCTTGGCGCCGGCTTCCTGATCCTGCGCGCCAACCCCGACGACTACATCACCGTCTTCCGCGTGACTGGGCTGCTCTTCCTGCTCTTCGCGCTGCCGGCCTTCTTCTTGGTGCGCGAGCGTCCGCGGCACACGCCCCAGTTCGGGTGGGCGTCCATAGAACGGGCCTTGGGCCAGCTACGCCAGACGCTGAGCCGCGCGCGCCAGTACCCGGGCCTGGCGCGGTTCCTGGTGGGCCGCGTCTTCTACACCGACGCCGCCAATACAGTGATCGCCTTCATGGGCATCTACGTCACCAATGAGATTGGCTTCACCGCCGGCCAGGCGCAGCTGGTGCTGCTGGTCGGCATCATCGCTGCCGTCATCGGCGGCTTCATCTGGGGGCCGATTGTGGACCGGCGCGGCCCGAAGCGCACGCTTGACCTGGTGCTGGGCCTGTGGGCGGTGACCTTCGCCCTGGCCATCGCCATCCCTGTGCTCACCCTTCCGCCGGCGCTGTTCTGGCTGGTGGCGGTGCTGGCCGGGATCGCCCTGGGCGGGACGTGGAGCGCCGACCGGCCGTACATGCTCCGCCTCTCGCCCCCGCGTTACCTGGGCCAGTTCTACGGCCTGTACGCCATGGTGGGGCGCTTCGCCGCCATCACCGGCCCGGTGCTGTGGGGGCTGATCGTGAATACCCTGGGCTGGGGCCGCCCCGCCGCCATCGCCAGCCTGCTCGCCTTCGTCGGCATCGCCTACCTCATCCTGCGCGGCGTCTCCGACACGCCCCGCCGGTGGGAGGGAGAGCAGGAATGAAGAAAGGAAGAAGGAAAAGAATGGGAATGACCGCTAGTGTACTGGTGTGTCGTCGATCTTCTGGAGATGTACTTCATTCTACTGTTTTCGTTCGGGCGTTCTTTCCCCTTTAGCGGTCAAACGCGTGGCTGAAAGGGTTCTCACCTTAGCGATGAAGTGGGGCTTGCCCTGCGCTCCATTGCCCGGCATCCGCGCCGCCTTGGCCGCTCGCTTGCGGACCTCCTCCCAGTCTGGATCACGCTCCAGCGCAGTGATCGTCCACCGTTCCGGCTGGCCGCTCATGGCGAACAGCTTCGCGTCCAGATGGCGGAAGGCGTTGGCCCGTGCGTCGGTCAGGGCCCTCGCGTACCAGCAGTGGCACGAGCCTCAGCAAATCGTCAAGCTCCAGCGCCAGCTCATCGGCGCCGGGCGCAACCCCCAGGGCACGGATGTACGCCGCCTGTTCCGCCGCGGGGGCAGCGAGGCGATCTACCACCATACGCAGCGCGTCCAGCACCTGCTGCGCCTGGTGAGATGTCGCCGGCATCTGTCGTCTACCTGATTACCTGATGATCGCTGACGTTCCGTGCTCGCGACTGGAGACGCGCCAGTATGGCTCAGGACCATGGTGGCCCCCGCCCGGATGCCATCGGATGACTCGGCCGGTCGGGTGTTCCTGGGGCGTGTGCTCGCGCAAGACCCAGCCCTGTCTCCTGTGCGCTCCCCTACCAGCGTCTCGCCCCGCCGGCTTGGCGGGCGCTCCAGCATCGCCTCCACTGCCGGCGGCCGCTTGCCGGAAAGCAGATGCGGGTGCCTGAGCACCTCATCAACCGTGATGGTGTCGGCCTCCGCGCTGGCGCTCTCAGCTTACAGTCAAGTTCCTCGGAGATGCGTCCCCGCCGGCCGCGCCATGTAGCCAGCCGCGCCGAACCGATCGCTCAGCTCAGAGCCAGGGTCCCTCGTGGACGTCACGAACGTGCATCTCCGAGGGACCCCCATCTGGTGCATGGAGAGCAGACGCCCCCGGCCGGGCGGTGACGCCCGGCCGCCGCGGCGCGGGTGGGATTACTTGGGCCGGATGGGAATGGTGAGGCCCTTGTAGGGCATGCACTGGCCGTACTGGATCTTCTCGTTCATCTGGCGGTTGGCTTCCTGCAGGCCGGCCTGCAGCGGTGTCTCCCCGGCGTAGATCCTGTTCACCGCCGCCCCGTAGATGTCCCAGGAGTCGTTGGTGTAGTGGTGGCGGAAGTGGATCCCGTACGGCTTGTTGTAGACCTCCTGGAACACCTTGACATGGTTGGGCGGCGTCTTCAGGAAGACCTCCTGCTTGCTCTTGAGAGCCGGCAGGGACTGGGTGAGGGCCAGGATCTCCTGCCCCTTGGGCCCGGCGATGAACCTGGCCCACTGGTAGGCCGCTTCCTGGACTTTGCTGGCGGCCACCACCGAGTGCGGGTTGCCGGAGACGAGCGGGATGCCCGGCCGCGTGTTGCTGAACTTGGGGAAGGGCAGCACGTCCCACTCGAAGGCGTCGCTGATCTCGCGCGTGTTCTGGCGCACGTCGGCCACGGCGCGGATGTGGAAGGCCACCCGCCCCGTCCGGAAGGGATTGCTCTTGTTGTAGAGGCGCTGGATCTCGCTGATCTCGGCGTTGGAGATGATGAGGTGCTCCTTGACCAGCCAGTTGTAGATCTGCTGGTGCGCCTCCAGCGACGCCGGCTGGTCAATGATGTACCGCATGTTCTGGAAGTCGGCGACGTCGCCGCCCTTGGTCCAGACGAACTGCGCCACGTGGGAAACGTGCGTGTAGGACCAGGCGATGCCCCATTGGTCGAGCTTGCCGTCGCGGTCGGTGTCCTGCGTCACCTTGCGCGCCAGCTCGATCATGTCGTCAAGCGACCAATCGCCCTTGCCGTCGGCCCAGGGATCCCGCAGCCCCGCCTTTTGCAGCATCGTCCGGTTGTAGAAGACGGCGTTGGAGTCCGCGTCCATCGGCAGGGCGTAGGTCTTGCCGCACCATAGCTCGGTACCCATGAGGGCGTAGTCGCGCTGGAGGTTGATCTTGTCCCGCGCCACCAGGCTGGACAGGTCCAGGTGCACGCCGGAGTCGTACCAGCGGGTCTGGGCATGGGAGTTCTGCAGCACCACGTCCGGGGGCGTCCCCGAGGCGACGGCCACCTGGAACTTGGTGTTGTACTCGCCCAGGGTGATGACCTCGGTCTCGACGTTGATGTTCGGCCATTCCGCCTTGAGGCCCGTCTTCCATTCTTCGATCGTGCCGGCGCGGTCGAGCGGCCACCAGGTCAGGTAGCGCACCGTCACCGCCTGCTTCGTGTCCAGGGCCTTGCCCGCTCCCGCCTGGCCCTGGCTGCCGCAGGCGGCCACCGCTCCGGCAGCGCCGAGCGAGGCCGCAGCGGCTCCCAGCCAGATGATCCTTCGACGGCTCGTCTTCGTGGTCATGGTCTCTGCCTCCCTGTCTATCGTACGCACGGCCAGGCCAGGCTTCCTGGTCGCGGGCAGCGACGCCCACGTCACCAGGCGCCTCCAGGCGTTTCGTACGGCACCGCCAGGCCAGGCTTCCTGGTCGCTGCCAGCGCCTGCCGGCACTACAATAGCTGACCGAACGCGCGCTGAACAAGGAGCGAGCGAGCAGCGATGGAACGGAGGGAGAACCAATGGCGGATCGGGCCCCCCTGCGCGGCATCTTTCCTATCATCTACACCGCCTTCCACCCCGACGGGCGCATCGACGAGCCGGGCCAGCGGCGCATCGTCGACTATCTCATCGCCTCCGGCGCCCACGGGCTGGCCGCGACGGGCGGAGCGAGCGAGTCGGCCAAGCTGACCGCGGCAGAGCGCCAGTGGCTGCTGGAGGTGTGCGTTGAGCAGGTGGCCGGGCGCGTGCCGGTGATCATGGGCTGCACGGCGGAGACGACCGCCCAGGCCATCGAGTTCGCCCGCCAGGGGGCGCGCCTGGGCGTGCGCGCCGCCTTCAGCCTGCTCCCCAGAGACCAGCAGGGCCTCAAGGGCGAGGCGCTGGCGGAGGCGATGCGCGCCCACTACCTGGCGCTGGGGGAGGCGAGCGAGATCCCGATCATGGTCCAGGAGGTCGCCAACCCGATCCCACCGGACCTGGTGGCCCAGATCCACGAGCGCTGCCCCAACGTCTGCTACGTGAAGGAGGAGGCGCCGGACACCGGGCACCGCATCACCGCCCTGCTGGAGGCGACGGGCGGCCGGGTCGCGATCTTCTCCGGCGGGACCAACCTGCTCGACGACCTGGCGCGGGGCGCAATCGGCGCCATTCCCGGATCGATCGGCGTGGCCGATCTCTCCACCGCCTACAACCGGCACGTAGCAGGGGACCGCCAGGGCGCCCGCCGCGCGTTCAATCACTTCCTGCCCCTCTCGCACTGGCGGCGCCAGTTCGGGCTGATCGGCGCCAAGGAGGTGCTGCGCCGGCTAGGGATCATCGATGGCGCCTACCTCCGCCCGCCGGCCGACCAGTACCTGGACGCGCACGACCTCCGCGAGCTGGATGAGATCATGGCCCTGCAGGGCCCGCCCTTCTGAGGCGTGGGGCGTGCGCGCCGCCGTCACCCGCAAGTCTCGCCCGCGTCCCTCTAACCGGATTGCCACGAGGTTGCAACTGCCGGTCAAGGCGGCGCGGGTGACCGTCCATCAGTCAAACCCGCGTTCCTGTAACCGGATTGCCACGAGCTTGCAACCGGCCTGTAACTGCAGGCGGGCCCGGCGGGGCGCCCCGCTCGCTAGTATCCCTCTTAGAACGAGAGAGGGGCTTCCACACCACCTGCGGGCGACAGGCGGTTGCGCGCTACCACCATCCACACGTCCAAAGGCTCCTGGCGCGGGGAGGCGCTGGTCGTCGGGCTCCTGCTGGCCCTGATCGGCGGCGCCTATTTCTCGTTGCGCTGGTACGGCTTCGACCTGCTGGAGGAAGGCTATTTCCTGGCCAACGCTCGCCGCGTGCAGCTGGGCGGGCTCCCCTATCGCGACTTCGACACTCCCTACACGCCCGGCGTCTTCTACCTCTACGCCTGGCTGATGGAGTGGCTGGGGCCCAACGTAGCGGCCCTGCGTTCGCTCCAGATCGTGGGGCGGCTGGTCGCCGTCGGGGCGCTCTACGTCGCCGGGCGGCAGGTGATGCCGCCGTTCTTCGCCGCCATCCCGCCGGCGCTGATCCTGGCCATGGACACGGCACCGGAGCTGTGGGGCCTCCATCCGGGCTGGTACAGTACCCCGGCCTCCCTGCTGATGGTGCTGGCGGTGGTGGCCTACCTCCGAACCGGCCGTGCCGGCTGGCTGGTGGCGGCGGGGATGGCCGGCGGGATCGGCTTTGCCTTCAAGCAGAACTTGCCGGCCTACGGGCTCATGGCCACGCTCTGGCTGCTGGTGGTCTGCGAGCGGCACCTGGCGCCGGTGCGTCTGCCCCTGCCCATTGCCGGCGGGGGGCGCCGGCTGTGGCGCATCGCGCGCATCCCGCCCCCCGTGGACAAGGAGCGCGATCCCCTGGACCACCACCTGCACGCCCTTGCAGGGGGACGCCACGAGCGTCTGGTCGGCGCCGCCGCGCTGGCCCGTGGCGCGGTGCAGGCCGCGGCGCTCCTGCTCCTGCCGGTAACGGGGGCGGCCTTGGTCCGCCAGTACTGGTCGCCGCTCGTCGGCGCCCTCTTTGTCGCGCCGCTGGCTGCCACGTCGCTGGCCGGCGCCTGGCTGGCGTACGTCGCCCGCCGTCCCCGCGGTGGGGGCGGGCGCCCGCCGGCTGCCTGGAGCGCCCCACCCGCCGTCGGACACGACCGTGGCGCAGAGGAAGGGGGCATCCGTGCGCTCAGCTTCTTCCTGCGCCCAGCGCTGGTGCTGCTCGGCTTTGGTCTGGTGACGGCTCCCTGGCTGCTGGTGCTGGCGCGGGCGCTCGATGGCCGGATGGAGCTGCTGGGCCCGATCGTCGGCCAGATCGATCTGGCCGGCTACTTCTTCGGCATGGCGCCGCCGGCGTGGGACCACGTCCGGCTGGTGGCCATGCTCCTCCTGCTGCCACTGGCGCCCCTGGCGCTGGGCGCCGCTGGCCTGTGGAGCCGGCGGGGGGTGGCGCTGGGGCTGGCGGCGCTGGTGGCGCTGATGGCCGCCAGGCTGGCCCAGCCGGCCGGCGATGGCGAACCGTGGCACGTCATCCGCGCCGCCGCGGGCCTGCCGGCGCAGGCCGGCGCAGCCTGGCAGCGTCTGGGGGAGGAGGCGCGCCCGACCGACAACCTGGTGCTCTATCTCCCGTGGCTGGCCTTCTGGCCGGCCCTGCTCTGGCTGATGGCCCGCGAGTGGCGCGGCTCACGCGCTGGCGTACCCTGGCCCGCGGCCGGCGCGTCCCCGGGGCGGACACGGGCTCTGATCCGGCTGTGGTACCTCGCCGCCGGCGCCACCCTGTTCCTCAATCAGTATCCGCGCATGGACGAGATCCACTGGCTGTGGTCGGCCGGCATGCTGCTGGTGGCGGGCGCCGACCTCCTGGCCGCTGCCTACCGGTGGGCGCTGCGCCTGGCTCCGGCGCTGCGCTCGGCCACGGGCCAGGCGGCGCTGGGCCTCAGCCTGCTGGCGCTGCCGCTGGCCGCCGTCCTGCCCCACACGTGGTGGCGCGTGCAGGCCTGGTCGTACCTCGTGCCGGCGCCGGGCGGGCCGCCGCCTCAGGCGATCGATGGCCATACCGCTGCGCCAGCGGAAAACGGGCGGCTGGTCGCGCTGCCCCTGCCAGGGGATGGCGGCCGGCTGCGCGCGCCGGCCGCGGACGTGCGGGCCATCCAGGAGGTGGTCGCGCTGCTGCAGCAGAAGACGGCGCCGGGGGAGCCGATCTTTGCCTATCCGGCGATCCCCGGCTTCTATTTCCTGGCCGACCGGCCGAACGCCACCAGGTTCAACCACCTGTTCCGCGGCATGGCCTCGCCGGCCGAGCAGGAGGCGATGGTCCGCCAGCTAGAGCGCGTGCGCTACGTGGTGTGGGATGACGGCGGCGCGCGGTTCTGGGTCCAGCCCGGCGACAACGCGCCGGTGACGGAGTACATCCGCACGCACTTTCGCATCGAGCGCCTCATCGGCCCGTACGCCGTCTTGGTCCGCGCCGCCGAGGCCGACGGCTGGGCGCTGGAGCTGCCCTATTACCTTCCTGCCGGCCGGTCGTCGTAGCCGCGCGGGCGCGCTCGCTTCGGCCAGGCAGCGAGGCCAGTAGGGAGCGTCACGCCCCTGCCCAGCGACCGGTGCGCGTTTTCACAGACATGGTAAACGCTGGCGGGAAGCATGCTCAGCAGCTCGCCTGCACGACATCTGTCTACAACAGCGGCTAGTACTTACGCAAATGAGCTGCTCACAGCTCGCAAACGCTCTCATCTCATCAGGTATTAACTCGTGTATCAACATCAAGAAAGTGATGGATGAAAGGACGACATCAGCAATTGGGCCGGCCAGACGTGGCCTGCATCAAGCGGGAGGCGGCCAGCGCCCAGGCGGAGGCGGAGCGCGACACGGCTATCCGCCGGGCGATGGCCCCGCGGGAGGGGGCCAGCGCCCGGGCGCTGGCGGACTAGGAGCGGATGATCGCCCAGACCGCCTCCGAGGCCAGGCAGGCCAGGGGCAGGCCAGAGGCAAGCTCCGTCGTCAGGTCACCGCTTTCTTCACGAGAGCGCTGATCCTCGCCTCTTCGGCGGCGGTCAGCTCCTTCAGCGCAAAGGAGGTCGGCCACATGTTGCCGTCGTCCAGGTGCGCCGCGGCGTTGAAGCCGAACGTCGCATACCGCTCCTTGAACTTCGACGCCGGTGTGAAGTAGCAGACGACCTTGTCGTCCTTGGCATAGGCGGGCATGCCGTACCACAGTCGGGGCGAGAGCGTGGGCGCGCTGGCTTTGATGAGCGCATGGAGGCGCTCGCCCATGGAGCGGTCCGGCTCCGGCATCTCGGCGATCTTGGCCAGCACGGCGCGTTCCTCGTCCTCCTTGGCGCCACCCCGGCCGCGGCGCGCGGCCGCCTTCAACTCCCGCGCGCGCTCCTGCATCGCGGCCCGTTCCTCGGCCGAGAAGCCCGCGGCCTCCTTCCTGGTGGTGCGCTTGGCGGACTGCTGCGTGTCTGTCATGGCAGGGCTCCTCCTCTGTGCGTCGTGATAGGGACGACCTTCATGCTACCGGGCCCATCGGGCCAGCGACGGTCACGGCGCGCCGGCCTCGCTGGCCCGGGTGTAGGTCACATCGAAATTGGTTCGCCAGTGCTGGCCTTCCTCCTTGATCTCCCAGCGGCCGGTGATCGTCTTGCCGTCGGCGGCGAAGGTCGCGGTGAAGCGCTGCGCGAACGGCGGTCCCTCGCGCCGCAGCGTCCACTGGCCGTCGCGCAGGCCCATCTCGTAGACGCGGCAGACCCCGCGGTCGTCCCAATAGAGCTGGACGTAGGCGCCGTGGGCGACGTCGCAGCCAATGATCGTCGTACCGCTCGTCGGCGCTCCGTCGGGCCCACCGGAGAGGGTCCACCGCTGGGCCAGGAATGCCCCGTCGATCCACTCGCACCGCACCCGCGCCTCGCCCGGCCACGGCGGGCCGCTGGGCGGCGCGGCGGTCATGGTCCACTCGCCGACGAACCGGTCGAGCGCGCGGAGCATGCTGTCCGCGCTGGGCTGGTCCATGGCCTCGTCTGCTCGTGGGTTTGGGAGTTGGGAGCCGGGTTCCGGACGGTCGCGACCGGTTGGTGAGCCCCGGCTCATCTCTGGCTCAGCTACCAGCACGCCGCCACGGTGATCCTGCTGGATGCAGGTCAGATCGCGGAACTCAGCACAAACACCGTGGCTGGGTAGTCGTCGAATAACGCGCCGCGAGATCGCCTCGTACCGGAAGACGCTGCCCGAGCGGTTCGTGGCCACCGTGTCCGGCGGCGACCAGGCGTGTGGCATCTATGTCATCACCAACCCTGACAAGCTCTCGCGGGTCGGACCGAAGACCTGAGCAGCGCAGCAATGGCCTGCTGGCCCGGATGGATCATGGCCAGCGAAGAGCCCCCTCGCCCCATAGGAGAGGGCTGGGGTGAGGGCTCCTTAAGGTCCTTCTCCCTCTGGGAGAGCGGGGGCGCGTGGAGCGGGCGGCGGTGCGGGCTCCACTCATGAAGGCTCCAGGCTAGCGTCATCCCTTGCCGGTGTTCCAGGGGTGCCAGGGAGCAGGCGCGGCCCAGCGACGGCGCTAGCCCCGACGAGAGACGGGGGCTCAGACAGGACCGATCTGCACCGTGTGGCTGGTCAGCCCATTGATCTTGGGGCGCCACTCGCGCTCCCAGCGCGCGTCGATCCCCGCTCGCCAGGCTTCGGCGGCGTGGCGTAGCTCGGCCACGATCTCCGGCCGCCTGGACGCGTGGTTGTCGCGCTCGCCCATATCGTCAGCCAGGTTGGTCAGGAAGACCTCGTCTTCCGGCGGGACGCCCTCCACCAGCTGCCCGTTGAGGACGAGCTTCCAGTCGCCGCGGCGCACCGCCGTCTGCCGGCCCATCTCCCAGAAGAGCTGGTCGTGCGGGGTGGCCGCCTGCTCCGTGACCATGGGCAGGACGTCCAGGCCATCCAGCTCGTACCGGCTGGGGTCGCCCCCCGCGGCCGCAAGGAAGGTGGGGAAGACGTCCATGGCGGCCCCCACCTCGTGGATGACCTGGCCGGCGGGGATGCGGGCGGGCCAGGTCATGATCCCGGGCGAGCGGATGCCGCCTTCGAAGAGACTGAACTTGTGCCCCTTGAGCCGGCCGGCGGTGCCGCCGTAATAAGGGTCGGGGCGCCCGTCCAGCCAGTTGCGTGATTCCCGCGACGGGCCGTTGTCGCTCTGATAGTAGAAGAAGGTGTCCTCATACGCCCCCTGGCGCTGGAGCTCGTCCACTACCGCGCCGACGGCGTCGTCCACCGCGCTGAGCATGGCCGCCATGATCTGGCGGTCCCAGGGCAGGTCTGGAAAGCGGTCCTTGTAGCGCTGGGGCGCGTGCATCGGGTAGTGGGGGGCATTGAACGGCAGGTAGAGAAAGAACGGCCGACCGGCCCTGGCCGCCTTCCGGATCCAGGCGACCGCCCGCTCGGCGATCAGGTCGGTGAGATACTGGCCGTCACACCACACCTCCACGCCGTTCTCCCACAGGTCGTGGATGGGATTGGTCTGGCTGCCGATGCCTGGGCGCCGGTTGGGGACGTCCGGCAGTGGCCGGTTCATTCCCCAATAATAGATATGTGAGTAATAATCAACGCACCCCGCCATGAAGCCGAACCACTCGTCGAAGCCGTGGTCGTGCGGGCGAGAGCCGGGGGCCAGGCCCAGGTGCCACTTGCCGAACATGGCGGTCTGGTAGCCGAGCGGCTTGAGCGCGGTGGCCAGCGTAGGGACACTGGGGTGGAGGCCGGGCGTGGTGCGGTGGCCGGCCAGGATGGCGCGCACGCCGGCGTTCCCGGGGTAGCGCCCCGTCAGCAGGCTGGCCCGCGAGGGGGAGCAGACGGGGGAGTTGGAGTACCAGTTGGTGAAGCGGGCACCCGCGGCGGCCAGCGCGTCGATATGGGGCGTGCGGAAGTCGGTCGCGCCCATGCAGGAGAGATCGCCATACCCCTGGTCATCGGTGAGGAAGATCACGAAGTTCGGTGGCCGTCGAGCGGCTGCTTTGCGTGCGGTCATGAGGCGCTATGATACGTGGACACCCCCTGCGGGTCGCACGCCGCGCCCGTGCGGCAACGGCGCCGCTGCCGCACGCCGGAGCGATGGGCCTCGTGGGGCCTGCCACGGGCCGCGCCCGGCCCTCGAGTAGTCGTATTGGACCGACGAGCTGCAATCTGTGCCCCGAGTGTTGTGACCTGTGAGCCGGCTCAGCAACCCGCCATGACACCCACTGCGCCCATCTCAGCGCCTGACAGGACCGGGCAGGACCAGGCGCTCGTCCTGCCCCTCTCAGCGCTGGACCGCCACAGCCTGGGCGTTGCCGGCGGCAAGGCGGCCAACCTGGGCGAGCTCATCCGCGCCGGGTTCCCTGTGTCGCCCGGCTGCTGCGTCACCACCGACGCCTACGCCCGTGTGGCGGCCGGCGCCGGCCTGGACGAGATCCTGGAGGCGCTGGCGACGACCGCAGCCGGCGACACGGCTGGCCTGGAGGCGCTGGCCGGCGCCGCGCGGGAGCGCCTGCTGGCGGCGCCGGTACCACAGGTCATCGCGGACGCGGTCGCGCAAGCCTATCTCGCCCTGGGAGGCGGCGAGCCGGCACCTGTCGCGGTGCGCTCCTCGGCCACTGCGGAGGACCTGCCTGCGGCCAGCTTCGCCGGGCAGCAGGACACCTTGCTGCAGGTCGTGGGGGTGGACGCCGTGCTGGACGCGGTACGGCGCTGCTGGGCCTCGCTGTGGACCGCCCGCGCCGTCGCCTACCGCGCCAGCAACGGGATCGACCACCGCACGGTGCAGCTGGCGGTGGTCGTGCAGCAGATGGTGCCGGCCGCCGTGGCCGGCGTGCTGTTCACCGCTAACCCGCTCACCGGCAAGCGCCGGCAGGCGGTGATCGACGCCAGTCCCGGCCTGGGCGAGGCCGTCGTCTCGGGGGCGGTCACGCCCGACCACTTCGTGGTCGACACGCCCACCGGCGAGATCGTCGAGCGGCGCCTGGGCGACAAGCGCCTGCGGATCGTTGGCCTACCGGGCGGCGGTACAGCGCGCGTGGCAGTGGTAGCAGAGCTGGAAGGCGCCGCCAAGCCCTGTCTCACCGATGCCCAAATCCGCGAGCTGGCCCGCCTGGGCGCGCGGGTGGAGGCCCATTTTTCAGCCTTCTCCCCGCTCGGGTCCCACCACCCAGGCGCGCCGCAGGACATCGAATGGGCGCTGGATACCGCCGGTACGTTCTGGCTCCTCCAGGCCCGCCCGATCACCACGCTCTTCCCGCTGCCTGCCAACGCACCGGCCAGCGACCGTGACCTGCGGGTCTACTTCTCGTTCAACGTCGCCCAGGGCGTGTACCGCCCGATCACGCCCATGGGACTGCAGGCCTTCCGCCTCATGGGCTCGGCCTTCGCCGCCCTGGCCGGCTGGCCGGTGCTCAACCCGTTCACCGGCCCGACGATCCTGGTCGAAGCCGGGCATCGCCTGTTTATCGACATCACGCCCCTGCTGCGCCACCCCATCGGCCGGCGCGCCGTGCTGCGGGCGTTCCAGAACATGGAGGCGCGTAGCGCGGAGGCGGTGGGAGCGCTGCTGGCCGACTCGCGTCTGCAGCCGCCGGCCAGGGGGCCCTGGCGTACCGTTCGCCCGCTGCTGGCGGTCCTGTCCGTGCTCCTGCGGACGCGTATCCTGCCGCGTGTCCTCTGGGCGCTGCTCCGCCCGGCTGCGGCCCGCGCCCGCGCCCATCGCGCTGCGGCCGAGGCCCTGGCGCTGGGCAATCTCCCGACCGACGCGCGCCTGGAGGACCGCCTGGCGGCGGTCGAGCGCCTGCTGCTCGCGGGCCCGCCTCACTTCGGCCCGTACGTCATTCCCGCTGTCATCGCCGGCATCGGGTCCTGGGCCGCCGCCGGCGCGCTGCTCGGTGACCTGGCCAGCGCCGGCGAACGCCAGACCGTGCTGCGGGGCCTCCCATATAACCCCACGACCGAGATGGACCTGGCGCTGTGGGCCCTGGCCCAGCGCCTCCGCGCCGACGCGGCCGCCGCCCGCGCCGTGCGCGAGACGGCACCCGAGCGGCTGGCGCGCGACTACCTGGAGGGCCGGCTCCCGCCGCTGCTCCAGGCGGGCCTCGCCGGCTTTCTGAACCGCTACGGCCACCGCGGCGTGGCCGAGATCGACCTCGGCCTGCCGCGCTGGGGAGAGGATCCGGCGTACGTCCTGGGCGCACTGGCCCGCTACCTGGAGATCGAGGACGACGCGCTGGCCCCCGACGCGCACTTCCGCAGGGCGCAGGACGAGGCCGGCGCCATGATTGCCGGCCTGGTGCGCCGCGCTGGCGCGAAGAGCCGGCTGCAGGGCTGGGTGGTGCGCCTCCTGCTGGACCGCGCTCGCGCCCTGGCCGGCCTGCGTGAGGCGCCCAAGTTCTACGCTGTGGCCATCCTGGCCCGCGTCCGCGCGCTGCTCCAGCCGGTCGGGGAGGCCCTGGCCGGCGCCGGGCGGCTGGAGGCCCCTGCTGACGTCGACGTCCTCACCCTGCCGGAGGCGCGCGCCGCGCTGGCCGGCGCCGACCTCCGGCCGGTGGTGCGGGAGCGCCGCGCGAGCTACGAGCGCGAGCGACGCCGCCGCCACGTGCCACGCATTCTGCTCTCGGACGGCACCGAGCCCGGCACGGCGTCTGGCGCAGTGCCGGCCACAGACGGCGTCCTGCGCGGCACCCCCGCCTCGGCCGGGATCGTGACGGCCAGGGCGAGAGTGATCCTTGAGCCCCACGGCGCGCGGCTGGAGCCCGGCGAGATCCTGGTGGCGCCTTCCACCGACCCCGGCTGGACGCCCCTCTTCCTCACCGCGGCCGGTCTGGTGATGGAGATGGGCGGGCCGATGTCCCACGGTGCCGTCGTGGCCCGTGAGTACGGCATCCCGGCCGTGGTCGGCGTGCCTGGCGCGACGGAGCGGATCGCAACCGGCCAGGAGATCACGCTGGACGGCAGCACGGGCACCGTGACGCTCCATCGTCTGCAGTCCGGCGTCCCAGCCACGCCGGCGGAGACTGGTTGAACCCGGCTGCGGGTATCTGGGTCGTCGTCCCAGCCTGGCTTCCGGTAGATAGGCTAGATAGGCAGTTGTAAATAGCCAGCGCTTTAGCTGCGGCGCTGGCGCCCCGGACGGGCTTGGTCAATTAGTCGTGAGCAGAGCCCTCACCCTCTCCCTTTGGGAGAGGGAACTCTCCGCCGGCTGTGAATAATCCGGGCTGGCCCACTCCCTTTGGGAGAGGGGACTCGTCGTCGTCCGTATGGCACCATGAGCGGCGTGCTCCGTGCGCTCGCTGCCTCGCTTGATCGCCTGCCCCGGCTGGCCTTCACCGGCGGCCCCAGCCCGTTACAGCCCGCCCCTCGCTTCGGCGCGGCCCTGGGCGGCAGCGTGCGCGTGTGGCTCAAGCGCGACGACCTGCTCGGCCCGGCCTTTGGCGGGAACAAGGTGCGTAAGCTGGAGTACCTGCTGGCCGACGCCCTGGCGCAGGGGGCGGACTGCGTGATCACCACCGGCGCGGCCCAGTCCAACCACGCGCGCCTGACCGCCGCCTGCGCCCGACTGGCGGGCCTGGAGCCGTTCCTCGTCCTGCGGGGGGCCGAGGCCAGTCCGGTGCAGGGCAACCTCCTGCTAGACCACCTGCTCGGCGCCCACGTGGAGCTCGTGCCGGTGCGGCGCACGGTGGAGACCTGGCCGGCCATGGAAGCCCTGGCGGAGCGCCTGCGGGCGCAGGGCCGCCGGCCCTACCTGATCCCCGTCGGCGGGTCGGTGCCCCTGGGGGCTGCCGCCTACACCGCAGCTATGCTGGAGCTCGATGGGCAGCTCAGCGCGCATGGCCTGGCGGACGTCACGGTCGTCCACGCCAGTAGCTCCGCGGGGACGCAGGCCGGCCTGGCGCTGGGGGCCGCGCTCCTGGCGGGCGCGGGACGCCCCGTACGCGTGCTGGGAGTGGACGTCGACGGCGATCCGGAGGGACTGCGCCGCGCGGTGGCCGATCTGGCCCGCCGTACCGCCGAGCGCCTGGGGCTGGCGCCATCGCAGGTCCCCGACCTCGAGGCCCAGGTCGAGGTGCTGGGAGGCTACGCCGGCCCGGGCTACGGGCGCGTCTCGGACGGTGGGCGGGCCGCCATCCGGCTGCTGGCCCAGACGGAAGGGGTCTTTACCGACCCGGTCTACTCAGGTAAGGCCCTTGCCGGCCTGATTGGCGAGGCGCGCGCCGGGCGCTTTCCGGCCGGCAGCCGGCTCGTCTTCTGGCACACTGGCGGCGCCCCGGCGCTCTTCGCCTACGCCGCCGAGCTGGTAGAAGGCTGACGCCCTGCCATTCACGTCTCTCGCCTGGCATATGCACGGCCAGCGAGACGAGCCCCGTCTCCCTTTGGGAGAGGGTTAGAGCGAGGGCGCCGCCTGGTGAAGGATCGGGGCGAACGAAGCGTTGACGGGAGCGCTCGCGGGCCGGCTTCGCCTCCGGACGTCAGCCTTGCGTCGGCGGTAGGCCGGCCGGGCGGTGGGGCCGTGTGCGCGACGTGGCCGGCCGAGTGGCGCGGGCGGCCACGGCCGGGCTGGCTCCCGCCGTTGCCGTGTCCATGGACGGGGTAGGGGGTCTGGGCTGCCCCGCAGGCGCCTGGGCCAGCGTCTCGTCCCCCGCCGGCAGTTCCCGGACGGGGCGGGTGGTCGTGCCGCACGCCCCGCACTGGTTGCCGTGATCTTGCCAGCACGCCAGGTGGTTGGGCGAGAGGCACTTGGGGCAGAGCACGACCTCGCTGCCCTCTCCGATGCTGTTGCCGCAGCGCGGGCACACTACCCCCACCCACGTCGCGCTGGCGTCCGTCTGGCGCACAGCGGCTACGTCGCCGGTCTCTGTCTCCGTCCCCGTGCGAGTCCCGCGGTCCGCAGGGTCATCGTTCATGGCGTTCTGCGTCGCTCTCTGGGAGAGGAGGCGGGCAACTTGTGTGCCGCCGGCGAAGAGTTCCCTCTGCATATAGGGAAGAGGGTGAGGGCTCCGCTTGCGAATAATCATGGCCAGGGCGTCTGCGGTGGTCGCCGTGAGACCGTCCCAGCGAGAGGAAGCATCACGCGGGGGCCGCGCGCCGGCCGCTGAAGCGGTCCGGCTAGAGCGTGGCGAAGCCCGCTCAAGCAGGCTCGACCGCAGGGCCGCACCTTCACGGCGGGCGCAGAGTTCCCTCTCTCTTTGGGAGACCGAGATGGGAGACCGAGGTGTCGCTTCTCCCTGTAGGAGACCAAGGAGTTCCATCTCCCGCAGGGAGAGGGTGGGGGCACTCACTGCCTGTCAGGGATCCGGGGCTCGCCGTGCGGCAGTTGCCAGCGGTAATGGCGCAGGCCTGCGCGAGGTGAGACAGGCTCTTTGAGCGGCGGACCGACCGACGCTGGCACGTACTTTGCTCGCATGAACAATTCACGGCAACGCCACGGCGGATGGCCACGGCGGATGGCCACGGCGGATGGCCACGCCGGATGCCACAGCAACACATGGACACCTGAGGAGGGCCACTATCGGCATGAAGCACATGGCACAGATCGCTGCCGGCCGCAGTGCGGCCCGGCGTGCAGGCGCCAGGCGGCCGCGCCGGCCGCACTCGCTGGCGCTCCCGGCGCTGGCGCTGGCGGCGGCAGTCGCATGGTTCATCGGCGGGGGTCCAGCGAGCGTCTACGGCCAGGCCACGGCCACCCCTACGCCGACGCCGGTGCAGCGCGCGGGAGGCCGGTTTGAGGACAATGACCCCGCGCTGCTCTATTCCGGCGCCTGGACGGCAGTGAGCGAGGCGCGGGCCAGCGCCGGCTCGCTGCGCCGGTCCAATGCGGCCGGCGCCTTCGTCCAGCTCACTTTCCCCGGCCCCAACATCCGCTGGGTCACCACCAGGGGCCCGGACCGCGGTATCGCCCGCGTGTTCATCGATGACCAGGACCGCGGCACAGTTGACCTGTACGCCCCGTCCGAGCAGTTTCAGCAGGAGTTGTCCTGGGGCGGCCTGGCCGGCGACCAGGACCACACCATCCGTGTGGAGGTGACGGGGCAGCGCACCGGCGCCTCCACTGGTACCAACGTGGACGTGGACGCCTTTATCGCCGCCGGGGCGGTGGCGCCTGAGCCGATCCGCTTTGAGGACACGGACCCCGCGGTGACCTACTCGGGGACCTGGTCCGCGGTGAACGAGACGCGGGCCAGTGGCGGCACGGTCCATCGCGCCAGCGCCGCCGGCTCCGCCGCCCAGTTCACCTTCACCGGCGGCTCCATCACCTGGCTCACCTCCACCGGCCCGAACCGCGGCATCGCCCGCGTCCTGGTGGATGGCGCGCTCAAGAGCACCGCGGACCTCTTCAATCCGGAGGAGCGGCTCCAGCAGGCCTTCCGCTTCGAAGGGTTAGGCGACGGGACGCACACCATCCGCATCGAGGTCACGGGCACCCACAGCGGCCCGTCGACGGACAACGTGGTGGACGTGGACGCCTTCATCGTCTTTGGCGCGCCGACCACGCCCGTTCCCACGCCGACGGCAGCGGCGACCGCCACGCCCACGGCCACGGCCGCTCCGGCAGCGACGGCGACCCCCACGCCGGCGCCCACCCCCGCGCCACCGCCAGCGCCGCGGGACGCACGGTTCTTCTTCGAGACCAGCTACCGCGTGGACCACGACCCCTTCTGGAGCTACTTCACCGCCCGTGGCGGGGTCGATACCTTTGGCTTCCCCGTCTCCCGCACCTTCCCCTTCCTTGGCTGCACCACCCAGTTCTTCCAGCGCCAGCTCCTGCAGCAGTGTGGCGCCGGCGCCCCCGTGCAGACCATGAACCTGCTTGATCCGGACCTGATGCCCTTCAACCAGATCAACTTCTCCACCTTCCCGGCGCATGATCCCGCCGTAGCGGGGGCGGCGCCTCCGCCCGGCACACCCAACTATGGCGTGGCGGTGCTGGAGCACGTCCGGCGGGTGGCGCCCGACAGCGTCGAAGGCCTGCCGGTGCGCTTCTTTGCCACCTTCGTCACCACCGTGCCGGGCGTGGATCCGGGGGCGGATCCAGACCTGGCGGCGCTGCTCAATCTGGAGATCTGGGGTTTTCCCACCAGCCAGCCGGCCTTTGATCCGGCCAACCGGCGCTTCGTCTACCAGCGCTTCCAGCGGGGGATCATGCACTTC
>DAOTTI010000019.1:0-7768 GCA_034437795.1 Chloroflexota bacterium | reverse complement strand
CCATCTCGCCAGCCGGCACCTCGGCGCGCCCATCCATTGCAGGCATGAGTGGTACGCTGCGACCCGGAATAGGCGCGGGGCGCCGCTAGGCGGCCGCGGCCCGTGGACGGACGGCGACCCGCCCCCGCATGGTCGCACGCAGCCCCAGCGGCAGACCGACCGCCACGCCGGCCGCGGTGATCAGCAGCAGCCAGAACATGGCCCGCAGCTGGACCCCAATCGGCGGCGGCACCGGCTCCACCGCCACCACCCGTCGCAGCGTCAGCGGGCTGAACTGCGCCGAGGCGTCCGGCCCCGGGGCGGCGGTGACGCGGATCTCGTGCTCCGTCCCATCCCAGAACTGGTTCCCCCAGGTAAAGGTCCCATCCGGCGAGAGGAACGTGGCGCGGAACACGTCCGCATCATCTTCCAGGTGATGGCTCACCACCTGGAAGCGCACGTTCCGGACGGGCGCCCCCGCCGCGTCGGTGACGCGGCCCTGGATGGTGACCACCTCCCCGACCTTCCCCTCCTCCGGCGATAGCGTCACCATCAGCCGGACGCCGCCGCTACTGACCTCCCGTTGCGGCGGCGCGGCCGGCGCCGCCTCGTGCTCCTCGCCGTGGGCGCCGTAGCGCTGCGTTTCGCCCATCACCAGGATGACCAGCAGGGCGATGGCCACAATGGCGGCTGCCCCGCCGATCGCCCAGGTCAATGGATTGACCCTCATCATTCTGCTCCCTCTCCTCAGGCGCTTTCGGGGCTCTAGGCGGTTGCCCGCCCGGCGCGGTTGAAATAGCCGAGCACGTATCCGGCCACTGCCCCGATCAGGAATAGCCCCACCGCTAGCCCGACGAAGTTGACGATCTCCGACCGTCGCTCCGCGACGGCCAGGTCGAACTCCTGCGTCACCGGCTGAAAGCTAGCCCCCGCGCCGGGCAGCGCCTGCACCTTCAGCTTGTACGTCCCACGAATGGGGATCACGTAGTCGAACTCCAGCCTGCCGTCGGGGGCCGGGAAGCGGCTCTTGAGCAGCGTCGTCCCCTCAATGGCGGGAATGTCCGTCGAGACGAACGGGCCGCTGGTGGGCGCCGTCAGCTCCACGTCGAAGACGGCGTTGCGCAGCGGCCCCGCTGGCCCCCTGGCCTCGATCACGAACCTGGTGGGCTGCTCCAGCTCGTCCGGCACGATCTCACTGGCCGGCGGCACTGTGGTGAGCGTGATGGCGCCCCCGGTGGTCGCCCCCTGCCCGAAGGCCGCGCCGGCAACCAGCAGCACCGCCAGCAGGGCCGCGGCCAGCGCAAGCGACGCACGGGTAGCGCTGCGTCTGGCCCTGGCCCCTCGCGGCGAAGCGCCGGAGGGCGCCACCGCTGGCCGCGGCGCTCGCGGCGTGCACGGAACTCCTCTCTCGCGCATGAACCTTCTCCTCCCCATCAAGCGCCCTCAGCGGGCCCGGTTAGTGGCCTTCCATCAGTGGCACGGAATGATGTACAGGGCGTGCCGCAGGGCGTGGAGCGGGTCGTGGATGTTGGCGTAGGGCGTGAACAGCAACGTCCACAGCACCAGGCCGACGAGGACCAGGAAGACCGTGACCTGGATGACCAGGTTGATGCTGATCGTCGCCGTGCGAGTGATGGTGCGCGTGGCAAAATTCGCCGCCATGGCTCGACCTCCTCTCAATTGCGAATTAGTTGCAATAACGAGATGCACCATGATTGTAGCGGCACGACCGCGCTTCCGGCAACCATCCCCAAGCATGCATCGCAGGTCCAGATCAGCCGCGGCGGACCTCACCCCCTGGCCCCCTCTCCGACACGGAGAGGGGGAACGCGGGCCGCGGCTGTGCCGCTTGGCCGGGACGGAGGACCTCACCCCCTGGCCCCTCTCCGACACGGAGAGGGGGAACGACGGGCGCGGGGAGAGGACGTAAACCTACGCGGGCCCGCTACCCTTTCTCCGACACCGAGAGGGGAGGGCGGCCATAGCCTGGCGCCATGCGGGACAGCGGTGTACGTCCCTGCATGCCAACGTGCGACCCGTTCGAGTGCATGGTTGAGCCCTCTCTCGCCCGCGTGCGGCCGAGACGGCGCTGGGGCCAAGCCACCCCGCCGCGGTCGTCCGTCCCCCTCGCTCGCGTGCGGGAGAGGGGGCGAGGGGGTGAGGGCTGCCCTCTCCTCCCCGCGTATCCGCTTCGGCGCGGGGGGGCCAGGGGGTGAGGTCCCTGGGATTTGACGTGAAGGCCGTCCAGGGCGGAAGATGTGGCAAGAACGAAAGGAGCGGACGCGCGTGTCTCGCAAACGGCGCCACCGTCAGGCGAGCTCAACCGCGTCGGCCCGGCAGAAGGCCGACCCTCAACTCTCCCTCCCTCCCCTGGCTGATCTCCCCATCGACCCGTCGGCCGTGGTGATGGGGGACGTCCGGCCGTCGGCCCTGGAGGTCAGCGACGGGGCGCGGACGTTCACCGCCCACCTGGCGGTGTGCGTCCGAGCCGATACGGGGACGCCCTGGGGAGCCTTTATCGGACCGGCCGACCGCCGCGCGGAGACGCTGCTCCATGCTCTGTGCAGCCTGCCGGCGCCGGGCGGGCCGCCACAGCGCGTGCTCCCCGGCAAGCTGGTGCTCTTTGACCCCGCCCTGGCGGACGAGGTGCGCGCCGCGCTCGGGCGGCCGGACGTAGAGGTGGCCGTCTCCCCGCCCTTCGAGCCGTTCGACCGCCTCTTCACGGAGCTGGTCAAGCAGTTCAACGATGAGCTGGCACCCACCCTGGACCTGCGCAACGACGTGATCGCCCTGCTCTGCGCGGCCAGCGCCCGCCTCTGGCGGTGCAAGCCGTGGCAGTTCGTCTGTGAAGAGCCCCTGATTGAGCTCAAACCCCTGCGCGACGACCTCCCGCCGCTGTACGCCAGCGTGCTCGGCGCCGGCCAGGACGTCTTCGGCGTTGCGCTCTACGCCACCATCGAGGACTTCGAGCGCGATCAGCAGCTGGGCGCGCGGCTGGAGGAGGCCCGCCGGCACGCCGACTTCGACGAGCGGGTTGCTGAGCTAGAGGCCGAGTACCTGAGCAACGTACGGGGGCGTGTCTTCCTGGTCAGCTTCGACCCGAAGGAGGAGCTCCCGCCCGCGTACGTGGACAAGCTCATCCGCAACACCTGGCCACGCCGGTTCGGCGTGGCCCCGACGTTCGTCGTGCGGGGTGGCGCCACCGGCAACGGCGCCCTGACCAACGAGGAAGGGTGGGCCATCGCCCTCGCCATCGAGGCCCTCGTGGCCTTCTGCGAGCGCAACGAGGACGCCCTGGCGGATGAAGAGATGCCTCTCCAGGACGTCGTCCAGGTGGAGCAGTCCGGCCAGACGATCGCGGTGCAGGTGAGGACGCCGCCGCACGAGCAGTGGCCCGCGCCGGCCACCACCATCTATCGCTTCAAGGTCTCGCTGTGCTATGACCAGGACATCTGGCGCCGGATCGAGGTCCGCAGCGACCAGACGTTAGAAGACCTCCACCACGCCATTCAGCAGGCCTTCGGCTGGGACAACGACCACCTCTACGCCTTCTTCCTCAGCGGCAAGGCCTGGGATACCGCCACCGAGTACACCTGCCCGTTTCGCGGCCGTGCCCCCGGCAGGCGCACCACGCGCGTCCGCCTCTCACGGCTCAATCTCCATCCCCGCCAACGCATCCTGTACATCTTCGACTTCGGCGACGAGTGGCGCCACGACGTGCGCCTGGAGCGGATGAACCTCCAACCCGACGGCGGCGCCTATCCCCGTATCATCGACGCGCACGGCTCCCCACCACCGCAGTATCCCGACCACGACGACGAATGGGACGATGAGAAAGATGAAGCGGACGACGAGGACAAGGAGGGCGAAGACGCGGCCGATGACGCCCGGTAGCGCGGTCGTGGTATGGCGGTGCGGGAGGCGACGGCGCGGTCGATGCCCGGCGGAGCGACGGACGTGAGTGCGGCGACACTAGACGCGCGGGAGAGGGAGGCGCTGGAGCGCCTGCTGGCCGACGTGGATGCCGCCCGCGACGAGCTTGCGACCCTGTTGGCCTCGCTGGTGCGTCTGCCCACGGTCAACTACGGCGACGGCCACCCCGGCCGTGACGGGATCCCAAACGGCAACGAGACCCCCTGCGCTGAGGTGCTGCGCGCCCGCCTGGCCGAAGATGGGATCACGGCGGCGATCCACGAATCCGCGCCCGCTCGCGGCAACCTCATCGCCCGCCTCCCCCGCGCCAGCCGGCCGCCGTCCGGCCCGCTACGGCCCCCGAGCCTGCTGCTCATGTCGCACCTGGACGTGGTGCCGGTGGAGGACCCTGAGCGCTGGCCGTACGCGCCGTTCGGCGGCGTCATCGCCGAGGGGCGCGTCTTCGGGCGCGGCAGCCAGGACGCCAAGTCGCTGGCCGCGTGCGAGGTCCTGGTGATGCAGCTCCTCCGCCGTCGCGGCGTTGCGCTCAAGGGCGATCTGGCCTTGCTCGCAGCGGCGGATGAGGAGTCGGGCGGGCGCTTCGGCGCTGGCTGGGTGGTGGCGCAGCCGGAGCTTGCCGCCCAGGTGCGCGCCGAGGTAGCCCTCAACGAGGGCGGCGGGGCGGCCGTCCATGCGCCGCGGGGGCTGGGCTACCTCTTCGCCACAGGAGAGAAGGGACGCCTGGAGGTCCGCATCCGCATCGACGGCAAGCCGGGCCATGCCTCGGCGCCCTGGCGGGCGGAGAACGCCCTGGAACGCGCCGGCATCGTGCTGGAACGTCTGCGAACCTATCAGCCGGTGGTGGACACCTCCCACCCTCTCTTCACCGAGCTGCCGCCGCTGTTCGAGCTCCCCGCGCCCCTGACGCCGGAGACCCTGCCGCAGGCCATCGAACGGCTCGAGCATAGCCACCGCGCGCTGGGCGGCAGCCTGCGCGCCGCGTCCCGCCTGACCCTGGTGCCCACGATGCTCCACGCCGGCGTGAAGTCCAACTCCATCCCTGGGAGCTGCACCATCGTCTGCGACGCGCGCACGCTACCGCACCAGGATGCGTCCTACGTCGAGCGCGAGCTACGCCGCCTGCTCCACGATCTGCCGTGGGCCCACGTGGCGGTGGAGACGACGGCCATCGCCAACGCCTCGCCCTACGATCACCCGTTCCGCGCGGTGTGCGGGCAGGCCCTGCAGCTAGCCCTCGGCCGCGAGGATGCGCGCCTGCTGCCGTCGCTCTGCGGCGGCTTCACCGATTCCCGCTTCTTCCGACCCCTCGGCGTGCAGGTCTACGACTTCATGCCCCTGCACCCCGAGGCCGAGGCCGACGACGTCGGCGTGCACGGCACCAACGAGCGGATCGAGATCGATGGCCTGGTGGCGCGCGCCCGCTTTCTCATGGCCGCCGCCTGCCTCTATCTGGGCATCGCCTAAACAGGTTCAAAGTTGTCCAGGGTGGAAGACCAGTGGGCCTGCAGGGGCGGCCTGGCGCAGCCTATTCATCGCTGGAGATCTGTTCCCCCTCCCTCTGGCCTGGAGATCTCTTCCCTCTCCCCATGGGAGAGGGCCAGGGTGAGGGCTCCGCTCGCGAATGAGTAGCGACCGCCTGCCTCACAGCCGTAATCCAGGCGATGGCCCAGGAGCAGCGAGCAGCGGGGTGCCGGAGGAGGGAGTCGAACCCTCATACCTTTCGGTACACGATTTTGAGTCGTGCGCGTCTGCCAGTTCCGCCACTCCGGCGCGGCCTATCTGGCGCGAGCACTAGATTCTACCAGCCTGGGGTATTTGACAGTCGAGAGCCTTCACGGCTAGGGAGAGGAGGCGCCTCCAGGCTCGGCGGGGGCGTCTGCCGGCCGAGAGCCTTCACGGCTAGGGAGACGGGTCCCCGCTCCCTCTGGGAGTGGGCGGCGGTGAGGGCTCCACCTTTGCGGTCGGCGAGCGGTTCCCTCTCTCACAGGGAGATGGTTAGGGGGCTCCGGCTCCATGCAGGGCCGCTACGGCACCTCCCTCTCCCCGCGGGAGAGCGGGAGCCCGCGCAGCGGGCGGCGGTGAGGGCCCCGCTTTCATGACTATTCCAGGCTGGATGGCCCGGCCGGCGGGGTAGCGCGGGCTGGCGGCCCTGGCTCTGGCGGCGGGTCGAGCCGTGGCGCGCAGCGGGGTGGCGGCCGCCAGCGCGCTCAGGTGGCGCGAGGCGTGGGCACGGGGCCGGGCGGGCCGCCGCCGGGGCGCCGCGCATCCCGCTGGACGAACACCACGGGGTCGGCCCAGCCCGCCCAATCGTAGGCGGCGCTCTGCCCCGGCTCGGTCCGCAGCGTGAGCGTGACCCGCTGCCCGCTCAGGGCGGAGAGGTCGACCCACCGGTCCAGCCAGGTGCGCTGCTCCTGCCGCGCGCGCGGGTTCACCTCCTCCTCGAAGACCCGCGTCGTGCGCCCGCCAGCGGGCGTCGCCTCCAGGATGAAGCGTACGCCGTCGGCCCCATCCGCCTCCCAGGTCCTGGGGTCCAGCGCCAGGCCCACCTGGAAGGCGGCCCGCTCCGGCAGCAGGAGCGAGACCGAGACGGCCGACGGCGGGTGCATGTACAGCCAGCGCCGCTCCCGGCCCCCGAGCGAGAGGCGCTGCAGGTTGACGAATGGGCCCAGGCCGGCCCCGGTCGGGCTGCTGATCTGCGCCTCGCCCCCCGCGACTAGCGCAGCCAGGTCGGCCACGATCCGCTCCTGCGACGGGGATGGCTGGACCGGCGCGCCGAGCGCCGGGCGCACCACATCGTGCAGGCCGGTGGCGGCAAAGCAGGCCGCCGGAGCCAGCGCCACCGCCATCCGCCAGCGCCGTCCCCCGGGCCGGCCCGCCCGCGCCAGCCACCAGCCGAACCAGGCCAGCGCGGCCACGCTCACCCCCGCCGCGGCGCTACGCAGGGCGGTGGGGCCGAAGGCAATCTGGACCTCGTGCTCCCCCGCCGGCACCGCCACGGTGATGAACCCGGGAGAGACCCCCGTCTCCTGGTCGCGAGGCGCCGTGCTCCATGGAACCGGACGCCCGTCCAGGTAGGCCCGCCAGCCTGGAAAGGCGATGGTGCGGAAGGCGATGGTTCCGGGCGTCGCGGCCGCGATGCGGGCCTGGGTCCACGTCGGCCCACCGGCCACGCCCGTCACCTGCATGGTGCCATCCAGGACCCACACGCGGCCGGCGATCCAGCCGAACTCGGGATACAGCGCCTCATACACCCCATTCCCGCGCCGGCGGCCGTGGACGTCGCGCAGGTCGGCCGCGCGAGGCACGAACTCGCCCCCGGTCGTGGTCCCGGCCCCGAAGAGCGCGTTCTCCGTCCCCACCAGCTGGGGCCCGCCAGCGCGCCGCTCCACCCGATCGCTGAGCCAGAGCGGCCGCGCCGTGGTGGTATTCAGCGCCAGCAACGCCACCAGCGCCGGCGGCACGGCCGTGGCCACGGCCGCCGCCCGCGCCCAGCCGGCCGCCCGCCCCGCGCCTGCACGCTTCCCTCCCTGATCCAGCCAGGAGCCGGCGATCGCCGCCCCGCCGGCCGCGGCCAGTCCTAGGCTGAGCGCCAGGGGCCCGTACAGGCGCCAGGAGAACTGCAGGAAGCGGAGCAGCGAGACCCGCTCCCAGAGCCATGCCGACCAGGTGGTGGTCATGAACCACAGCGCAAGCGTCCCTGCGGTAAAGAAGAGCGCCTCCGCGGCCCCGCGCCGCCGCGCCGCCAGCCCCAGGCCGGCCAGGGCCATGGCGGCGGCCAGGAGCGCCCCTTGAACCAGGCTCGGCGTGGGCGGATAGTTCAGGTTGTTTGGGTACGAGAGGTGAAGGTCCAGTGGCC
>DAOTTI010000018.1:0-1730 GCA_034437795.1 Chloroflexota bacterium | reverse complement strand
CAGGCGGTCATTGCCTATGTCAGCCACGTAGACGTTGCCCTGCCCATCCACGGCGATCCCCCAGGGCTGGTCGAACTCCCCGGGGCTGGTGCCCTGGCGCCCCCACACGGCCAGCACCTGCCCCTGCGGGGAGAGCTTCTGGATGCGGTGGTTGCCTATGTCAGCCACGTAGACGTTGCCCTGCCCATCCACAGCAATGCCGGCTGGCCCAGCCAGAGCGACGGCCGTGGCGCCTGACTTTCCGGCCAGCACCCGCCACGCTGGCGCGGCTGGCGCCCCGACCGGCCCCAGGCTGCCTGCCCCCCACCAGCCCGGACGCAGCCGCTGCGCCACCAGCAGGGCCCCTCCGCCAGCCACGACCAGGCTCCCCAGCCCCCCACCAGCTACCACCAGCCGCCGGGAGACCTTCCCCCGGCGCGGCGCAGCGCCAGCGCCTGCAGCGCCGCCGTCAGGCGCCGGCGCAGCGCCAGCGCCTACAGCGCCGCCGTCAGGCGCCGGCGCAGCGCTCGCGTCAGGCGATGGCGCAGCGACCGGGGCCGCCGGCGCGGGCAGGCTCACAGGCGCCCCACACTGGCTGCAAAAGCGCGCCCGCGCCTCCACGGGATTGCCACAGTTGGTACAGTAGCGGGCCATCGCTCCCTTCCTCCGCCTCGTTCACCCGGCCGGGTGCAAGCCCCAGCAGGCGCCGAGGATCGCTGCTCCGGCCACTGGCCGCGCAGCGTTGCGCGGTGCTCAGCAGTGTTCATGTCTCTCGCCAACAGGCGGCAACGACCAGCCACGCACTCTCACTCCCCAGCTCCCATTACCCTGCCCCGGCCAGCTCAGGCGGCAGCACGGACGCGCGCATCCGCACCCCCTGCTGGAATACACCAGACTAGTACTTGGCCACGGTGATTGTGATGGACGCAGCCAGATTGCGGCACCCAGCAGCATCATCGTGGCGGGGTACTAGAAGCGAAAAGCGAATGTCGTTTACAGTGTAACGAGCAGGGCCTGGAGTACTACCGATCGCTTGTGAAAAGCTCGCCTACCTCAGCCCGTCGCATGTAGAACCAGATCAAGCCAGCGACAACGCTGGTTTCAATGAGACTCAGCACTCCGGTACCTGACGGTGCCAGGATCAGCCTGAGGAGTGCGATCAGGACAGACCAGACCTGCGTAACGACGGTGAGATTGCGCGCCCAGGATCGGCGCCGAAACAGGCCAATCGCTGCCGTCGCAGCCACAATGCCAGCAAGCGAGACGAAAAGCGCTGGCAGACGTGTCTGGAACGCCACCGTCTCGATCGGCCCCACGTTCAGCCCGATCCGTCCCATCCCAGTGTTGATCCCCATTGGCGCGGTGATGCGGCTGAGCGCCACCAGGGTGCTGGTGAAGCCGTGCAGCGCGAATGCCCCACCGATGTAGCTGAACGCCTGCACGGCAACCCAGCAGTCTATCATCGTGAGCCAGAGATCAACCGCCGCGGCGCCCCGGGGAACGGCGATCCGCACCACCAGGTGCTCAGGCTGGAGGACAGCCTGGGTCGCAGGCAGCTTCCGCCCACGGGCTGCACAATAGGTGGCTTGCGCCGAGTTCGCTTCCCCACACTGCGGACACTTCATCGCTGCTTTCCTCCGTCGCGCCGCCGCCACTGTGAGCTTCTCAATACGGTGCTTTCCACGATCTGCTACAGAGATACTCCCCTGCGCATCGAGCCCGGTCCCCGCAGGCCAGAAGAAGGCACCTCG
>DAOTTI010000017.1:0-17352 GCA_034437795.1 Chloroflexota bacterium | reverse complement strand
CGAGGTGCCTTCTTCTGGCCTGCGGGGACCGGGCTCGATGCGCAGGGGAGTATCTCTGTAGCAGATCGTGGAAAGCACCGTATTGAGCGGGCGTCACTGGCCTGGCTGCCGGCCTCGCCGTCCTGTGGCGCGGCCGGCGTGAGTGTAGCGGCTGCCGACCGGACTGCTGCGTCCGGCGCTGCTGGGAGTGCAGACGAGGGGAGGGCCGTCACCCCCCTTCGCCGGCGGCCGCGCCGCCCCCTCTCCGTGTCGGAGAGGGGAACGAGGGACGTGGGGGGCGGAGCTCACCTGCTGTTTGTCCTCATATACTGGCGCCGTAGTAAGACGGCGAGGACGGCGCGGATGGCGATGGCTTCAGCAGGTTCCAGCGGGAAGATCGGTGTGGCGCTGCACGAGCCGCGGGCGGCCGGCCAGGTGGCGGCGATCGAGCTGGCGGAGCGGCTCGGCGTGGCATCGGCCTGGCTCACGACGGGAGCGACCTCCCCCGACGCGTTGACCATCTTTGCCGCTGCAGCGGTGCGGACCAGCCGCATCGGTCTGGGCACCGCTATTGTGCCGGTCTTTCCGCGCCACCCGCTGGCGCTGGCGCAGCAAGCGCTGGCCATCGCTGCGTTCGCCCCCGGCCGGTTCCGGCTCGGGGTCGGGCCCAGCCACCGGCCGGCGGTCGAGGGCATCTACGGCATCCCGTTCGAGCGTCCGCTCGAGTACCTGACCGAGTACGTAGCCATCCTGCGCGGGGCCCTTCAGCGGGGCAAGGTCGACTTCGAGGGCCGGCGCTTCCGCGTACACGCCGAGATGCCATCGCCGCCGAACGTGCCGGTGCTGATCTCGGCCCTGCGGCCAGCGTCGTACCGGCTGGCCGGCCGGATCGCCGACGGCGCGATCGCCTGGGTCTGCCCGTTGCCTTACCTGCGTGACCAGGCGCTGCCCGCCCTGCGCCAGGGCGCCGCCAGCGCCGCGCGCCCCGCTCCACCGCTCATCGCCCACTGCTTCGTGGCCGTCCATGAGGACGCAGCGGCGGTGCGTGCCGCCGCGCGGGACCGCCTGGCAGGCTACGCGCGGCTGCCCTTCTACCAGGAGATGTTCGCGCTGGCGGGGTACGCGGAGGCGCGCCAGGGCGTGATGAGCGACGCCATGCTCGACGCCATCGTCGTCCATGGGGATGAGGCCGCCGTAGCCGCGCGGCTGCGGGCCTACCTTGAGGCCGGCATGGACGAGGTCATCGCCTCGACCTTGATCGCCGGCGACGATCGCCGTGCCGGTCTGGAGCGCATCCTCCGGCTGCTGGCCACGCTCTGAGCGACCGCCTGTGAGGCGTTCCCTCCCCTCTGGCAGAAGGGGAGGGCTCCGCGCAGGAATGATCCGGGCGAGCAGGGTTGGCCGGCTGCCGGCTGCGGAGTGAGCCGCATGCGATGCGCTCATGGGCCACCTGCCGTATCGCTTCCAGCAACGCATCCGAAATGGTGGAATACCCCCAGCGCGCTTCAATCGAGTCGATGGCCACCCGCGTCTTCCATAGGCCGGCCAACGTCTCGGCATTCTCGTACGTGGTGGTGCAGTCCCGCACGACGCAGAGGTAGCCGAGCGACTGCATAGTGGCGATGCCGTACGGCTTGAACTGGAGGCACTCGTCCGCCTCAAAGCCCATGCGGCTTGGCCCCGCCTCCCCCGCTCCGACGCGCAGAGGGGGACGAGGGCCACGGTCGTGCCGCTTGGCGGCGCCACGGCTTCGATACGGAGAGGAGGAACGCCAGCCGTACATGTGCCGTGTCCAGAACTAGCGTGCGCTCAACATGGGGTGATGGAACGCGCCAACTGGAGGCGCTGGCGCATCGATCACCACCTTGGAGAGGCCAGCCACGGGGCAGGCGCCTGAGGTACCACGCGGGGATAGCACGGTGACTGCCCATGCGTTCGATCCGGCCGAGTTTCTCAGGGTGGCGCGCGAGCTCGTCGCCGCGTGGGAGGCGAGGTTAAGCACCGCCTGCGTGAGGTCTGCAGTTCAGTGTTGGTCGCCAAATCGCCAGCGGGTGGCGTCCCGTGGGAAGTGGTGCCAGGAGAGGACGGCGCGGGGCCGCACGGTGAAGAGCTGGCTCGCCGTCTCGGGTCGATAGTCGTACTTGGCGGCGTACGCGTCCTGGATACGCGTGAAGCGATCGGGCTCCGGCACCGCCGTCCGGTCGACGACGCCCTCGACGATGACCACCTCGTCACCGCTTTCGAGATGCACCACGATGGCGGGGTTGGTGGCCAGGTTCTTCGCCTTGCGCCCGCCGCCATCGAAGTAGAAGCAGCGGTCGACCCACGCGCCCCAAACCGGTACGGCGTGCGGCCGGCCGTCTGGCCGAACCGTTACGACCCAGTAGTTCTTGGCCTGCTCCAGGCGCTCCTCCGCCCAGCGCCAGGAGAGCATGCCTTCTGAATCCGGTGGGATGCCGTAGCCCTCGGGGACCTGCGGGCGGCTCCGCACCGGCTCGCCTAGTCCATCGATCTGCGTGTGCCCCTGCCCTTGCTCTGCTTCTGACATGCGCTTCTCCTTTTCGGGGTCTTTCGTACTTTACCTTTCGCGTTCTCCCCTGGGCGCCGCCTGCACCTGGCCGGCCGGGGCGCACACGGAGCTTCCGGATCAGCCGCCGCAGGGGACCTCACCCCCTTCGGTCGCGGCCGCGCGGGGGAGGGAGGACGGACCTCACCCCCTTCGGGCGGGGCCGCGCCGCACCCCTGCCCGACCCAGCCCTACCGTGCGGCTTGGCCCCGCCGCCCCCGCTCCGACGCGGAGAGGGGAACGAGAGCCATGGCCGTGCGGCTTGGGGGTGCCGGGAGGGAGGACGGACCTCACCCCCTAGCCCCCTCTCCGACGCGGAGAGGGGGAACGCCGCCCATGGGGAGAAGTTCTGGCCCGCGGAGGCATAGGGATGCGGAGACGCGAGAGAGGGGAATGACGGCCGTGACGGGCCGCGACTGGGCGCACGCGGAGTAGGGTTGGACGCCCGTTGAGTGCTGGAGCGCACACTCGCTGACTGGAGCGCACACTCGCTGAGGGGATGTAACCGGTCTTCCTGGGTGTTGGGGCCCTCACCTTCGCCATCTCCTTGCAGGGAGAGGGAAGGCGACAGCGCCACGTCGGGGATGGCTGCATCCATGGCCGGCATGACGCTACGGCGTGGCGCATCGCCAGCGCAGCGGCTGGACGCTCGGTCTCCTGGAGAGCAGCGTCTCCCGGCGCATCGCCGCAGCGCGGGGCATCACCCGGCGCGGCGCTCAGCGCGGCGCGGGATCTCGAACCAGAAGCAGGCGCCCCGCGCAGGGGCACTCTCCACTCCGACGCGTCCGGCGTGGGCCTCCACCAAGCGCCTGACGACGGCCAGACCGATCCCGCTGCCGCCTCGCGTGCCCTGCTCACGGTCGTGCGTGCCGCGGGAGAACAGGTCCCAGATCCGCGCCTGCTCCTCCGGCGGGATCCCCGGCCCCTGGTCGACGACCTCCACGCGGACGGCGCCCGGCGTGGCGGCGCGCCGCCGGGCCCGCACCACGATGGGGCCATCGGGCGCGTACTTCAGGGCGTTGGCGATCAGGTTGGATACGACCTGAATGACCCGCACCGGATCGGCGTGCACCAGGAGGCGCGGCGGGAGATCGGCCACCAGGCGCTCCCCGCCCGGCGTCGAGGCGAAGCCCGCCAGCACCTGGCGGAGCACTGGCTGGAGATCGAAGTCCTCCAGTTGAAGCAGCACCTCCCCTCGCTCAGCGCGCCCCAGGTCCACCAGATCATCGACCAGGCGGGTGAGCTGCTGCGCGCCGCTGAGGATCTGCGCCGCGGCCCGCTCAATGGCCGCGCGATCCAGGCTGCGGGCCCGCGCCGCCAGGCGCTGGGCGTAACCGTGCACGGCGGTGAGGGGCGTGCGCAGCTCGTGCGAGATGGTCCACAGCAACTCATCCTTGAGCCGGTCCAGCTCGCGCAGGGCGGCGGCCTCCGCCTCACGGCGCCTCAGGGCTTCGGCCTGCGCCGCCAGGCGCTGCCGGTCCGCCTCGCGCGCCGCCTCCAGGATGGCGCGCTCAATGGCTGCCCCCGCCTGGCGCGCCAGCATCTCCGCCACGGCCAGGTCGGCGGGGCCGAAAAAGGCCCGCCGATGATGATTGATGTGCAGGCTGCCGATCCGCTGGCCATGGGCCTCGATCGGCACGTTGACCGCCGAGCGGATCCCCCGCTGGCGCAGCTGCTCGTACAGCGGGTAGGCATCGGGATCCAGCTCTTGAAAGTCCTCCACCAGCACCGGAGGGCCGCCGTCCTTCAGCGCGGCGGCGAAGCTGCCCGGCACGAGGTCGGGCGTGGTCGACCGCGCCACGATGGCGCCGCCCCAGTCCATGCGGAGCATCAGCCGGCGCTGGCCGGTGTGGGGCTCAAAGAGCTGCACCACTCCCTCATCGCCATCCAAGAGCGCCATTGCGCCCTTCAAGAGCGCCTCCAGCGCGCCGTCCAGATTTGAGGCGGCGCTGACCTGGGCCAGGGTGGCCGCCAGTTGCTCCGCCTGGAAGGTTCGGCGGCGCTCGGCACGCGCCAGCCGGATACGGTCCAGGGCCGCGGCCGCGCAGGCGCTGAA
Source organism: Chloroflexota bacterium (assembly GCA_034437795.1). GTDB lineage: Bacteria > Chloroflexota > UBA11872 > UBA12225 > UBA12225 > DAOTTI01. The sequence continues at coordinate 12,751 of DAOTTI010000017.1, read as the reverse complement.
GACCTCCAGCAGGTTGCGTTCGTCCACCGGCACGTCCCGCGGTTGGCCGAAGGCGATGGAGAGCGCGCCGAGCACCTCGTCGCCGGCACGCAGCGGCGTGATGGCCAGGGCGCGGATCCCCCGCTCCGCCAGGTGCGCGTACGTGCCGAAGCGGACCGGCGCGAGGGTGTCCGGCACGACCACCGGCTCGCCGGTCGCAAGCGCGTGCGCCGTAGCGCCGTCACGGGGCAGGGCCGTACGCCGCAGCCGGCCAGTGCGGTCGAAGACAATGGCCTCGTCCGGTGGGGCCAGGGCGCCCGCCTCACCGCTGAGGTCACGCCACGCCGGATCACCAGCCAGGATAATGCGGCCATCACGCGCGCCCAAAGCCGCTACGGCCTGCTCAATGATCCTACTGAGCCGGCAGGCGATCCCGGCCGGCTCGAGCGGCACGGGCGCCACTGAGGCCAGCGCCGCGCGCTGCAGGGCGCGAAGACGGGCGGGCGGCACGCGCTCAGTCACGTCGCGCTCTCCCTGGGACGGCGCCGTGCGTTCCCTGGGATGGCCCGCGCTTGCCCCGGGATGGCGTCATGCTCTCCCTGGGGCAAAGAACGTAGCCCTGCGGGCGCCGGTGATCGCTCCATTGGTGGTAAACCTGCCGCCAAACCGTAGCATGGCGGCTTGGCCGCGGCATCGCCCATGGGAGCGGTTGCCTATCCGCAGTTATACAGGAGGCGGCGCCCTCACCGCCGCCCGCTCCGCGGGCCCCCGCTCTCCCAGAGGGAGAGGGGACTTCGCGCTGGCCGTGAAGTTTCCGGGCTCGCCGAGGTGAGCCCTGGGGCAACCACGGCGCGTCGCTCGGCAATAGGCCGTGCTAGGCCAGCGCTGGCTGGAGCGCCTCCACACGGCCGGGCGAGCCGAGGTCGCGCAGGTTGCCGTCGTCGTCAAACGGGGGTGGCTGAGGACCCGCCTCAACCTCCAGGTCCGGGTGGCTCTGGACCTCGTCCAGCAACGAGGTGGAGACGGTGAACTCATCGAGGCGCAGCGTGCTGGCGATACGCATCAGGCGGGGCTCGCGGCCGACGGCGTTGCAGGTGAGCAGGGCCGCGGCCAGGGCCAGCCGGTCCGAGGGCAGGATCATGGGGATAGCCACCGGCCGGAGCACGGTCGACGTTAGCCCGTTGGGATAGGTGCGCCCCAGGTCCATCTTCCGCACCGCCCGCACGGTGGTGATGTCGGCAGTGCCGATGCCGTTGGCGTTGCCGGCCGTCTCAGCGGTGAGGTCAAGGACCACCTGCTTGTTCACGTCCGGCCCGCCGCTGGCGAAGGGGGTAGGATAGCGGCCGGTGATGTTAGGATCGGCGCCGTCGCCGCTGATGTTCTTGCCGATCTGGTCGATCACGAGCACGTCGAGCTGCTCGAAGGGGATGCGAGGCATGGCCGCCCTGGCCTCGTTCAGCAGCCCCGGCTCGTCGGCCAGGATGCGCTCTGCGGGCACGGCCACGATCTTGAAGGGCTCGTCATGGGCGTTCTCCAGGACGGCAAGGCCGAAGCGGATGGGCGCCCGCGCGATGGCCACCGCGGCCAGCGCGGGGACGCGGCGGGCCATATCGCCGAACCCCGCGGCGTGGCAGGTGGCGGCGCCGGCCTGTTTGCCGAGGCCGATGGCGATCATCTTAGCCAGGCCGCTCTCGTACGGCCCGCGGAAGGCGGTATGCGGCTTCACGCGGGCGACAAAGATGATCCCGTCGGCGCGCAGGGCCTGCCGGTCGAGACGCACGGGGATGCCGTCGTCGGTGCGCCCCACCTCCTCCGTCGCCATGTCCGAGATGACGGGAGCGCTGGCGCGCTCCTCCGTCACGCCCAGGTGGGCCAGGACTTCACGCTGGCCCTCGGCCGTGGCGCCCCCGTGGCTGCCCATGGCGGGGACGATGAACGGCTCGGCGCCGAGGGCGCGAAGCTCACGCACCAGGGCGGCGACGATCTCGGCCAGGCGGGCGATGCCGCGGCTGCCGACGCCGATGGCGATCCGCTGGCCCGGTCGCACCAGGTCGCGGACCTCAGGGCGCCGTAGCTGCTCCGCGACGGTCGCGTCCACGTCCGCGATGGCCGCCGGAGTGTGCAGGTGGTAGCGCACCCGCGCCATGTCCGGAATGGGCACGTCGTCCAGCAGGCCGTGCAGGATCTCGTCAGGGACCTCGAGCGTAATGCGCATGCCGCCTCCGTTCTCCTCCGGGCGCCCGTCGCACCGCGCCACCGCTCTTGGGCCGCTGTCCAGGCAGGCCCGCGCAGGTGCCACAGGTCGACCCCGTCCTATTGTCGCACGTTCTCCAGGCCCTTGTCCGCAGCACCCCTCGCTCCGACGCGGGGACGCGGGGACACGGAGACGCGGGGAGGAGCCCTCACCCCCGGCCCCTCTCCCGCGTGCGGGATAGAGCGGACGGACCTCACCCCCTGGCCCCCTCTCCGACACGGAGAGGAGGGAAGACGGCCATGTGGAGAGGATCTGACCCACGGCGGTTTCGCCGCGGGGGCTACGACGCGGAGATGCGGAGATGTGAGGACACAGAGACGCGGAGAGCGGGAGACAGGCCATGGTCTGGCGCCGCCGGGGAGGGTTGCGCACGCCCCCTCACGCGCAGGCTCTCCAAGCCACCAGCGTCGTTACCTCAATTGGTCGTACAGGCTCCGAGCCGCCGTCAAGTAGCAGTCCACACCCGTCGCGAGCGATCACATCACAGGGGCCTGAGCCACGCCTGCGACCAGGGGGACGCCGCCCGGTAGGCGGCGCTGCTCCACCGTGTCCACCAAGAGGCCGGCCCGCTGGATCATCTGCACGGTGCGTCGATTGAGGTGGCAGCCGGCCGAGAGCCGGCGCCACACCGGCGTCACGGCGTCCTGGATGCGCCCCAGCCAGCCGTCTGCGCGCACGTGCTCGACAAACCGTAGCGCGCCGCCGGCCTGGAGCACTCGCTGCATCTCGGCCAACGACCGAGCCGGATCGTCAACGCTTCAGAGCACCATCGCGGCGACGACAGTGTCGAACGTCCGGTCGCGGAAGGGCAGCGCCTCAGCGGCGCACTGCACCAGCCGAATGCGCCGGCCCGACTGCCGCGCCTGGCGGGCCCGCGCGACCGCGCGGCGCAGCATGAACGGGTCCGGGTCGGTCGCCACTACGATCGGGCCGACAGGCTCAGGCGCGTAATATGGAAAACTCGCGCCGGTGCCCGCGCCAACCTCCAGCACGCGCCCGCGCAGCGCGCCGAGCAGTCGCGCTCGGATCGGCCCCAGCAGCCGGCGCTCCGCGGAGCGGTTGAGCAGGTCGTAGACGGCCGCGAACCAGCGGTGCCCTCTTCTGGCCATGGCGACGGTCGCTGACCATAAACGTTACCATCTCCAGCATGGCAAACAGAGAGACCGTAACCAGCGAGCAGATCACGTCTGCGACCCGCCGCGACCTGCTGCGCGCCGCAGCGGCGGGGGCGATGATAGGGACCATCGGCGCCGCCTGTGGGCCATTCCGTAGCGCCGGCGCGCCGCCGGAGGGGGCAGCGGGCCCTGGTGGCGCGCTCACCACGCCGGCGACCGTGGTCTGGCTGAACTGGGAGTCGGGGCCGACGCAGCTTGAAGGCAATACCAAATCGGTCGAGTCGTTCCAGGCGATGTATCCCAGGATCACGGTGGAGAACATGGCCCAGGGTGGGGGCGGCTACTGGGACAAGCTGGCCTCGCTCCAGGCGGCGGGGACCCCGCCGGATCTGTGGGAATGGGAGCCCAAGCACGTCGTGGATTACGTGCTGCGCCGGCGCACCCTGGACCTGCAGCCTCTGGTGGCCCGCGACCGGTTTGACCTCTCCGACTTCTTCCCCAAGGGGATCGAGCAGTACCGCTGGCGCAACGGCCTGTGGGGCCTGCCTCGCGACTTCCCCAACCGGAACGTGCTCTATAGCGTCACCGCCTTCCAGAAGGACGGCGTGCCCCGCCCCAGTTCTGATTGGAAGAAGCCAGACTGGACGTGGGACGTGTTCCTGGACGCCGCGCGGCGCCTGACCAAGCCTGACGGCGCCCAGTTCGGCTTCAACACGGGGCGCAGCTTCCGGCAGTGGGCGCCGTGGGTCTGGGGGAACGGGGGTGAGGTGATCGACGAGAGCAAGCTGGAGTGCGTGCTGGACGCACCGCCGGCGGTGGAGGCGCTCCAGTTCCTTCAGGATCTCATCCACCGGTACCGCGTGTGGCCGGAATCCCTTCCGGCCGGCGCCAATTTCCAGGGCGGGCAGGTGGCGATGCAGGAGGGCATCCCCGCGCAGTTGGGCAACCTGCGCCGCGACATCGGCGACAAGTTCGTCTGGGACGTGGTCATGCACCCGCGCGGGAAGAACGGCAAGTACGTCGCGGCCGGCGGTGGCGCCGGCTGGACGATCGACCGCGAGACGAAGGCCCGTGACGCGACCTGGGCCTTCCTCAAGCACGTCACCAGCAGCGAGCAGCAGATCCAGCTCTGCCAGCTCGGCGGCACGATTGGCTCCCGGCGCTCGGTGATGACCAACCCGTGCTTCCTCCAGCGCCCGCCGGAGCACATCCAGCTGTTCATCGAAGGCACGGACTACCTGCACGTGGACGTGCGCGTGGCCGGCTGGACTGAGGTGGAGAAGGTGTTTGACGAGGAGCTGCGCGCACTCTGGTCCGGCCAGAAGCCGGCCCGACAGGTCGCGGCCGACATCAAGAGCAAGGTCGATCCCATCCTGAAGCAGGCGGCCAGGGAGGCCGGGGCCTAGCCTGGGGTTCTTCACCAGCGGAGCGCTTACCCTGGCCCGCTACCAGAGGGAGAGGGGCCGAGTAGCGAGTAGCGAGTGGCGAGTGGGGCCCTCACCCTCTCCCATAGGGAAGGGAGAGGGGACTAGAGGAGCGCTTACCGCCGCCTGCTGCGCGGGCTCCCGCTCTCCCAACAGGGGAGGGGTCGATGGCCGGGCGCGGGCACGGGGGGCCAGGTGGCAGGCGTGACCATCGTGCGCCGCGGGGACGATTCGGTGAGGATCTGGTGACGTTCGCTCGCATCGGTTGCTCTGGCCCTGCGATGGAGCTAATAATGGGAGCAGGCGCGTGTGCCGGCCATATCTAGGCGGCGCCGCGCCCAAGGAGGCGACGATGCTAGACACAGAGGCGACGGTGGTCACTCAGGTGTGGCGAAGGGGGCAACCGGCAGGCGCCACGCGCCGCCGGCTGCTGGGGCTCTCAGGCCGCGCCACAGGGCTGGCCGGACTGGCGGGTCTGCTTGGCGCCGCGGTGGGCTGTGGCCCAGGGGCGCGTGGCGAGCAGCGCACCGCGCCGACCAAGGAGCGGGTGACGCTGCAGCACCTGGACTGGTGGGTACCCAACACGCCGGTCCACCAGACCTACTTCGACGGCATCAAGCGGGAGTTCGAGACCAAGTTCCCCAACGTGACGGTGGACTACATCTTCGTCCCCGGCACCGGCGGCGTGCGAGAGAAGTGGATTACGCTGACCGCCGGCGGCACGCCCCATGACACGTCGCAGGTCTCGGTAGCGTTCGTGCGCGATCTGATGACGAACAACCTGCTGGAGCCGCTGGATGGCTACATTGGCAAGACGCGCCACATGGACCTGAAAGAGTTCGTGGACAGCGGCCTGTTCTACAACACCTACCAGGGCAAGCACTACGGCATCCCCTACGACGGCCCATCGACGAACGTGATCGCCTATAACGTGGTGCACTTCAAGGAAGCGGGGCTGGACCCATCGCGCACCTTCACCTGGAACTGGACCAGCGAGCAGTTCTTAGACGCCGCGCGGCGGCTGGTGAAGACGGAGGGCGGCAAGATCATCCGCGGGGGCTTCGCGCCGCCGGGGCTGAGCGTCTCGGGTTTCCTGCCCTGGCTGTACGCCAATGGGGGCGACTTCTACGACAAGGACTACAAGCGCGTCTTGCTCAACGACGCCAAGGGCCGCGGCGCCCTGCAGTTCGTGCTGGACCTGCGCCACAAGCACAAGCTGGCCGCGGAGGTCGACGGGGCGGCGCTGGAGAACGAGGGGTACTCCATGGTCGTGTCCGGCTCCTGGACGGCGGGATACTTCCTGGACAAGAACCCGCAGCTGCAGTGGGGCTACGCGCCGATCCCCAAGGGGCCGCTGGGGCTTCGCCCGTCCAGCCAGACATGGACCAACATGTGGTCCATCGCCCGCCCATCCAGCCACAAGGACGTGGCCTGGGAGTGGCTGAGCTACGTGAACGCCGAGGAGACGCTGGAGCGGTACTTTGCCGGCGTGTATAAGCGCGCCGCCGCCCGCAAGGCGTTCTATCAGTCCGCGGCCTGGAAGGCGGTGCTCAAGGAGTTCCCCGCCCTGGAGGGGATTGAGAAAATCGCCGAGATCAGCAAGCAGTACCCCTGGGTGAAGAACGCCGAGCTGGAGGCGGAGACGCGGGACACCTGGCAGAAGGTGCAGCGGAACGAGCTAGGGGTGAACGAGGCGCTGGCACAGATCGAGCAGATTGGGAACCGGCTGCTGTCCGCCGGCTAGCCTGCACTCCTTGTCTCAGTGGCCAGCGTCAACGGCCGGTCATGATCATGCCGCGCCCGCGCTCCCTCGGGGCGTGACTGGGGTAATCATATTACGGAGCCCAGTGACGAGTAGCGAGTAGCGGGGTGTGTCACAATGACGCCCGCAGGAGGGACAGGATGGGCGTCATGGCACGGGGGATCGTCTTCACCGGCCCCGGGCAGGTGGAGCTGGAGACGTTCGAGGTCCAGGATCCCGGGCCCCAGCAGGTGCTGGTGCGCACCACGCGCACGCTGGTGAGCGCCGGCACGGAGGTAAAGGCGCTGCTCAATCTGCGGGGCGCCGGCGACACCGGCCGGTACCCGGTCCGCCCGGGCTACTCCAGCGTGGGCGTGGTAGAGGCCGTGGGTAGCGCGGTGCAGGACGTGCGCCCGCGCGATCGCGTGCTGACCATGGGCCGGCATGCCAGCCACACACTGGTGGACCTGGACCCGAACCGGCTGGCCGCTACGGCCGGGCAGCGGGCCCCGCAATACCTACAGAAGCTCCCCGACGACATCACCGACGAGCAGGCGGTGTTCGCCATCTTGGGGTCGGTGGCGCTGCACGGCATGCGGAAGGTCTCCTTCCAGCTGGGCGAGTCCTGCGCTGTGATGGGCCAGGGCGTGGTCGGGCAGCTCCTGGGGCAGCTGGCGCGGGCGGCCGGCGCGGCGCCGGTCATCGGTATCGATCTGGTCGCGGCGCGCCTGGAGCAGTCGCGGCGCAGCGGCTTGCACGGGGTGGTGGATGCATCGAAGGAGGACGCGGTCGAGGCGGTGCTGCGTCTCACCGGCGGGCGGGGCGCCGACGTCGCGTTCGAGGCCACGACCAGCGCCAGGAACTTCCCCGCGCTGCTGCGCCTGGCCGCGCTCAACGGCCGGATCGTGATCGTGGGTAGCCTGACCGGGACGGTGGAGATCTCGCTCTACGAGGAGATCCAGCGGAAGGAGCTGACCATCATCGGCGCCTGGCAGCCGCGGGCGCCCGTCGTCCTGCACCACACCTTCCCGTGGTCGCAGCAGCGCAACCGGCAGGTGTTCCTGGAGCTGATACGCGCTGGCGCGCTGCGGGTGGACCACCTGATCACGCGCCGCGGCCGGCCGGAGGACGCGCGCCGCCTGTACGGAGAGATCGCCGCCGGGCCGGGCGACTGGCTGGGCGTCATGTTCGTCTGGGACTGAACGGCGCCACCGGCCCGCAGTTGGTATCAAGAACGGTTCTTATGAGAGCAGTTGACATCTAGAGCTAGAGAGGAGAGAGCACATCGTGGAGCGCACGCCGGTCATGACGCCGGTAAAGGCCGGCATCATCGGCTGTGGCCAGATCAGCGCCACCTATCTCAGGAACGCCACCCTGTTCCAGGCGTTTGACGTGGTGGCGGTAGCGGATACGCGTCTCGACGCCGCGCAGGCGCGGGCGGCGGAGTTTGGCGTGCCCAGGGCGCTCAGCGTCGAGGAGCTCCTGGCCGATCCGGAGGTGGAGCTGGTCGTGAACCTGACGCCACACCGCGTGCACGGCCAGGTCGGCCTGCGGGTGCTGGAGGCGGGCAAGCACCTCTACAACGAGAAGCCGCTGACCATCTATCGGGACGAGAGCCGCCGGCTGCTCGATCTGGCCGCGCGCAAGGGGCTGCGCGTGGGCGGCGCGCCGGACACCTTCTTTGGCGGCGCCTGGCAGACGGCCCGCAAGCTGATCGACGACGGGGCCATCGGCGAGCCGGTGGCCGCCTTCGCCAACCTGCATGCCCGGCCGCCGAGCCGGCCGGCGCCGAAGGAGGGCGAGTACGTCAGCTTCTATCTCACCGACTTCTTCGAGTATGGCGGCGGGTGGGCCTTCGACCGCGGGCCGTATTACCTGCACGCCCTCATCAACCTGCTAGGGCCAGTCAAGCGCGTGACCGGGTCGGCACGGAAGACCTGGGAAGAGCGCGAGCGCGCCGGCCGGCGCCTCAAGGTGAACGCGCCGACGCACGTGGCCGCCATCCTGGACTTCGCCAGCGGCCCCGTCTGCCAGTTCCTGATGACGGCCGACGTGTACGCAACGGGGCTACCGCACGTCGAGATCTATGGCAGCGAGGGGTCGCTGCGCTGCATCGACCCGAACAACTTTGGCGGGACGCTCTATCTACGCCAGCCCGATCGTCCCGAACTCATCCCGGTAGAGACGTTATTTGGTTACAACACGAACAGCCGTGGCGTCGGCGTGGCAGACATGGCCGTGGCCATCCGCACCGGCCGGCCGCACCGCGCGAGTGGCGAGATGGCCTACCACGTAGTGGACATCGTCAACGCCATCCACGAGTCGTCGGCCGAGGGCCGGCACATCGAGCTGGAGAGCACCTGCCAGCGGCCGGCGCCTCTGCCGCTCCGCCTGGCCGACTGGACCATCGACGGCTAGGTGGCGCATCCGCCAGGTTTCTGGCTCCTGAACCGACCCCGCAGGAAAGGGTTAGCATGCTTCTTGCGGACAAGAGGGGGTGAGTGCCGGCGGCAGGCATACCCCAGCGCCGGTGGCACTGCCTGCTGAACGCAGCCGGCCCGTCGAGGAGGACCGGTATGGACGAGTGGTTCGCATGGGCCCACAACAATCTCGGCGTGGAGACGCCGCACGAGCTCCAGGAGCGGGGGGTCAACGTGTTCTTCGCCCCCAACATCAGCTCGGACATCAAGCTGGTCAATCTGGCCAACGGGCAGGTGGTGACCTTCCACGACGGGGAGAAACGGCCGGATCGAGGCTACTTTGCCGATTTCGAGAGCCTGGAACGGTACTGCCACAAGCACGACATTCCGTTCATTGAGACCAGCGGGATCGTCAGCACGCAGCCGGCCGACCGGGAGGCGCCGCGGCGCTGACGCCAGCGCCCCGGCGCAGCGATGGCGGCGAGCGCCGCGCGCTGAGCTGGCGCCAGCCAGGGACCAGCGCGCGGCGGCACATGCTCCGCCGCCGCGCCAGCGCTGTGCCGGTGACCGCATTGCTCCGGCTATGGCTAGTGACGAAAGGCGGCACGTGTCCTGCCGGCATGGGGGCGCTGTGCCGGCCTGAGTAGCGCCGGGGGGCCGGCCCTTTGGCCACAGGCACCACGGAACAGGATGCATGACGAACCCGGAGGAGCAAGCATGGCAGCACTGCAGGATCTCACCGGTGAACGCCGGCCGACGGTCCAGACGGCACCCGTCCGCATCTACCAGAGCGAGGGGCGAGTGATGGTGGCGGCCCCGCTTCCCGGGCTGGAGCCGCAAGACATCACGGTCACCATCACCGGCAGCAAGGTCACCATTCAGGGCCAGCTCCGCGGGCCTCGCCAGGATGAGCGAGACCTGGCCGTTGCGGAATGGAACTTCGGGCCCTACTACCGCGAGGTGACGCTGCCCCACCCCGTCGACGGCGCGCGGGCCAACGCCACCTACGGCAACGGGGTGCTGGTATTGGCCTTACCGAAGGTCGAGCCGGGGGCGGAGAGCAGCCAGGCTGAGTTCCGGCTGGAGGTGATCGAGCCGACGCGGGGCGCGCACGTCGGCCACACGGGTCGCGACAAGCGAGGGACCACCACCGCGGAGCATCTTCAACGCCAGAAGGAAGCCGCACGCCGCGCGTCACGGGCTGGGGGCGACAAGATGGCGGCCGCGCAACCGGTGAACATCTGACCCCGCAGCCACAGGGGATCACCAGGCACCGCGGCACACGACGGTACACGCCAGACGCCACACACCATCGGAAGGCACCGCTCGAGGAGGAGGGCAATGGCAGCACGCGCCATGGATCGCCAGGCAGATCGCACTGGCCGCACCTATCGCGCCTATGACTACACGCCGGAGCGGATGCGCTCGCCGCGTGAGCCGGCACGCGCTGGCTTCGAGCCGCGGGGCTACGGCCCTGACTACGACACTGGGCCATTGGGGCGCGATTACTACGAGCCGGCGTGGCGTAGGGAGAACGACGAGGACCGATGGCGCGCTGGCTGGGGCGGATACAGCGGGTATTACGAGCCGGCGTGGCATGGCCCCGGCTACGGGAGAGCGCCCTTCTGGTGGCGCGAGCCTCCCTGGGAGCATCCTGGCCGCGGGGAAGGGCCGTCGTTCACCGGCCGCGGGCCGCGCGGCTACCGGCGCAGTGACGAGCGGATCATGGAGGACGTGTGTGACCGGCTTTCCTGGCACCCCGACATTGACGCCAGCGACATCGACGTCCGCGTGGAAAACGGCGAGGTGACGCTGGAAGGGACGGCCGACACGCGCCGGGAGAAGCGCCTGGCGGAGGACATCGCCGAGTCGGTGTGGGGCGTGGTGGACGTCCACAATCGCCTGCGGCTACGGCCGCGTGTGGTCCCACCCTACCCCGCCCCTGCCACGGCCGGCAGCTGGCAGCTCGCGGAGGGGATGAACGTGTTCGGCGCCGATGGGCAGCACGTTGGGGTGGTGAAGGAGATCCGTGAGCGCGACTTTCTGCTGGACCGGCCGATGCAGCGCGACGTGTACGTGCCGTTCGCCTTCATTCGCGACACCGACGGCGATCGTGTGGCGCTCATGGTTCGGTCTGACCAGATCGACCAGATGGGCTGGGCGAACCCACCCCTCGCTCAGGCCGCTTAGCCTGAATGATCCGCGGCCCGCGAGGAGTTCCGTCTCCCTGTGGGAGAGGGCGAGGGTCGATCAGCCCCTCTTTCCCGTGCGCCGGGATGTCCTTCTCCCTGTGGGAGAGGGCGAGGGTGAGTGCTCCACATCTGCATAAGCAGGTATGCCCCTCTGGGGCGCCAGCGCCGCAGGAAGGCTGACTGTTTTCATAGAAGTCCAGGTCAGGTCACTTACGCCGCTGAGGAGAAAAGTATGCCGACGAAGCGCTGGGCACGAAACCGTGACGATGAGACAGGACCGGGGCCCGCAACCAAGGCCGCCCGTCCCAGGAAAGAGGGCAACCCGGCACGTGGCAAGCCCAATGAACTGAAGGCCGATGAGACCCACCGCGCCCGCCAGACCCCGAAAAGCTGGAAGGCCAACCGGATCGACGTCGGCGCGGCACGCAAGTACGCGCGGTAACACCCGGCCGGCACCACGTCGCTAGCCTGGATGCCTGTGGACATACCTGGCCAATCTCATGCGGCGCTGGTGCGGCGGGGGATGATGACCGATCAGCTCTGAGTGGAGCCCTCACCCTCTCCCAGAGGGAGAGGGGACCAAAGGAGCCCAGTCGCGAGTAGCGAGGCACGAGCCGCGAGTAGCGAGTGGGGTCGTCAGCCTCGCCCTCTCCCAGAGGGAGAGGGCACCCCTGGCACCCAAGGCAGGCCGGGCCGGCGCAGGCCTGTCACGGCGGCGTGATAGCGTATGGCCGGGGTCGGGGGAGATCAAGCGGCGCGGTGCGCGTCCACCGGCTGCTGGCACTGGGGGCAGACATCGTGGGCGGAGCGGGCCGCCTCGACCTGCTTTGGCTCGGTGGGGTAGCCGGCCCGTTTCCAGCCGAAGAGGCCCCCTTCGAGGGCATAAGCTCGATGGCCACGCCGACGAAGCAGCAGCGCCACACGGGCGCTGGTCTCTTCATGTGGTCAGGTTCAGTAGGCGATGATCTCCCGTTCGCGCGGGAGCTCTCCCATCCGCTGCAGGAACTCTTCCGGCGGGATACGAATGGCCCCTGGTATGGCCTCGTTCAGACGCCGCCACACGGGGGACGAGACCACGTCCAGGACGATGGCCTGCCCGGCGTCCAGCTTCTGCACCGCTTCCGGCGGGCTGATGCGGACCTTCTCTTCCATGGTGCTTCACACCTCCTTGCCTGGCTTGTTCACGAGCGGAGCCCTCGGCCTCTCCCTTCAGGAGCGATGAGAGGGAACTGATCACTGGCTGTGAATGATCCAGGCTTGGTGATCTTCCTGGCCGAAAGGCTGGCTGGACCTGCCGGCCGCGGCGCAGCGGGGCTCAGCGCGAATAGAACTGGACGATCAGGTTTTCGTCGATGGGCAGCTCGATGTCCTGGCGCTCTGGGAGCCGGAGGACACGGCCGGTAGTGTCCTGGCGCTCGAGCCAGGACGGCACGGGGCGCCTGGCCTCCAGCTCTTCGATCACGGTCGGGATCTGGGCCGCCGTCTCCGAGAGCGTGATGGTCTGGCCGGGCTCCACCAGGAACGACGGGATATCCACGCGCCGTCCATCGACCGCCACGTGGCCGTGGCTGACGAGCTGGCGGGCCATCGGGCGCGAGCGCGCGAAGCCGAGCCGGTACACCACGT